>JAQGMS010000255.1 GCA_028292245.1 Ramlibacter sp.
CCGCGCGCTGCGCGACAGCGGGCGAGCGGCTGGCCCACAGCGCCAGCGCCGGCGCCGCCAGCCACAGCAACGCGAACGGCAGGACCAGCGGCCACGAATCCGGCGCGACGGCCAACGCTGCAGTACAAGCCGCGAGCCCGAGCAGCGTGCCCGCGCCCATCTGGCGATAGAAGCCGCGCACATCGAGGCGGGGCGCCCGCGCCGATTGCGCGGCGGTGGTCCACTCCAGCAGATGGCGCCGCGTCCCCAGCCGCACCAGCGTCCGGCCAATCGCGTCCAGCATCCGGCAGGCCTGGTCGGCCAGGAAGACCAGCGAGAAGAAAGTCTGCAGCGCGGCCAGTTTCACGTCGCCGGCCAGCATGCGCAGGTGCCTGGGCACATGAATGCCGGAGCGGCGCGGCAGGATGGCGAACAGCGCCGGCAGGAAAGCCGGGATGGCGAGGGCGGCGATGACCAGCAGCGTCGCCATCGCCGCGGCCGGCAACGGCAGCATCCAGCACAAGGCCAGCGTCGCCAGCAACAGCGGCGCCTGCATCGAGCGGCGCAGGTTGTCCAGCATCTTGCCCAGGCCCACCGGCGGCACCGCCTGGCTGAGCGTGCGGTGCCCGAACACCCAGGGCAGCAATTGCCAGTCGCCGCGCGTCCAGCGGTGCTGGCGTTTGGCGGCGACGTCGTAGCGCGCGGGAAACTCCTCGACCACTTCGATATCGGAAGCCAGGCCGGCGCGCGCGAAGATGCCTTCGAAGAGGTCGTGGCTGAGCATGGCGTTGAGCGGCACGCGTCCGGCCAGCGCGGACTCGAAGGCGTCGACGTCGTAGATGCCCTTGCCGGTGTACGAGCCTTCGCCGAACAGGTCCTGGTAGACGTCGGAGGCGGCGGCCGCGTAGGGGTCGATGCCGCCGGGCGCGGAAAACAGCCGCTGGTAGAACGAACCCTCGCGGCCGACCGGCAGCGAAGGCGTGACGCGCGGCTGCAGGATTGCGTAGCCGCTCACCACCCGCTGCAAGGCTTGCGAAAAACGCGGCCGGTTCAGCGGATGCGCCATCTTGCCCACCAGCCGCAGCGCCGCGTCGCGCGGCAACCGGGTGTCGGCGTCCAGGGTGATGACGTAGCGCACGTCGGGCGGCACCGGCGGCTCGCCGCGCAGGTTGGGCTCGAAGGTCGTGTCGGTGGCCCCGCGCAGCAGCCGGTTCAGCTCGTGCAGCTTGCCGCGCTTGCGCTCCCAACCCATCCACTTGTTCTCGCCGGCGTTGAACACGCGGCGCCGGTGCAGGAAGAAAAAGCGCGCCCCGCCTGCCGGCCCCGGGCCGTGGCGGCGATTGAGCTGCGCGATCGCTTCAATCGCGGTGACGACCAGTTGCGCGTCGCCCTCCCTGACCGGTTGGTCCGCGTCGACACCGTCCGCGAGCAAGGCGAAGGCCAGCTCACCGCCGGTGCCCGAGAGATGGTGCACTTCCAGCCGTTCGATCTGCTCGAGCAAGTCGGCCTCGCTGGTCAGCAAGGTCGGCACGGCAACCAGCGTGCGCAGCGCCGGCGGCACGCCGCCCTGCAGCGCCAGGCCGGGCAAGGCGATGGCGCCGAAACTCCAGGCGGTCATGCGGTTGACCAGTGCCGTCGCGACGTCGGTGGCGGGCACGAAAGCGGCCAGTGCGATCAGCGCCAGCCAGCCAACTTCGGCGCCGGGCATCCAGACGGCCCACAGCGACAGCGCCAGCAGCAGCATGGCGGCCAGCGCGATCGCGCCGACATAGCCGCCGATGCCCAGCGCGAGGTTGAAGCGCGTGATCACGAGCGGCAAAGGGGGCTTGAAGCCGATCGCCTGCTCCAGCGCCGGCCGGCCTTCGGCGATCAGGTGATAGCCGGGGTCGGCGGCGCGCCCGGCCTGCGCCGCGACGGCCGGCGCCGCGCCTGCGAGCCGAGCCGCATCCAGCGCGAAGGCGGCGATCGCCAGTTCGGAAAGCGGCGAGCCGCGGGCCAATTGCTCGATCGCGCTGCGATACAGGTTGCGGGTGGCGAAATCCATCGCCGCGAAATCGCTGTCGGCGCGCAGGCGCTCGTCGACCAGGCTCACGCTTTCGAACAGCTGCGCCCAGTCGATGTCGGAGATCAGCCGCATGCTGGTGATGACGTTGCGCACCGTGACGTTGGACGCGCCCTGCCGCTGGTGCGCATGCTCCACCACCTCGTCGACCGAAGTGCCCTGCGATTGCAGCCGTTCCTGCAGCCAGCCGAGCGCCGGCGTCGTGCGCGGGTCCTGGTCGCGCAGCCGCTTGGCGAGTTGCGCGGCGAAAATTTCAGACAGCGGCCCCGGTGCGCGGCTGGCGATGTCGGCCTCGAGCGCCGAATGCGCGTGCCCGGGCGCGAGCAGCCGGTTGCCCAGCTCCTGCGCGTCGGCGCGTTCGATGCGGCCCGCGCTGATCTGGTCGGTGAGGCGCCGCAGGTTCTCGATCAGCACGATGCGCAGCGTGATCGCCACCGCCCACAGCTCGCCGATGGTGAGCGGCTGCACGCGCTGGTAGGCGGCGATGAAGCGCCGCAGCACCGCCGGATCGAAATGGCTGTCGGTGTGCGCGACGAAAGCCCAGGCCAGGCCCAGCACGCGCGGATAGCCGGCGAACGGGCCGGCCGCCAGCTTGGGCAACTGGCGGTAGTAGCCGGGCGGCAGGTCGTCGCGGATCTCCCGGATCTGCTCCTCGACCAGGTGGTAGTTGTCCAGCAGCCATTCGGCGGCGGGCACGACGCTGCGGCCGCTCTCCAGCTCGGCGGCGCTGGCGCGATAGGCCGCGAGCAGTACACGGGCGTTGTCGTCGAGCCGGCGGTGCAGCGACAGCACCGCGGGCGGCCTGGCCGTCACCGGCTGCGCGGCCGCCAGCGTTTGCGCATGCTGCTCCAGCCGCTCGAGTCCGAACAGCTCCTGCCTGACCGGCGCCGCGTCGCTCCAGGGTGTGGGCGACTTCCGGCGCCAGAAGGCGCGCGGGTTCAGCCTGGACCTTGCGCGCCCGGGGCGCGCAGGTCGTACTCGCGCAGCATGACCGGCTCGCGCGAGCCCTGCGCCAGGCGCCTTCGCACCGCGGCCTCGATGTCGGCCGCGTTGTCGCGATAGGTTTCCAGCGGGTCCTCGCCCTGCGAGTTCGGCCGGTAGCGGTGATGCAGTGCCTCGCGGCTGATGCTCGCGCCCATGTGGGCTCCGTCGACCAGCACCCAGAAGCGCACGGTCCCGGAACTCTCGTGGAAGAAGGGCGCGTCGTCAGCCATGGGTTGCGATGCTCAGCGCTTGGGTTCCGGCACCGGGGCCGGGGCCGGGACGATCACCAGAGTGTCGCCGGTCTTGCCGCGCTGGCCGGTGGCGCCAGTGTCGCCGGTGCTGCCGGTCGACCCGGTGTTGCCCGTGTTGCCGGTATTGCCCATCGCACCGGTCGATCCGGTCGATCCTGTATCGCCGGTGGCGCCGGTCGCGCCGGCCGGGCCGGGCACCGGCACGTTGACGACCGTCGGCGGCACGACCACTTCGCGCTGGCAGGCGGTGAGGGAAATGACCGCGGCGGCCACGGACAAGGCGATTGCATATTTCATGGAAATTCCAGTTGATTGAAGGCTTGCCCAAGATACCCGGCAGGCCCGCGCGGCTCTGTTCGCTGGCGCGCTTAGGCCCGCTGAATTTGCGTAGGCCCGCTCCTACGCGACCAGTACGGGGCGCCGCGGAGCCGGTTGCCTGGTGGTGATTTCCAGGCCGATGCCGCGATAGCCCATGAACTGGCAGGCCGGTCCGAACATCGGCTCGCCGCTGACCTGGAACTTCTGCTCCGAGCCGTCGGGGTTGACCCGGCTGAAGATGAAATCCAGGAACGGCTGGCGGGCCGCGATGGCGCGTTGCAGCACCACGCGCTCTGCCTCGTTCCATCCTTCCACGTGTCCCCCCTGCGCCCCGTCGGCCAGACCGTCGACGCGGATGCCCAGCATCTCGAGCACCGGCCCCGACACCTTGGTGAACGTGCCCTTCTCGTCCTGCTCCCAATACCAGTCGGAAGCCAGCTCCGTGAGCGCGCGGTAGCGCGCCTCGCTGGCCCGCAATTCGGCCGTGCGTTCGTCCACCGCCTTCTCGAGCTCGCCCGCATGGCCTTCGAGCTTCCTGTAGAGCAGCCGCACTTCCAGCATGTTGCGAACGCGGGTGGTGACTTCCACCAGCTCGAACGGCTTGCTGATGAAATCCTTGGCGCCGCTTTTCAGCGCGCGCAATTTGTGGCCGGGCTGGGCGGTGATGACGAGCACCGGCAGCCAGCCGTCGCGCTCGTTGGTCTTGAGGCCCTCGATCACCTGGAAGCCGTCCATGCCGGGCATCTGCAGGTCCAGCAGGATCAGGTCGTAGCGGTTCTTGCGGTGCAGCGCGAAGACCTCCTGCGGGCTGGTGGTCGACGACACGTCGCTGTAACCGGCTTCGCGCAGCGTCTGCTCCAGCAGGTTGATGTTCACGGGCTGGTCGTCGACGACCAGGATGCGGCCGGCCAGGATTTCCGCTTCGGAGATTTTCATGGCAGCACCACCACGGCGGCCTGTTCCGCCGCCTGCTGCGAAACAGCCAGCGCCGCTTCCAGCGCGTCCATGAACTTGGCGACCACGATCGGCTTGGTGATGTAGTCGAAAAAGCCCGCTTCCAGGCCCCGCTCGATGTCGCGCGGTATCGCGTTGGCGCTGAGCGCGATGATGGGGATGTGCGCCGTCATCGGGTCGGCGCGCAGGATCTTCATGGCTTCGACACCGCTCAAGCCGGGCAGGTTGATGTCCATCAGGATCACCTCGGGCAGGCAGGCGCGCGCGTACTCGATGCCGAGGCTGCCGTTGGCGGCGCTGAGCAGCCGCAGGTCGAGCCGCCGAGCGACCAGCTGCTCCACCAGTTCCAGGTTGGCCGGGTTGTCCTCGACATACAGCAAGGTGCGCAACGGGCTGCCGTCGGGCGCGCGCAACCGCTCGGGGGCCTGGTGGTCCGAGTCCAGGGCCGTCAGCCGGGGCGCCGAGGCCAGTTCGAAGTCGACCCAGAAGACGCTGCCCATGTCCACGGTGCTTTCGACGCCGATTCTCCCGCCCATCAGCTCCACCAGCCGCTTGGTCATCACCAGCCCGATGCCGGTGCCCTGCTCCACCCCGGACTCCTGGCCGAGCCGGTTGAACGGCTGGAACAATTGCGCCAGCCGTTCCGGCGCCAGCCCCAGCCCGGTATCGCGCACGCAGATGCGGATCATGTCCGACCCGGAGGGAGCGCACTCCACGGAAACCGAGCCCTGCGGCCGGTTGTACTTCACCGCGTTGAACAGCAGATTGATCAGGACCTGCTTGATCCGCGTCCGGTCCGCATGAACGTAGCAGGGAACATCGAACTGCGGAAAGGTCATGCCCAGACCGCGCTGGCGGGCCTGCGGCTCGATCATCGCGCGGCACTCCACCATCACTTCGGCCAGCGAGACCGGCTCCTTGGACATCGACAATTTGCCCGACTCGATCAGCGACAGGTCGAGAATTTCGTTGATCAGCTCCAGCAGGTACCAGCCGGCCTTGAGGATCTGTTCGATGTTGCGTTTTTGGGTGGGCGTCGGCGCGGGCGCGCCGGTTTCCAGCAATTGGGCGAAGCCCAGGATCGCATTGAGCGGCGTGCGCAGCTCATGGCTCATGCTGGAGAGAAAGTCCGACTTGGCCCGGTTGGCCTTTTCGGCCAACGCCATGGCCGCGTTCAGTTCCCATTCGACACGCTTGCGCACCGAGTTGTCGGTGCCGATCAGGAGGTATCCGATGATCACGCCGTAGTCGTCGCGCAGCGCCGTGATCGAGACGATGGCCGGGAAGCGGCTGCCGTCCTTGCAGATGTAGGTCAGCTCGTAGATGTCCTCGATCTCGCGCGAGGCCTTGAAGGCCAGCGCCTCGAAGCCGGGCGCGATGGTGGTCCCCAGTTCCAGTGTCAGCGCCTGGGCGCGCGCCATCACCTCCTGCGGATCGTGGATGTCGCTGGGGCTGATCTTGTTGACCACCTCGGCGGCCAGGTAGCCCAGCATGCGCTCGGCGCCGACGTTGAACAGCTGGATGATGCCCTTCTCGTCGGTGGCGATGATCGAGAAGTTGGCACTGGTCAGGATCGCGTTCTGCAACGCCCCAGCTTTGAGCAGCGCGATCTGCCGGCTGACCTCGGCGCCTCCGGTGGTGGTGGCTTCTTCCTCTGTGAGGGCGTCATTTTTGACTACATGCATGAGGCGACGGTACGGGGCATCGCCGGGCCCGTCTGTGCGCCAGGAAACATAAGCGCCGGCCAGAGGTCTAGCGCATGGAAGAAGCCACCAGTTCGACCGTATCGCCGCGCGGGATGTCCGACAGCAGGCGGTCGAACTCCACCTTCACCACCCGGTAGCACTCGCATACCGCCGTCTCCAGCCCCGGGCGGTCGAGCACGTCGATGTGGCCGCGGCTGTAGCGGATCAACCCGGCGCGCTGCAGGTTGCCCGCGGCCTCGGTGACGCCCTCGCGCCGCACGCCCAGCATGTTGGCGATCAGCTCCTGGGTCATGGTCAGGGAATTGGTCGACAACCGGTCCAGGCTCAGCAACAGCGCCCGGCACAATTGCTGCTCCACCGAATGGTGGCGGTTGCACACGGCGGTCTGCGTCATCTGCGTGATCAGCGCCTGGGTATAGCGCAGCAACAGCCGCAGCACCGGCCCGGCGCGGCTGAATTCCGTCTGTAACAGGTGCGCTTTCAGGCGGTAGCCGTGGCCCGCGCTGCGAACCACCGCGCGGCTGGGCGTGGTGTCGCCGCCCATGAACAGCGAAATGCCCAGGATGCCTTCATTGCCGACCACCGCGATCTCCGCCGAGGCGCCATCCTCCAGCACATACAGCAGCGAAATGATCGAGGTGGTGGGGAAATAGACATGCTGCATCCGCCCGCCTGATTCGCTCAGCACTTCGCCCAGCGGCATCGGAACCAGCTCCAGGTGGGGCGCCAGACGCTCGTACTCGGCTGCGGGAAAGGCGGCGAGTATATGGTTTTGGGTGGTGCTGTGTTCAGGGCTCATTCGAGTGTGAATTGTGCGCCATTGTCCGCCGCCGTACTTAAGGCATGGCCTGCGCATGCCGCGCGGGGACTGCGCAAACTGCTCAGCCCTGCGTGAGCCACTGCATGCCTTCGTCCAGCGACGTGAAGGTGCGCAGCCTCAGCCCCATCTTCTGCGCGGCTTTTTCGCTGGTGCCCTTTCTGTTCAGCTCGGAGACGACCGAGGCGACGCGCTCCATGCCGCGCAGCTTCTCGGCGGCGTGGCTGCCCAACGACAGGTGCTCGGTGAACGACAGGTCGATCTCCACATTGGTCAGGTTCATCAGCACGCGGGTCTGGTTCGTCCTGGCGGCAACCGCGGCCACCAGGTCCATGAAACTGCAGAGATCGGCCATCGACGCCGGTCCGGCGCCTTCAACTATCAGGACCGGAGGGCCGTGGAAGACGGTGATGGTGAAAGCCATTGCGCGCCAATTTAACTCCTGGCCAGCTCAGCAATAGGGGTTTTGCGTCAACGGCACCACAGTGAACAAATCTTTGTCACGTTACCTGACAATCATTCCTGTCGCCTCCAGCAGACATGAAGCTCTCGAAATTCATCACCGACAACATCGAAGAGATCCTCGCCGAGTGGGAGGCTTTCGCGAAAACGCTGTTGCCCGCCGCAGCGGACATGTCGGCGGCGGATCTGCGCGACGACGCCAAGGAAATCCTGTGCGCGATCGCACTCGACCTGGAGACCGACCAGACTGCGCGCGAGCAGACCAAGAAATCCAAAGGCGCGACGCAACCGTTGGAGGGCGGCGCGGCGGAGCTTCACGGCGCCTTGCGCCAAGCCAGCGGTTTCACGTTGGCCCAGCTTGTCGCGGAGTACCGCGCGCTGCGCGCCAGCGTTCTTCGGTTGTGGCAGGAGCAGTCGGCGCCCTGTTCGCCGGAGGTCATCGACGACCTGATGCGATTCAACGAAAGCGTCGACCAGTCGCTGGCCGCGTCGATCGAGAAGTACTCGCAGCATGCCCAGAACACCCGGGACACGTTTCTTGCCATATTGGGTCACGACCTGCGAACCCCGCTGCAGAACGTCTCGCTCGCCGCGGAGTATCTCGCCAAGCCTGGCGTGCAACAGGCCGGCCTGGACCGCACCAGCACCCGCCTCAGGCTGAGCGCGGCCCGGATGACCGCCATGATCCACGACCTGATCGAGTATTCCCGCGCCCAGCTGGGCGACAAGATGCGGCTGGTCCACCGGCGGCACAACTTCAAGGAACTTGCGCAAGCCGCGCTGCTGGATGCGAACGCCGCGTATCCCGAGTGCCCGTTCGAGCTGGAGGCTTCGGGCGATCTGTCTGTTTCGGTCGATGGCGCGCGCGTGCACCAGATGCTGACCAACCTGCTGACGAACGCGGCGCAGTCCCGCGACAAGGCCTACAGCGTGACGCTGACCGTTGCAGGCGAGCCGGATCAATTGGTCGTGCGTGTCAAGAATCGGGGGCCGGTCATCGCCGCCGAATTTTTCGAGGCGATTTTCAATCCGCTGGTCCAGCTCACCAACCTTGCGGATGATTCCAGCCGCCCCGCCACGAGCCTGGGCCTGGGCCTGCACATCGCGCGAACCATTGCGGTCGCCCATTGCGGCGACATCTCGGTGACTTCGACGCAGAAAAATGGGACGGTCTTCACCGTCCGCTTGCCGCGCGATCAGCGCAACATTTCCTAGCCTGATCGGCTCAGGCCGGCACGGCGTCGACGTTGGGCCGCAGCCAGTGGCGATGGCGCGCGATCGCGGCCATGAAGTCCTGCGCCAGTTGCGCGCGGCCGGGCGGGTCGTTCTTGCCGATCACGACGCCGGGGACGGCCGGGCCGCCTTCACCGGCGCCGATGCCCAGGCTGCGCAGCAATTGCGCGCCTTCGCCGATCACGCAGACGGCCTTGCAGTGCTTGTAGGCTTCCAGCACGTAGTGCACCGCCTCGCCGTTGCCCGCGAGGGCCTGGGCGCTGGCCGCGCCGCCGGGCACCAGCACCGCGTCGAACATCACCGAAGGCATGTTGGTGAAGGTGTGGTCCACCGGCAATTGCTGGCCCGAAGAGGTCGCGACGAAGCCCAGGTGCGCGGCGACGATCTTGCAGCTGGCGCCGGCATCGTTCAGCGCTGACTGGATCGCCTTGAGCGCGCCGACCTCGACCCCATTGGCCACCAGCACCGCCACCTTGCGGGTCGCGATACCGGCGCCGTTGCCATTCCCGTTGCCGTTGCCATTGACGTTCGGGCTCTCCATGCTGAGCGCGGGCGACGCTTCGACCGGCAGCTTGCCGCGCACGTCGCGAAAGCCGGCGCGGCCGGCCGCCGCCTTGGCGTCCGGCAGCGCGATGCCCAGCGGCTCGGCCACCTTGCGCGCCAGCTTGGCGTCCACGTGCGCGAGGTTGTCCACCACGCGCTGGCGGATAGTCGGCACTTCCACCTTCGACAGCTCGAACTGGAAGGCGGCGATGATGTGGTCCTTCTCCGCCGGGCTCTGGCTGTTCCAGAACAGCGTGGCATGGCTGAAGTGGTCGTCGAAGCTGGCGCTGCGGCGGCGGATCTTCGGCGATTCGAGTTCTTCCGGGAAGCTCTGGAAGCCCTGCTGGCCGCCGTCGACACGGAACTCCGAGCCGCTGGCCAGCGAGTTCGGCTCGTACGCCACCTGCCCCTTGGCCACCAGCATGCGGTGCATGCCGTCGCGCTGGAAATTGTGGAACGGGCAGACGCCCTAGTTGATCGGCAGCTCGTGGAAGTTGGGGCCGCCCAGCCGAGACAGCTGAGTGTCGGTGTACGAGAACAGGCGCCCCTGCAACAGCGGGTCGTTGCTGAAGTCGATGCCCGGCACCACGTGGCCGGGATGAAAGGCGACCTGCTCGGTCTCGGCGAAGAAATTCTCCGGGTTGCGATTGAGCACCATCCGCCCGACGATGGTCACCGGGACCATTTCCTCCGGGATCAGTTTGGTGGGGTCGAGCAGGTCGAAGCCCAGGCTCCGGGCCTTGGCTTCCGACACCAGTTGCACGCCGAGCTCCCACTCGGGAAACTTGCCCTGCGCGATCGATTCCCACAGGTCGCGCCGATGGAAGTCGGCGTCCTTGCCGGCGATCTTCTGGGCCTCGTCCCACACCAGGGCGTGCTTGCCCAATTTCGGCTTCCAGTGGAATTTGACGAAGTGCGACACGCCCTTGGCATTGACGAAGCGGAAGGTGTTGACGCCGAATCCTTCCATCATCCGCAGGCTGCGCGGAATGGCGCGGTCCGACATCACCCACATCAGCATGTGCGTGGTCTCGGGCATCAGCGAGGCGAAATCCCAGAACGTGTCGTGCGCGCTGGCGGCCTGCGGCATCTCGTTGTGCGGCTCGGGCTTGACGGCGTGGATCAGGTCCGGGAATTTCATCGCGTCCTGCACGAAGAACACCGGGATGTTGTTGCCCACCAGGTCGTAGTTGCCTTCGCGGGTGTAGAACTTCACCGCGAAGCCGCGCACGTCGCGCACCGTGTCGGACGAGCCGCGCGAACCGGCCACAGTGGAGAACCGCACGAACACCGGCGTGCGGGTGCCGGCTTCCTGCAGGAAGTCGGCGCGGGTGTATTCACCCATCGGCCGGGTCAGCTCGAAATAGCCGTGGGCCCCGGCGCCGCGCGCGTGGACGACGCGCTCGGGGATGCGCTCATGGTCGAAGTGGGTGATCTTCTCGCGCAGGATGAAGTCTTCCAGCAGCGAGGGGCCGCGCACGCCGGCCTTGAGCGAGTTGTGGTTGTCGGGGATCGCCACCCCCTGGTTGGTGGTGAGCAGGTTCTCCGGTCCCTGGCTGAACGACTCCAGCTGCTTTTGCTTGGCGGCGGCGCCTTCGCCGGCCTTGGTCTTGCGCTGGGCATCCTGCTTGGACTGGGCCATTCACTACTCCTGTGGCGGGGTTGTTGTTGTCAAATACGGGCGCGCGCGCCACGGGCGCAACGCCGGATACCGAAGGATTCAGCCCGCGTCGAGGTCCAGCGCGGCGGCAAGGACGCGGGCCACCGCGGCCAGGCCGAACGCGCCGGCGGCGCCGGCGGCGCACCATGCCAGCCATTCAGGCATTGCGGCGAACAATTCCATGTCCATCTCCTTGGCTGTGAACAGGGGCTTCGAGTCGATGCGCCAGCATAAGCAAGCTCATGCGCAACCATTCGTAGTTGGGCGGCGGGCGAGTTTGTGGGCGCAGGGGCCGTTCGCTGGTAGGACAGCTCCCACATGGCCGCGCGGCTGCGCCCGCCCTTCTCCTACACCGTCGCCCCGGATGGTCCTACCGCCGCGCGAAAGAGCGCGCCGCACCATCGAAAGTATTTAGTGACCAAAGGTACCGTCATGCACAACCGCATGCCCAGCCGCCGGCGCCAGGGCAATACAGTCCCGCAGCAGGGGGCCGCCCAGCAACGTGCGCCGCGCGCACCGCACGAACGCGACGAGTCGGCCGACAGCCAGGCGCCCAGCGATCCCGCGGCGCGACGCATCGGAAAGGCCGCGCATGACGATGTGGAACGCGGCCAGGTCGACACCGGCGAAGGCCCGGTGCTCGACCAGGTCTACGACAAGGTCCGCGAAGGCGCCGACGACCCGGTCAAGAAGTTCAGCCCTTGAGGGCCGCGCGCATCGCGTCGATCACGCCCTTGTAATCGGGCTTGCCGAAGATCGCGCTGCCGGCGACGAAGGTGTCGGCCCCGGCCGCCGCCACCCGCGCGATGTTGTCGGTCTTGATGCCGCCGTCGACTTCCAGCCGGATGTCCTTGCCGCTGGCGTCGATGCGCTTGCGCGCCTCGCCGATCTTGCGCAGCGCCGACTCGATGAAGCTCTGGCCGCCGAAACCGGGGTTGACGCTCATGATGAGGATGAGGTCGATCTCCTCGATCATCCAGTCCAGCACATCCATTGGCGCGGCCGGGTTGAACACCAGCCCGGCCTTGCAGCCCGCGCCCTTGATCGCCTGCACGCTGCGATGCACGTGGGCCGAAGCATCGGGATGGAAGCTGATGTAGTCGGCGCCCGCTTGCGCGAAGGACTGGGCCAGCGCGTCCACGGGCTGCACCATCAGGTGGACGTCGACCGGCACCGGCTTGCCGCCGGCGGTCACCGCATGCGGCTTCAACGCCGAGCAGATCATCGGCCCGAAGGTCAGGTTGGGCACGTAGTGGTTGTCCATCACGTCGAAGTGGATCCAGTCGGCGCCGGCCGCGATCACGCTTTTGATTTCCTCGCCGAGGCGGGCGAAATCGGCCGACAGGATGGACGGGGCGATACGGTGGGTTGTGCTCATCCCTGGATTCTCGCAAATCGCGGGGCGGCGATGAAAGGGTAGGATTGCCGCATGGCCAAGTACCAGTTCCGTGTCGATGTCGAGCCCCAGTACCTGCCCGAGCAATCGGCCCCCGGCCAGGACCTCTACAGCTTCGCGTACACGATCACCATCACCAACGTCGGCGAGGTGCCGGCGCAATTGATTTCGCGGCATTGGATCATCTCCAACGCCGCCGGCGAGATCGAGGAAGTCAAGGGGCTGGGTGTGGTCGGCCACCAGCCGCTGCTCAAGCCCAAGGAAGCGTTCCAGTACACCAGCGGCTGCCGGCTGCGCACGCCGTCGGGCACGATGCAAGGCAGCTACTTCTGCGTGGCCGAGGACGGCGAGCGCTTCGAGGTGGAGATCGCGTCCTTCGTGCTGGACGACGGCAGCAGCCGCGTGCTGCATTGACATGAACGAGGTCATGGCCATCTGGGCCGAGTGGCTGAAGCCGTCGGCCGGCCTGCCCACGGTGCAGTGGTCGATCCTGCTGGCCGTGGCCGCCGCCGCCGGCCACCTGCTGCAACGCCACACCGGCCTGCCCAAGGTCGTCGGCTATTCCATGACCGGCGCGCTGGCCGGCCTGGCCGGCTTTTCCGGTGCCGCCTGGCCGATGCAGGGAATCTCGCTGTTCCTGCTGGAGCTGGGCGTGTCGGTCGTGCTGTTCGAGGCCGGCGGCCGCATCGCCTTGCGCTGGTTCCGGCACAACCCGATGGTGCTGCTGCAAAGCGTGCTCGAATCGTTTCTCACCGCCGTCGGCGTCTACTACACGCTGCACTGGATGGGCGTGCAATCGACCGTGGCCGAGGCGGTCGGCTTGATCGCGATGGTCGCATCGCCGGCCGTGCTCAGCCGCGTGATGATGGACACCCGCGCCTCCGGCCCCGTCACCGAGCGCGCGATGGTGTTGTCCACGTTGAGCGCGCTCTACGCGTTGACCTTGGTCAGCGCGCGGACCGGCGTGATGCACCGGCCGCAGGCCAGCCTTGGCGAAACGCTGTTCCCGGTGGCGGTGACCCTGGGGGTCTCATTCATCGTCGGCGCGGTGCTGGCGCTGGCGCTGCGAATGGCGCTGCGCGTCATGAGCCCGACCAGCGAGAACACTTCGATGATGCTGATCTCGCTGATCGCCGCGGCCACCGCGCTGGCCGCGCACTTCGGCGGCTCGGCGCCCTTGGCGGCGCTGCTCGGCGGCATGCTGCTCAAGCAGCTCAACCCGCGGCCCTGGGCCTGGCCGCGCCAGCTCGGCACGGCCGCCTCGATGCTGACCATGCTGACCTTCGTGCTGGTGTCGGTGGTGGCGGCGCAGGCCGAGTGGAATCCTGCCGTCGCCAGCCTGGTTGCAGCGCTGGTGCTGGCGCGCGGCGTGGCCAAGGTGGTGGGCGTGGGCGCGGCCAACTGGGGCAGCGGCACCAGCTGGAGCCAGGCGCTGTGGACCGGCTGCGCGATGTCGCCGATGTCGTCGGTGGCGCTGCTGCTGGTGCAGCAGTTCATGTCTTCCTCGCTGACGCTGGGGCCGCGCGTCGCCGCCATCGCGCTGCCCGCGATCCTGCTGATGGAAGTGCTGGGCGCGATCATCGCCACCTTCGCGATCTACCGCGCGGGGGAGAGCTCGACGCCGCTGCCGTCCGAAACCATTCCCAATACCCAGCCGGGAGAGCTGCGTGGATAAGGCCGTGCAAGCCCCGGGCGTGGCGCCCGCGCCCGCGCCCGCGCTCGAGCCGTTCCAGCAGTCGGCCGCGCTGTCGCTGGGCGTCGAGCTGGAACTGCAACTGGTCAACACGCACGACTACGACCTGGCGCCCTACTCGGACGAAATGCTCCGGTTGATGTCCAAGTACGAACTGCCCGGCGCGGTGGTGCCGGAGATGACCTCCAGCATGATCGAAATCTCCACCGGCGTCTGCGATTCTTCCGCGCAGGTGCTGGCCGAACTGTCGGAGATCCGCGATGCGCTGGTGAAGTCGGCGGACAAGTTGAACATCGCGATCGTCGGCGGCGGCACCCATCCGTTCCAGCAATGGCACGAGCGCCGCATCTACGACCGGCCGCGCTTTCGCGAACTGTCCGAGCTGTACGGCTACCTGTCCAAGCAGTTCACGATCTTCGGCCAGCACGTGCACGTGGGCTGCCCCGACGCCGACAGCGCCCTGTTGATGCTGCACCGCATGTCGCGCTACATCCCGCACTTCATCGCGCTGTCGGCCTCGTCACCGTTCGTGCAGGGGCAGGATACGCAGTTCGATTCGGCGCGGCTGAATTCGGTGTTCGCCTTCCCGATGTCGGGGCGCGCGCCCTTTTGCCTGGACTGGGACGACTTCGGAAAGTTCTTCGCCAAGACCACCCGCACCGGGGTCGTCAAGAGCATGAAGGATTTCTACTGGGACATCCGGCCCAAGCCGGAATACGGCACCATCGAGATCCGCGTGTTCGACACGCCGCTGACGGTGGAGCGCGCCGCCGCGCTGGCCGGCTTCGTGCAGTCGCTGGCCTCGTGGTTCCTGCAGGAGCAGCCCTTCATGCCGCAGGAAGACGACTACATGGTCTACACCTACAACCGTTTCCAGGCCTGCCGCTTCGGACTGGAAGCGGTGTACGTGGACCCGGTCACCGGGCAGCACATGCCGCTGCGCGAGCACATCGCGCTCACGCTGCGCCAGATCGGCGACCACGCCCGCAAGCTGGGCGCCAGCCACGGGGTGCAGTTGCTCGGCGAGGACGCCGAGCTGGGCACCAACGACGCGCGCTGGCTGCGCGAGAAGCAGGTGCAGGAGCGGCTGCTGGCGGAAGTGGTGCGGCAGGGCGCGGAGCGGTTCCGCGGCAAGGCGTGAGGGGCGGCAGCACAGCCAGGTGAACTAGGTTCTCTCGATCCCTGCAGGATCGTCCAGCGTCCTGCTCTTCGGTTGGGCTTCCTCCGGCTGTGCGGAAGTGGGGCGCTGGCCGCCAAGAACGTCTGTGCGAGCCTGCGGCTTGGCCGCGAGCGACTTCTTCAAATAGGGAACGATGCTCCCTATCCCCTCGCCCGAGCGCTTGCCGGGGGGCGGGATGGTAGGGTCGTCGATGCTGGCGTCTCGCACGAGGCCATCGTATGCCTCTGCAGCACGCGCGACTGTAGGACGGGGCTGACGGTGCGTCCCCAACCGTCGGGTTGGCTACTTGCCACCTGCTCGTGGACAGCCGCGTGCTCAGCTGTTGTACGGCCTTAGGCGAATGACCTAGGCCCGCCGGTGCGGCAACTGTCTTAATGCAGTCACTCACACCGAGCCGAAAAGGTCAGCATGAACACCGCACTTCTTCCCATCTTCGCCGCCACGCCAAAAGCTCACGGCGAGGCCGGCATGACGCTCCTCGCTCGCATTCAGCATATCCATCTCCAGCGGGTGCCGCCGAGCGAATCGCATTCGCAGTGGGCCGACACCGAAATCTCGCCGCTGCGACCGCAGTAGGCGGCCCGTGAACGCGCCTGGGATCAGGCGCGCGCAACTGCGGCGACAATCGCCCCATGGGTGAATTCGACCTGATCGACCGCTTCTTCAAACGTCCCGTTTCGCGCAACCCGCTGGGCATCGGCGACGACTGCGCGCTGCTCGCGCCCGCGCCCGGCATGCAATTGGCCGTCTCGTCCGACATGCTGGTGGAGGGGCGGCATTTCCTGTCCACGGTCGACCCTTTCAAATTGGGCCACAAGGCGCTCGCGGTGAACCTGAGCGACCTCGCCGCCTGCGGCGCCAAACCCCTGGCGTTCACGCTGGCCCTGTCCATGCAATTGGCCGAGGAAGCCTGGCTCGAGCCGTTCTCGCGCGGCCTGCTGGCGCTGGCCGACGAGCATCTATGCGAGCTGGTCGGCGGCGACACCACCCGCGGGCCGCTCAACATCTGCATCGCCGTGTTCGGCGAAGTGCCGCAAGGCCAGGCCCTGTTGCGATCCGGCGCAAAGGCCGGCGATGAGATCTACGTCAGCGGAACGCTGGGCGAGGCCCGGCTGGCATTGGAGGCGTTTCGCGGCACGCTCACGCTGGCGGCCGAAGCATTCGAGGCGGCGCGCGCGCGCATGGAGCAGCCCACGCCGAGAGTAGCGTTGGGCCAGGCCTTGCGCGGCGTCGCGACGGCGGCGATCGATGTCAGCGATGGTTTGCTGGGCGACCTGGCCCACATCCTGCGCCGCTCCGGTGTCGGCGCGCGCATCGACACCGCCGTCGCTTCAGGCTTGATGACGCCCGCGTGCAGCGGCGCGATCGACACCGAGCGGCGGCTCGAATACGTGCTGGCCGGCGGCGACGACTACGAACTGGTCTTCACCGCACCGGCATCGGCGCGCGAGGCCGTGCAGGCCGCATCGCGGCAAGCGAATACGCCGGTCACGCGCATCGGCGGCATCGAAACGGAGACCGGGCTGCGGCTGGTCGATGCGCAGGGACTGTCGATCAACCGCCGCTACGGCTCCTTCGATCATTTCGCCTGAGCTTTGTCGGCGCAACGCGCTGGCGACGCGTTGGATGGGCATGCTCAAGCGACTGGTGATGTGTGCCGTCTTGCTGGCCGCCTTCACCGCACCGGCCGGCGCACGCATGCTCGAAGGCGTGGTGACGCACGTGACCGACGGCGACACGCTCTGGGTGCGGCCCGCGAATGCGAGCAGCGCTGTGCAGGTGCGCCTGCAAGGCATCGACGCGCCGGAAATCTGCCAGGCCTTCGGGACGCAGGCGCGCGATGCGCTGGCGGCACGGGTGCTGCACCGGCAGGTGCAGGTGTCGGTGCGGGCGCGGGACGTGTACCAGCGCAGCGTCGGCCGCGTCAGTCTCCAAGGGCAGGACCTGGGCGCCTGGCTGGTGGCCGGCGGCTATGCCTGGTCGGCGCACTACCAGCGCCGCGCGGGACCCTATGCGCAAGAAGAGATGAATGCGCGCAGCACGCGGCGCGGCTTGTGGAGCGCGGGTGGGGCACTGGAGCCGCGCCTCTTCAGGAAGCGGCACGGCTCCTGCCATTGAGGTAGCGCCACGTCATGCCGGACTTGATCCGGCATCCATGCTGGCACGCGACATGGATTGCGGGTCAAGCCCGCAATGACAAAGCCTCTTGCTCGCGCGCCTGCGCGCGTTCGCGTTGCGTCCGCCCGCCGTAGCCCCAGTCGGTGGCCGGCAGCTCGCGCACGATCACATAGCTGGCTTCTTCCAGCCGCCCGCCGTGCGCCAGTTGGCGCTCCAGTTCCTCGTAGGCGGCCCGCACGAACGCGGCTTTTTCGGCCGGCGTGTTGGTGCCTTGCGTGACGCTGATCTCCAGCATCGCGGTGGGACGCTGCACGTCGATGCCGGCCACGTACCACTGGGCGGCGGGCAGGTCATCGATGATCACCGCCGTCACGGCGGGCCGCTTGCCCAGCAGTTCCGCCGTGAGCGCGGTCAGCGCCTGCGCCAATTGCTGGTAGCGCTCGGGGTTCTGCAGCGGTGCGATCTTCAGGTTCAGTGTGGGCATGGTCAGCCTCCCAGGCTGCGGCGGATGCGCGCATGCCGCGCGATGCTGTGCGACAGGCGGCTGGCCGAACGCAATGCGTAGCGTGCCGCGTCGCCGGCGCCGCTCCAGAAATCGTCGATCGCGTCGGCGCGCAATTCCGATGCGCGCTTCTTGGCGGTCTCCATCATCCGGTTGTATTCCAGCGGGTTGTTGAGGTGGTTCATGGCGGTGTCCTTTCCTGGTGCCTTGATCGGGTGAGTGGACTTTAGGAAATTGAGCGGTAGCCGGAAACGGCACCGGCCGCAAATGGGTCTTGCGCGCGCTGCAAAGCCATGGGCAGCGCCGTGGTTAACATGGGCCCCATGCGGGACCTCCAGTTCGATGACATGCACCTGTTCGCGCGCGTGGCCGAACTGGGCACGCTGTCGGCCGTGGCGCGCGAACGCGACGTGCCCGTCAGCCAAGTCTCGCGCAGCCTGTCGCGCATCGAGAAGGCTTGCGGCGCCCGCCTGATCCACCGCTCCACCCATGGCCTGTCGCTGACGCCGGAGGGCCAGACCTTTCGCGACTACTGCAGCCGCATGGTGGCGACGCTGGATGAACTGGAAGGCGAATTCGCCGGCAAGTCGCGCGAAGTCAGCGGCCTGGTGCGGGTGGCGGCTAGCACCGTGATTGCCCAGTACCAGATGGTGCCCAGCCTGTACGGCCTGGCCGAGCGCCATCCGCGGCTGCGGGTCGAGCTGGAAGTGGGCGACCGCCTGCTGGACATGGCGCGCGACGGCATCGACGTCGCGATCCGCACGGTCCCGAACCTGCCCGACACGGTGGTCGCGCGGCAGATCGGCACGCTCGGCCGCGGCCTCTACGCCGCGCCGTCGTATGTCAAGGCCGCCGGCCTGCCGGCGCAGCCGGAGGCCCTCAAGGAGCACCGCCTCATCACCAACAGCGCCGTGACGACGCTGAACCAGTGGCCCTTCATGATCAAGGGCAAGCCGTCGGTCTTCCAGGCCGAGGGCCACTGGCGGACCAACGACACCAACATGGCCGCCACCATGGTGCTGCAAGGGTTGGGCATCGGGCGGCTCGCGACCCTGGTGGGCGACGTGCTGGTCGCGCAGAAGCTGCTGGTGCCGGTGCTGGAGAAATGCGTCGACCGCCGGCCGGTGCCGGTGTATGCCGTCACCGCGGGCGAGCGGCACCGGCTGCCCAAGATCAAGGCCGTCGTCGACTACTGGGCCGAGTGGTTCGGCAAGACCGCCACGCTGGCAAGGGCGAAGGCCCGATGACCGCGCCGCTCAATCCTCCGCTGCGCCCGGCCACATTGCGGCCGACGCTGCGCTTCATGCTGTCGCACCCGGCGCACGCGATCGCGCTGGGCTTCGGCGCGGGCCTCTCGCCGGTCGCGCCGGGCACCGCCGGCACGCTGTGGGCCTGGGTCGCTTATCTGCTGCTGCAGAACTGGCTGGATGCCGCCGGGATCGGGCTGGTGATTGCCGCTTCGCTGGCCATCGGCTGGTGGGCCTGCACCGTGACAGCCGCCCACATGCGCGTGCTCGACCCGGGCAGCATCGTCTGGGACGAGGTGGTCGCGTTCTGGATCGTGCTGTGGCTGGTGATGCCGGCGAGCTTCGCGGCGCAGCTTGCTGCCTTCGCGCTGTTCCGCGTCTTCGACGCCGTCAAGCCAGGCCCGGTGGCCTGGGCCGACGACCTGTTCCACGGCTTCGGCTGGCGCGGCGGCTTCGGCATCATCTTCGACGACCTGGTGGCGGCCTTCTGCACGCTGCTGGTGATCGCCGCATGGAGGTCCTGGTGAGCGACACGACACAACGACTCGCGGCCTTGCTGCAGGACAGGGGCTGGATGCTGGCCACCGCTGAAAGCTGCACCGGCGGCCTGATCGCCGCGGCCTGCACCGAGCTGGCCGGATCGAGCAACTGGTTCGACTGCGGCTTCGTCACCTACTCCAACGAGGCCAAGGCCGGGATGCTCGGCGTCGATGCGGCACTGATCGAATCGCACGGCGCCGTCAGCGAAGTGGTGGCGCGGGCCATGGCCTTCGGTGCGGTGCGGCATTCACGGGCTCGCGCCAGCGTGGCCGTCACCGGCATCGCCGGGCCCGGCGGCGGCAGCAAGGACAAGCCGGTGGGCACCGTGTGGTTCGGCTACATGGTCGATGGCGTGCTGTCCAGCGAGACCGTGCGCTTCGACGGGGACCGGGCGGCCGTTCGCGGCGCGACGGTGCAGCATGCGTTGACCGGCTTGCTGCTGCGGCTGGGCAATGCACAGCCGGCCGCATAGCAGCCCACTCCTGTCATGCCGGACTCGATCCGGCATCCATGCCTGGCACGGGACCGCGCGCCGCGGGTGCACCCAGGCGGGCCACCGATGCGCGCACAGCCTGCGCGAATGGCGTGTGCGGTTCTTCGCCGATCAGGGCCACCAGCCGGTCGTTGGCCAGTGCGTACGGCGTACGCCACAGGTAGCGCATCTCGCACACGGCGCGCATCGTCGGCATGACCAGGCCCAGCGCACGCATCAGCGGCCAGGACAGTGAGCTCACGCGCAAGGGCGCGTCGGCGCGCAGCCATCCCTGCCCGCGCGCAACCGGCGCCAGCGTGTCCGCCCAATCCTGGCCGGTGCGGTGATGGCCGGCGAAGTGCAGGGTCTCGAAAGCCGCAAGCTTGTGGCGCTGCTGCGCCACCTTCACGAAGGCGCGCGCCAGGTCGGGCAGGTAGGCCCAGGCCGTTGGCACGTCCAATTTGCCGGGGTAGGTGAGCTTGCCGCTCTTCAGGTCCTTGGCCATCACCAGGTCGAACCAGGAACCGGCGCCGCTGCCGAAGAAATCGCCACTGCGGAACACCACCGCCTTCATCGCGCCGTCCTGGGTGGCTTCGCGGATTCGCTGTTCGCTGGCGACACGCATGCGGCCCTTGAAGGTGGTCGCGTCCTGCGGCGTGTCCTCGCGCAGGACCGGCGGCATGCCCTCGCCGAAGTTGTAGACGCTGGCCGGCAGCATCAGCGTGGCGTGCAATTCGCGCGCCACCGCGACTGCCGCTTCAGTCAGACCCGGCAGTTCCGCGCGCCAGGCTTTGTGCGTGTACAGCGGGCTCAGGGCCTGCACCACGACATCCGCGCCGCGCGCGCCGGTGGCCAGTGCGATGGTGTCGGCCGGATCGGCGGCCAGCCAGCGAACCCCGGCGATGGCCGGCCCGGTGGCTCCGGGTCGCACCTGGGCAAGGACCTGCCAGCCGGCCTGGGCGAACGCTCGTGCGGCGGCCAGGCCGAAGCGCCCGCGGGCGCCGAGGATGAGGACTGAGGAAGTTTGGGACATCGAGAGGCTCCGGTTGAAAGTTCGATGGGGTGATTGTGGAAAGGCCGCCGGTATTCCACAATTGCCTAACTTTCCATAGCAGCTATTCGATCTTGAATACCCAATTCGACTGGAGCCTGGTGCGCTCCTTCCTGGCGGCGCTGGAGCAGGGCAGCCTGCTGGGCGCGGCGCGCGCGCTGGGATCGACCCAGCCCACCATCGGCCGCCACATCGCCGAGCTGGAAAGCCAGCTCGGCGCGGTGCTGTTCGAACGGACCGGCCGCGGCCTGCTGCCGACCGAAACCGCGCTGCGGCTGGCCGGATCGGCGCGGGCGATGGAAGAGGGCGCCTTGCAGCTGGCGCGCGGCGTCTCGGGCGCGCAAGACGGCGTGTCGGGCACGGTGCGCATCACCGCCAGCCAGCCGGTGGCCTGCTTCGTGCTGCCGCCGGTGCTGGCGCAAATGCGGCTGGCGCTGCCCGAAGTGCAGGTGGAACTGGTGTCCAGCAACGAAGTGAGCAACCTGCTGCGGCGCGAGGCCGACATCGCGCTGCGAATGGTGCCGCCCGACCAGGCCAGCCTGGTGACCAAGCGGATCGGCAAGGTCACCTTGGGCGCCTATGCGCACCGGGACTACCTGCGCCGGCGCGGCACGCCCCGGCAGATCGCCGACCTGCTCGCCCATGAACTGGTCGGCAGCGACCGCGACGAAGCCATGCTGCGCGGCTTCGCCGCTTTCGGCCACCCGGTCGGGCGCGAGGCCTTCGCCTTGCGCACCGACGACCTCGTGGCCTATTGGGAAGCGGTGCGTGCCGGCCTGGGGGTGGGCTTCCTGGCCGACTACCTGGCGCGCATGGACAGCGAGCTGGTGCCTATCCTGCCGTTGGTCAAGATTGCGCCCTTGCCGATCTGGCTGACGGTGCATCGCGAAATTCGTACCAGCCGGCGCATCCGGGCGGTGTACGATTTCCTCGCGGCGACGGTTCCCAAGGCGCTCTAACAAAGAGGAGACGCAAAGAAGATGCAACCCAACCAGCAGCCCCATCCCGCGTCCTGGTTCAAAGGCTTCGACGTGCGCCGCTTCAGTGTCAACGGCACGGAGATCTACGTGCGTTACGGCGGCGTGCGTGGCAAGCCGCCGCTGCTGCTGCTGCATGGCTTTCCGCAAACCCATGCGATCTGGCACCGCATCGCCCAGCAGCTCGAAGAGCACTTCTTCCTGGTGATCCCCGACCTGCGCGGCTACGGCGACTCGGCCAAGGTGCCGGGGCTGGACGACCACAGCAACTACAGCAAGCGCGCCATGGCGCAGGACATGGTGGAGGTGATGGTGGCGCTGGGTGTCGGCCGCTTCCACCTGTGCGGCCACGACCGCGGGGGGCGGGTCGCGCACCGGCTGGCGGTGGACCATCCGCACCGCGTGCAGAAGCTGTGCGTGATCGACATCGCGCCGACGCTGGACATGTACGAGGCGACCGACATGACCTTCGCCCGCTACTACTACCACTGGTTCCACCTGATCCAGCCCGCGCCGCTGCCCGAAACCATGATCGGCGCCAACACCCGCATGTACCTGCACGCCAAGCTGGGCGGCTGGCGGATTGACGACCCCCACGCTGACGCTGCCCCCGAGGGGCGTTCGGGCCTCGGGGCGGCCCAGCGGCCCTCAGGCGGCCTGGGCTACATCGAGCCGGAAGCGCTGGCCGAATACGAGCGGTGCTTTTGCCGCGCCGAATCGATCCACGCGGCTTGCGAGGACTACCGGGCCAGCGCCGGCATCGACCTGGAGCACGACCGCGAGAGCCGCGCGCGCGGCGAGAAGATCGCCTGCGACATGCTGGCCCTATGGGGGGCCAAAGGCCTGATCGAGAAGATGTTCAAGCCGGTCGAACTCTGGCAGGCGCAGTGCGCCGGCCGGGTCAGCGGCGAATGCATGCCGGCCGGGCACTTCATCCCCGAAGAACTGCACGCGGAAACAGCGCAGGCGCTGCGCGCCTTCTTCGTTTAGCCATGCGAAACCTCCTGCACTACTACCCGCAGCGCTACACCTTCTTCCTGGCGTGCGTGGCGGGATTTGCATTCGGCTGCTGGCACTACTGGTTCATGCGCACCGGGCTGCCTGTGGTGATGACGCTCGCGGCGCTGGTGCTGGTAGGCATCCGCGACCTCGCGCAGGACCGCCACGCGATCCTGCGCAACTACCCGGTGATCGGCCACCTGCGCTTCCTGTTCGAATACATCCGGCCGGAGATGCGCCAGTACTTCATCGAGAGCGATTCCGAGGCGGCGCCCTTTTCCCGGGCGCAGCGTTCGCTGGTCTACCAGCGCGCCAAGGGAGCGCCGGACAACCGGCCGTTCGGCACCCAGCTGGATGTGACGCGCCAGGGTTACGAGTGGATCAACCACTCGATGTTCCCGACCGTGCTGCCGTCGTCCGACTTCCGCGTCACCATCGGCGCCCGCACGGCGCAGCCCTACGAGTGCAGCATCTTCAACATCTCGGCCATGAGCTTCGGCTCGCTGTCGGCAAGCGCCATCCTGGCGTTGAACAAGGGCGCCAAGCTGGGCGGCTTCGCGCACGACACCGGCGAAGGTTCGATATCTTCGTATCACCGCGTCCATGGCGGCGACCTGGTCTGGGAAATCGGCTCCGGCTACTTCGGCTGCCGCGACGAGCAGGGCCGCTTCAATGAAGAGCGCTTCGTCGCCAACGCGCGCGAGCCCCAAGTGAAGATGATCGAGATCAAGTTGAGCCAGGGCGCCAAGCCGGGCCACGGCGGCATCCTGCCGGCCGCCAAGGTCACGAAAGAAATCGCCGCCGCGCGCGGCGTGCCGGCGGGCGTCGATTGCGTCTCGCCTTCCTCGCACAGCGCGTTCACCACGCCGCTGCAGATGATGGCCTTCATCGAACGGCTGCGCGAACTCTCGGGCGGCAAGCCGGTGGGGTTCAAGCTGTGCATCGGCCATCCCTGGGAGTGGTTCGGCCTGGTCAAGGCCATGTTGCAGACCGGCATCACGCCCGACTTCATCGTGGTCGATGGCGCGGAAGGCGGCACCGGCGCGGCGCCGGTGGAGTTCAGCGACCACGTCGGCGCGCCGCTGCAGGAAGGCTTATTGCTGGTGCACAACACGCTGGTCGGCGTCAGCCTGCGCGAACGCGTTCGCCTGGGCTGCGCGGGCAAGGTGGTCACCGCGTTCGACGTCGCCCGCATGATGGCGTTGGGCGCCGACTGGTGCAACGCGGCCCGTGGCTTCATGCTGGCATTGGGCTGCATCCAGGCGCAGACCTGCCACACCGGCAATTGCCCGACGGGTGTGACGACGCAGGATCCGCTGCGCGAGCGCGCGCTGGTGGTGCCGGACAAGGCGATGCGGGTCTACAACTTCCACCACAGCACGCTGCTGGCGCTGAAGGAACTGGTCCAGGCCGCCGGCTTGCTGCACCCCGCGGACATCACCGCCCACCACATCGTGCGGCGGCTGACCGACACCGACGTGCGGCTGCTGGCCAACCTGCTGACACGGATGGAACCCGGCGCGCTGCTGTCGGACGACCTCAGCGGCCAGCACAACGTCTTCAAGATGTATTGGCCGATGGCCAGCGCCGAACAGTTCGCCCCGCTCAAGCCGTGAGGGCGCTGGCGGTGCGCGCTTCCAGCGCCGCCAGCCGCTTGGCCATCGACAGCACGGCCGCGTCCTTGCTCAGCAGCAGGCACTTGTGCGCCACCGCCAGGTCGATGAATTTCTGGTCGTCCGGATCGCTGCAAGTGACGCCGGCCCTGGCCGGCAACTCGACGATGCGCGCATGGCGGTCGAAGCGCGCCAGCACGTCGGCGGCTTTCAATTGGCAGCAGGCCAGGCGCGATTCGATCTGCGCATAGGCCAGCACCCGCTCCAGTTCGGCGCGCATCGCCGCCGTCGCGATCCAGTCCACGCTGCCCTGCTCCAGCCCGGCCTGCAGCGGCCGGGCCTGCGTGTCGGAGAACACGAACAGGTCCAGCACGATGTTGGTGTCAAGGACCAGGGTTTGCATCCTTTCTGGCCGAGCCCCGGACCATGTCGAAGCGGAACAGCCTGCATTCGATCGGGCCGTTCCACATCGGCACCCGGCGCGATTCCTTCAGGCGCATGCGCGAAGGCAGCTTGAGGTCGGGCGTCAGCACCCAGGCGCTCCAGCCGGAGTAGTTCTTCTTCCAGTGCGCGGCCAGCTGGTTGAAGAAGTCGCCGCCGTCTTCCGTCTCCGCGCGTTCGCGTCCGCCCTGGCTGCGGCCCGCCACGCCTGCGGTCTCGATGCGCTCGCCGTACGGCGGGTTGACCAGCATCACGCCGGGCTCGTCGGTCGGCGGCATGCGCTGCAAGGCATCGCCGCCGCGCAATTGCACCACCTCGGCGACGCCGGCACGGCCGGCGTTGCGCTGCGCGAAGTCGACCATCCGGAACGCCACGTCGCTGCCGAACACCGGCGCCGTGGGCGCGTGCTGCTGCGCCTTTGCCTCTTCCCACAGCGCCTTCCACACATGCGCCTGGTAGGGCAGCAGCTGCTCGAAGCCGAAGCGGCGCAACTGGCCCGGCGCGATGTTGCAGGCGACCTGCGCCGCCTCGATCGCGATCGTGCCGCTGCCGCAGCATGGGTCGTACAGCGGCGCGACGCGGTCCCAGCCGCTGGCGGCGATCATCGCGGCGGCCAGCGTTTCCTTCAGCGGCGCCTCGCCCTTG
>JAQGMS010000440.1 GCA_028292245.1 Ramlibacter sp.
ATCCATTGGACCCCGAAAATGAACCAGTACTTCCCGGATACGACGGTGCCCGGCACTCTGCATGACGTGGACTTCATGGTGAAGGACAGCAAGAGGTTTGCGGACAGCGGCGGATGGGGATGGGCCGCGTTCAATTATGACGCCGCGTCCGGTACGTTCGCGCCCGGCACGGAGGCCGACAAAACACCGCAGGCGAACGACGCCAAATGCGGGTTCGCGTGCCACACGGTCGTGCAGGCAAAGGATTACGTATTCACGGAGTACGGAAAAAGGTGAGTGGAGTGAGTGTCGACCGCGTGCAGCGACAAGGGAGATCACGGTGTTCCCCTTGAAGGTGACAAAGAAAACAAACCCTCTGGTGCTGCTGGCAGCCGGCCTGTGTCTCGCCAGCCCGACTTACGCGGTCGCGGAAATCAGAAAACTGCCTTCCCGCGCGAAAAGCATCGCCGCCGCCTAGCGCCGGCGAATCGGTTCGCCTATCGTCAAATCCATGCGATTGAAATCAGCGATATGGGTTGCCGCCTATCTGCGGCGCTGCCAGGGCGAAGGTATCTTCGGCGCGGTGCGCCGTCGCGGCGCGGAGGAGGCGGGTGCGGTGTTCGTCAAGGTCGCTACCCTCGACGGCAACGCCATGCTGTACGCGCCGGCGCCGCAAACGGCCTATGACGACTCCAGGCCGATCGAGCGCATCTTTGCCGCGACATCGCCGGGACCGGTGCCGGAAGCCGCTGTGGAAGAACGTCTCGCCAGGGACATCCGCTTCGACTCCGATGTCTGGATCGTGGAAACCGAGGACCGGGCGGGGCGGCATTTTCTCGATCTGGCGAAGGCGTAGTATTTTGACCTCATCCTGAGGACCTGCGTGCCCCGGACGCAGCGCAACGTCTTTGCGGTGCGCTGCAGAGCCGGGGCCCATCTTCACTGGCAAAGGGGGATGGATCCCGCCTCTGCGGAGCAGCGTGAAGAACGCTGCACCGCGTCCGGGACACGAACGATGGAGCCGAAAACGCCGAGCTAGTTGCCCGAACCCTGCGAACCCTTGCGAGGGACCGCCGCCGAGCCGGGTTGCACGGCCGGACGCGTCTGCGCCGGCGCGGCGCGCGTGCGATGGCGTTCGTCGTCGTACAGCGCGGGGCGATATTTCGCGCGAGTCACCGCCATGGTCGAGCCGCGCCACGCCGCCAGCATGATCAGGGCAGCGCGTTCGCTCAAGCGGTCATAGAGGCGCGACAACCGATATACGCTGTTCACCGACTCGCCGATTGCGGGATTGAGGAACAGCAGCACCCGCTGAAACACCGGACCCGGCATATCCAGCGCCTTCATCGCGCAAGCCAGCGGCTCACCGCCGGGATCGTTGACCACCTGGGTGACGACCCGCGACGGCAAAATCAGGCTCTCGCCGAGTTCCAGCGCGAAATTTTCGATGTCGGCGGCGAACGCTGCCATCTCCAGGGTTTCGATGGCGCGTTTGGCGCGCGCCGCGGGAATCCGCGCCGAAGCCTTCAGCGGCGTCTCCGGCAAATTGTGCAGCATCAAGGCGCGCTCGCTGGCGCTGGCGGCGAAGAACATGTCGTTGATCTCGGCGGCGTCCGTGGGCTGCATCGACAGGCTGGATGCCATCCGCAATTGCGCTTCGGTGGGTGGCGCCTGGACCGGCGCCGACGCCGGAGCCGCCGGAATCGCGGACGCGATCGGCACCGGCGCGTCGGGGCTGGCGGGCTTCAGCCCGAGCTTGTTTCGGATCGCGGCCGGCGTGCCTGGATAGATCGCAAGCCGCGCCCGCACCGCCGCGCGCGTGGCGTCGTCGACCTGATCGATCAGGCGCGAGGTGAGTTCGACAAATTGCCGCTCTTCGGCGTCGCTGTGGGCGCTGGCCTGCACATAGAGGTCGGTCAGCACGCGCAGCAGGGTAGGGCGGATATCGACGCCCTCGCGGCGGGAGAGCGTCATCAGCCCGTCGAAACCGGGAAATAAGGGAGGTGCGGTCATGGTTGGGTACGCGACTGAGTAATGCAGCGCCAGCCTAGGCGTCTTGCTTTAACACCGCGTTAAGGAAAACGATCTGTGAAGGGTGCGGCCTGTATTCAGCGGCATTGTTTGCTTGGCCCAAGCGACGCGCCTGCCACAAATCGAGGCCACGAAAACCAAATTAAGATGCCGTTAACCACGTCCTGATCTTAATGAGCGCATGCCGCAGGCCAGATCGTGTCGGAGCGGCAGCCACAGAGATGAGTTTGACATGGGCACCATCATCGAATTCCCGGCGGATGCCGCCTCGCGTCGGCTGGGCTCAACCACGGATGGCGCTCCGCGCGAAGGCAGCGCCACGATCCTGATCCTTCCTGCCGTCCGGATCGAACGCAACACCGACGTAACCAGAGGTGGCAGCGGGCCGGAAGAAGGCGCGGCTCCGGGACGCCGTCGCCGTCGACGCACCTGACCGCAGGACATCTCATATGCCGGAGACGTTCTTTCCGATCCGGACCAGGCGGCCGCTTCTCGCTTCGCTTCTCCTGAGCCTCGCGCTCGGCGGCTGCAGCGGCGGCGATTTCGGCCGCACCCGCGAGGATTTCCGCAACGACGACATGCACCGCTGGCTCGGCGCCGAGGCGACCGGCAGCATCGGCATGAGCGCCTCGCAATTCCAGCTCACCGACAATGAGCGCCAGCTTCGCGATCTGGCCTATCCCTTGATCGAGCCGCCGCATTCGCGCCCCGCCTGGAAGAGCGTGTTCGGTGACTACAAGCCGCTGCCCTCGCCATGGCGGCAGAGCGTGGTGTTCGACCGCACTTCCTATGGACGGCTGTTGATCGACGAGCCGCATCGCTCGCATACCTCGCGCTATGCGCAATTGATGGAAGATGTCCGCAACGATATCACGCGGTTCGAGCCGTTCTTCGCCAGCGCCGTGCGCGTGATCGAACTCGACAAGAAGCGCAACGCCAGCCTGAAGCTGGTGTCGGGATTGTCGCCGCGCGAGCGCGACGACGCGGTGGCGCGCATGCAGGAAAATTCCATGATCGTGCAGTGGGTGCAGCAGTCGCTGGAACGGCGAATCTCGTCGTATCGCTGGGCGCTGGAGCGGCTGGTGATCCAGGCGCCCGACAACATCGCCGCCGACGCCGACCGCCTGATCGGCGAACTCGCAGCGCAGACCGCGAACCCGCCGGTGGCGGCGCAGCCGGTCAACGGCCGCCCGGTCAGCGTCCGCGGCTGAGGCTCGCCGGTTTTGCTTTCCTAAGCCGCGAAATATCCGCCGTCGACGACCTGCGACGCGCCGGTCATGAACGACGCCTTGTCGGAACACATCCACACCACGGCTTCCGCGATCTCGTCGGGGACCCCCATGCGGT
Organism: Ramlibacter sp.; assembly: GCA_028292245.1. Classification (GTDB taxonomy): domain Bacteria; phylum Pseudomonadota; class Gammaproteobacteria; order Burkholderiales; family Burkholderiaceae_C; genus Ramlibacter. Next base: position 3,358 of record JAQGMS010000440.1, read on the forward strand.
TCATCGGCACCTTCGCCATCAACGCCTCAAAACGCGTTTGCACCACTTCCTCGGTCATCGGGGTGGTGATGTAGCCGGGATTGACGCAGTTCACGCGGATGCCGTCCTGGGCGTATTCGATCGCCGCGGTTTTGGTCAGCCCCACCACGCCGTGCTTCGCCGCCACATAATGCCCTGAGGTTGCAAGCCCGATCAGGCCTGCGATCGAGGCGGTGTTGACGATGGCGCCGCCGCCGCCTTGTCCCAGCATTTGCGCGATCTCGTGCTTCATGCAGAGGAACACCCCCCTGAGATTGATCGCCAGCATGGCGTCGAACGAGGCCTGGCTGAGTTCATGCAGCCGTTGTCGTCCCAGCCCGACGGCGTTTCCGGCAACGCCGGCATTGTTGAAGGCGCAATCGATCCGTCCATAGGCAGCGACCGTGCGCGCCACCAGCGCTGCGACCTGGTCTTCATTGGTCACGTCGCCGCCGATCGCAATCGCTTGGCCGCCGGCGGCGTTGATCAAGGCGACCGTGGCAGCCGCACTCTCCTCGGTGCGGTCGGCCACCGCCACCCGCGCGCCCTCGCGGGCCATCGCGAGTGAAGTCGCCCGCCCGATGCCCGATGCCCCGCCTGTCACCAGCGCCACCTTGCGGTCGAGGATTCCTGCCATGTGTTTCTCCTGCCCTTGAAAAAAAAGTGTTGTTTCAATCCGGTGGGCGAGCGCGCGAGGCACCTTACGGTCACGCGCGCGTCTGGCAAGAGGGCCGACGGCATGGTGCGTCCCTTCGGCCTCGCGCGGTGTTGATACGTCGTGAGGAAACGTTTTCTTTTAGCGGACCCACCGCTTCACCATTTCCCTAGCCCAACCCAAATGCAGTTGGTTTGCTATGGAGAAATCAAAATGCAGAAGCTTCCGCTTTACGCAACTGCAATAAGTCTCTTTGTTGCCCTCGGAGGTAGCGCAAACGCCCGATCGGCCTACGATGGTTCCTGGGGCCTCGCCTTCGTAACCCAACGAGGGGCTTGCGATCCCACCTACATCTTCACGGTCAATGTTTCCAACGGCGTTGTGACGCATCCCAACCTCGTCAGGTTCAGAGGCCGTGTCGCGAATTCCGGCGCGGTTCGCGCTTCCGTCGCCGTTCAAGACAAGTTCGCGTCGGGCTCGGGAAGGCTTTCCGGCGCCTCGGGCCGCGGGACGTGGAGCGGCTATGCTGGAAATGCGCGGTGCTCGGGCTACTGGACCGCGCAACGATACTGACGTTGCACAGAACGAAAAGCGCGATTGCTCAGCGCTTGCCGCGGGGCGGCGGCGGTGGTGGCGCGGGTGCAGGGGGAGGCTCTTCCTTCACCTGCGCTTCGGTCTGCACCTTGCAGCTCGATGCCGCCAGCGTCGCTTGCGCCTGCGGCATCAGCCCGGGCTCGGGCGCCAGCGCCTTCAGCACGATCAGTCCGGTAGGGGTGGGCGAATCGATGATCAAGCGGTCGGCCGCGGTGACGTCCTCGTCCTCGGGCAGTTCGGCGTGCTGGGCCTCGGTCATGAGATCGAGTTCGATCACCTTGCGTCCGGCGGAGCGGTCGTTGATGGCGTAATAGGCGACTTCGTTGCGGGTATAGAACGACACCGAGGTGTAGGCCTGACTGACGGGGACCGCGAGCTTGATCGCTCCGCCCGACAGATCGTAGCGGCAGATCGCGATCGCGAATGCCGGATCCATGAACGGCATCGGGGCGTCGGCCGGACCGGCCAAAGGCAGGGCGGTCACGGTGTTGAGTCTGGTCATCGGCGCGAGCCGCGAATAGGCGTCCTGGGTGGCAATGCGCGGCAGCGCCAGCACGCTGACCAGATGCACGACGGCGCCCAGCAGCACGCCCGCGATGATGGTGAACAGCAGGCGGATCACGGGCACCCCACTGTCGCAACCGAGGGCATCGGCGCGTCGCGCTGCGTCCGCGTCGCCACGCCGACCGGGGTATCGTACAGCCGCAGCATCAGCGCGTAGCGCTCGATGCCGCCGGTCGGCAGCCAGTTGCCGGCGCGGGATCTCGATGCCACCCGCACCTCGAACGCGCCGTCGGCGCCGCGGATGATTTCCTGGCTGGTGAAGCCGTAACGCTGCAGCGAATTCGCCACCAGATGTCCCTTGGTGTCGTACAGCGTCAGGGTCCAGAACCGCGCCGCCGGCGTCACGCCGCTGACCACCACGTCGCAGCGCCCGTCGAGCGGCCGCTTGTGGTCGTCCGTCGTTGCCGTGAACGCCACGCCGTCGCCGGTGCCGACCGGCAGTTCGCCGCTGCGGGCGATCGAGGCCCGCGAATAAGGGTCGACATCGGCGGTGCCGGTCTTGGGTCGTGCGGTCCAGGCGCCGATCGTCAGCGTGCCGAGATCGGTGCCGCGTGTCGCCGTCAGCCAGGTCGCGCCGAGGCCGACGACGGTGGCCAGCATCAGCGCCAGCAAAGTGATGAAGAGCAGCCGCACGGTCAGTTCTTGCGCGGCGCGGGCGCGGTTGCGCCGCCGGGCACGGCCGCCGCAAAGTTCTCCGGAAATGCGGCCGGGTTGGACGATAGCGGCTTGACCGGTTTCGGCGGTTCGCTGGACGAGGTCTTGCCCGCGGTCTTGCCGGCCTCGTCGAGCATCTTTTCCACGCGCACCAGAATGTCCGCACCGCGCTTGGTCAGGATCGGCGGCGGGCCCGGCTTGGTCTCGAGCACCTTCGGCGCGTTGGCCGCGGCTGCGGCGGAAACCACCGGCGGCGGCAATTTGGTGCCGGCGCCGATGCCGGGGATCTCCCGGACCTCGACCCCCTGATGCGCCGCGAGCATGATGTCGTGCCAGGTCTGCGCCGGCAGCGAGCCGCCGGTCATGCGGTTGGTCGGCGAGTAATCGTCATTGCCGTACCACACCGCGCAGGTGAAATTGCCGGTGTAGCCGACGAACCAGGC
>JAQGMS010000270.1 GCA_028292245.1 Ramlibacter sp.
CGTCAGGCCGAAGCTCTTGAAGAACTCCTGCGAGGACGGCAGCAGCGCGCCGCTCATGCGCTCGTTCTGCAGCCGCAGCATGATGATGACGTCGCAGCCCTTGATGCCTTCCTCGAGCGAGTGGCACACCCGCACGCCCATCTGGGCGATGTCGCCCGGGACCAGCGTCTTCGGCCCCACCACGCGGACTTCCGCGCAGCCGAGCGTGGTGAGCGCGTGGATGTCCGAGCGCGCCACGCGGGAGTGCAGCACGTCCCCCACGATGGCCACCGTGAGGTTGGAGAAATCTTTCTTGTAGTGCCGGATGGTGTACATGTCCAGCAAGCCCTGCGTCGGGTGCGCGTGCCGCCCGTCCCCGGCATTGATCACATGGACGTGCGGCGCCACGTGCTGGGCGATCAGGTAGGGCGCGCCTGATTCGCTGTGCCGCACGACGAACAAGTCGGCCGCCATTGCCGACAGGTTGGCGATGGTGTCCAGCAGCGACTCGCCCTTGGTGGCCGACGAGCGGGCGATGTCCAGGTTGATCACGTCGGCCGACAGGCGAGTGGCCGCGATCTCGAAGGTCGTGCGGGTGCGCGTCGAGTTCTCGAAGAACAGGTTGAACACGCTCTTGCCGCGCAGCAGCGGCACTTTCTTGACCTCGCGGTCGCTCACGCTGACGAAGCTCGCCGCCGTGTCCAGGATGTGCGTGACGATCTCGCGCGGCAACCCTTCCACCGACAGCAGGTGGACCAGTTCGCCATGCTTGTTGAGTTGCGGATTTCGTTTGTAGAGCATCTTGCTATTGACCCTCGACCTTGAAGCTGAATTGGCCCTTGTCGTCCCTGGCCAGTGCGAGGGACTGGGCCGCCGGCAGCGCGACCCGCGCGGCCGCGTAGTCCGCATGGACCGGCAATTCGCGCCCGCCGCGGTCCACCAGCACGGCCAGCTTCACGCTGGCCGGGCGGCCGTAGTCGAACAGTTCGTTGAGCACCGCGCGGATCGTGCGGCCGGTGTAGAGAACGTCGTCCAGCAGGATGATGTGTGAGTCGTTGACGTCGAAACCCAGCACGGTCTGGTGCCCGGCGCCGGCCAGGCCGCGCTTAGCGAAATCGTCACGGTGCATGACCGACGAGATCACGCCGACCTCCCCGGGCAAGGCCATGTCCTTGTGCAGGCGCTCGGCGAGCCAGGCGCCGCCGGAGGTGATGCCTACCAGCCGCGTGTCAGGCGTGCGCAATTGCTGGACGCCTCGCAGCAGTTCGCGGTAAAGGGCCTCGGCATCCAACACGAGGTTGCTCATTTCAAGCTCCTCAAGAACTGTTCAAGAATCACGCAGGCGGCTCCGGCGTCGGGATCGGCGGCACCGTCCGCCAGCGCTTCGGTGGTGCTGTACCGCTCGTCCACCTCGTACACCGGCAGCTTCAGCCGCTCGCGCAGCCGGCGCGCGAATTTCCTCGCCCGCGCCGTATTGTCGTGGCTGGCGCCGTCCGGATGGAACGGTACGCCGACCACCACGGCATCCGGCTGCCATTCGCGCGCCCGGGCCTCGGCCTGTCCCAGCAGCGCCACTCCCTCGGCCTTGATCGTCGGCTGCGGCGTGGCGGTGCGCAGCATGCGGTTCCCCACGGCAACGCCGGTGCGTTTCAGCCCGTAATCGAAAGCAAGAAAAGTTTGGAAGGAAGGAGGGACATCGGGCATGGCCGTGAGGCTCATGCGTGCCCCGCATCCGGCGACAGCATCCAGGCCTGGAGGCCCAGCAGCATCAGCGCCTTGTCGTAGCGTTGTTCGATCGGCGTGTCGAAGATGACACCCAGGTCGGCGGCGACCGTCAACCAGCTGTTTTCGGCGATCTCGGATTCGAGCTGGCCCTCGCCCCAGGCCGAGTAGCCGAGCGACACCAGCACCTTGCGCGGACCGGCCCCGGTGGACAGGGCTTCCAGCACGTCCTTGGAGGTGGTCATTTCCAGCCCGCCGGGGATCGTCATCGTCGAGGCATAGACCGGCTCGCTGGGCGCGGCGTCCGACGCAAACACTGCCTCGTGCAAGACGAACCCACGCTCGGTCTGCACCGGCCCGCCCTGGAGCACCAGCGTGCGCGCCAGGTCGTCGCGGCCCAGCGGCAGTTCGACTTTGTCGAACAGGTGCCGCAGGTTGATGTCGCTGGGTTTGTTGATCACCAGGCCGAGAGCGCCGCGCGCGCTGTGCTCGCACAGGTAGACAACGCTCTTGGCGAACGCCTCGTCCTCCATGCCCGGCATCGCGATCAGGAAGTGATGCGTCAGGTTGATCGAGGAGGCATCGGCGGGCATGGCCCGTATTTTAGCGCTTGCGTGACCGGATCAAGCCAGGACCGATGCGGCGCTGTAATGCTTGACCAGGCTGAGCAACTCTTCTTCCGAATAGGGTTTGCCCAGGTAGTGATCGACGCCCAGCTCCTTGGCGTGCTCGCGGTGCTTCTCGGCGATGCGCGAGGTGATCATGATGATCGGCAGGTCCTTCATGCGCGCGTCGCCGCGGATGTTGCGCGCGAGGTCGAAGCCGTCCATGCGCGGCATCTCGATGTCCGACAGAACGACCGTGGGCCTTTCCTCGGCCAGCCGCTCCAGCGCCTGCAGGCCGTCCGCCGCCATGCTGACGCGGTAGCCTTCGCGCTGCAGCAGGCGCTGCGTCACGCGACGCACCGTGATCGAATCGTCCACCACCAGGATCAGCGGGATCAGCGGCGCCGCCGGCATGGCCGGCAGGCTGCTGCCCGCTGCGGCGCCCAGCTGCTCGAGCATGTCCGGCTGCGCGTGGTCGGCACTGAGCTGGCGGGCCTGCTCGCCGTACACCGTGGTCAGCGCCACCGGGTTGTAGATCAGCACCACGGCGCCTGAAGCCAGCACCGTCATGCCCGCAAGGCCGGGAAGGCGGGCCAATTGCGGACCGAGGTTCTTCACCACCACTTCCTGGTTGCCCAGCACTTCGTCCACGTGCAGCGCGACGCGCTGCGCGGCACTGCGAAACACCACCACCGGCAGCGTCTTGGATTGCGGCTCGGTGCTGCGCTGCGAAGATTGCAGCAAGGCGCCGGACCAGTAGAACGGAATCTGGTCCGCGCCCAATTCGTAAAAACCGGTGTTGTAAGCCTGCTGCACGTCCTTGGCCTGCGCCCGCCGGACGATTTCCACCACGTTGGCCGGCACGCCGATGGAGAGGTTGCCGCTGCGGATCATTACCACCTGCGTCACCGCCGTGGTCAGCGGCAGCACCAGCTTGAAGCTGGTACCCCGGCCGGCCAGGGTGCTGGTTTCGATGCGGCCGCCCAGCGCGTTCACTTCGGCGCGCACCACGTCCATGCCGATGCCCCGGCCCGACAGCTCGGTCACCACCGCGGCAGTCGAAAAGCCGGGCATGAAAATCAGGTTGGCTGCGTCCTGGTCGGTCAACTCCTGGCCCGGCGGGATCAGGCCTTGCTGCAAGGCCTTGTCGCGGATGCGCGGCAGGTCGAGGCCGCCGCCATCGTCGCGGAATTCCACCGACACGTCGTTGCCTTCGTGGTGCAGCCCGATCAGGATGGTCCCGATCGGGTCCTTGCCCGCGGCAACCCGGACGGCCGGCTCCTCGATACCGTGGGCCACGCAGTTGCGCAGCAGGTGCTCGAAGGCGGGCGTCATCCGGTCCAGCACGCCGCGGTCCATTTCGATCGAGCCGCCGGTGATGTCCAGCTTCACCTGCTTGCCGGTTTCCTTGGACGCCAGCCGGATCACGCGGTACAGGCGGTCCGAGATGCCCTCGAATTCCACCATGCGGGTGCGCAGCAGGTCGCGCTGCAATTCGCGGGTCTGGCGGGCCTGCGCGATGAGGTCGTCTTCGGTCGATTCCACCGTGCGTTGCAGGTTGCGCTGCACCGTTGCCACGTCGTTCACCGACTCCGCCATCATGCGGGTGAGTTCCTGCACCCGGGTGAACCGGTCGAACTCCAGCGGGTCGAACCCCGCGGCGGAGTCCTTGGCCTGGGCCAGCCGCGACTGCATCTGCGACTCGGCCTGCAATTCGATGTCGCGCAACTGGGCGCGCAGGCGGTCCAGGTTGCCCGTGAGGTCGGTCAGCGAACCGCGCAATTGGCGCAGCTCGGCCTCCAGGCGCGAACGCGTGATCATCACCTCGCCGGCCTGGTTCACCAGCCGGTCCAGCAATTGCGAGCGCACCCGCACCGCCTGGTTGGCGGCGACGCGCTGCGGCGCCAGGTTGGTGGTGACGGGCCGGGCCAGCAAAGCGCGCGTGGGCACAGCCTGCGGGCCGGCGGCGGACCTGGCTGCTGCGGCCAGGTCGTCCAGGGCCGCCGCGGCCAGGCGCTCTTGCGCCTCGGCCTCGGCCGAGATGTCCATCGCTGCGGGCAGTCCGCCGGTCGCACGCAAGGTATCGAAATTGCCCTGCATGCCGTCGAAGCGGTGCAGCAGGCCTTCGAGGTTGGCCGTGGCGGCGCCTTCGGATCCGATCGATTCGATTTCGGATTCCATCCGGTGCGCCAGTTCGCCCAGCCGCAAGGCCCCGGCCAGCCGCGCGCTGCCCTTGAGGGTATGCAGGGCGCGCAGCACCTCATCGCGGGCGCCTCGGTTGTCGGGTCGCGCCGCCCACTGGCGCAGGGCGCCGCCCATCTGCGGCATCAGCTCGGCCGCCTCTTCCTCGAAGATCGGGAACAAGTCGGGATCGATCGCGTCAACGACGTCGATGTCCTCCTGGTCGTCGTCGAAGGCGGTGACAGTCCGGGTCGTGGCGATCGGCGCGGTGACGGGTACCGGCGGTGCGGCCGGCTGCACCGCGACAGGTTCGGGTTGGGGTTCGGCTTGCGGAACGGGTTCGGGTTCCGGGACGGACTGCTGCGCAATCTCCGCATCGAACTGGCTGTCTGAACGCGCGGCTTCCAATTCCGAGAAGTCGCTGAACGGCTCCTCCTCCTCGGGCAGGTCGGCGCGCTGCGGAATCTCGAGCGCCTTCAACGCAGTCAAGGCCTCGACCACACTCGCATCGGGCTCCTTCAGGAAGCCAGCCGCGAACTGGTGCAACAGGCGCCGGATTTCTTCAGCTGCATCGATGAAAGCCTTGCCATGCTGCGGCGTCCCGTAGGCAAGTGCCTGGGTTTTCAGCAAGGCACTTTCCAGTGAACGGGCGACATCCGAAAGGGTGTGGAAGCCCACGGTCGCGGAGCTGCCGGCCAAGGCGTGGGCCAAGCCCACAGTCGTGTCGGGCACCGGCCGGTTCAGCTCCAACGCCCATTCGGCCACTTCGGTGGCGAGCCGGCGCGACCACTCGTCGGCCTCGTTGAGGTAGACGTTGTAGAGCGGGATGCCGATGCGCAGCGTACCGATCACCTTGATCTGGTCGTCGATCGAATCGGGCATGTCGGCCGCGTCGACGGTTTCGATGACCGGCTCGGCCTGTGGCTGCGAAGATGACACCGCGGAGAGGCTGGCGAAGTCGATGCCTTCGATTTCAGCTGCGGCCTGCGGCGGGGACGGCGTGTCGCCCAACACCAGAGCGGGAGAGGGTTCGAAATCGAAGTCCGCAGGCAGTTCGTCGTGCGGAATTTCCGCCGCTTCCTGCGGCTCACCGCGGATCACCTGCGTCGTGTCGAACGCCATGGGCTCGGCTGGCGCAACCAGATCCGGCAACTCGGGCACGGCCGGCGCTTGAAGTTCGATCACGGGCTCGGCCGGCGGGGTGGCGATGACGTCGAAGTCGAACGAGATCGCCTCGATCGGCTCCGGTTGCACGGGCGTCGGCTCGGCCGGCAGCGGCTCCAGGGCCACCGGCTCGATCGCCACCGGTTCAAGCGCCCCTGCCTCTATCGCCACCACGGGCTCTTCAGGCTGCGGGGCTTGCACTTCCACTACCGGCGCGTCGGTCGGGAGCACCAGCGGCACGAGCCGATTCTCGGTGCGCAGCAGGTCGGCGGCGCCACGGAAGTGGCCGGCCTTCCAGGCGCCGTCGTTGTTGGCAGCGATATCTTCCACCCAGCGCGCGAACCCGCGCATGGAGTCGCCTGCCAGGCTGCGCAAGTTGTCGCTGGCCGGCTTCTGGTCGGCCAGCCAGGTGTTGAGCACCTGTTCCAGCGACCATGCCGCTTCGCCGAATTCGGTCAGGCCGACCATTCGCGAGCTGCCCTTGAGCGTGTGGAACGCTCGCCGCAAGGTCGTGAGTTCCGAGACGTCGGCGGGACTGACCGTCAGCGCCTCGATCGCGGCCAGGCCGTTGCCCACCACTTCGCGAGCTTCTTCCAGGAAGATGTCCCGCAGGTCGTCTTCCTCGATATCGGGCTGCGCCACAGGCGCGGGAGGCGCGGCCGGCGCCGCTTGCACGGCGGCCGCCAGGTGGGTGAGCGCCGCAGCGGTGGCGCCCGAGTCCTGGGCCGACACCGCCGCCGAAACTTCGCGCGCAGCGTGCGCCACGCTCTTGTTCTCGGCCAGCGTGGCGTGGGTTTCGATGCTTCCCATCTTTTCGGACAGTTCGCCGAACCCGGACGTGGCGGCCTCGCTGACCACCGACATGACTTCTTGTGACAGCTCGTCGGCCATCGGCTCGGCAACTTGGGCGGGATGGCCAGTCCGTCCCATCAGGGGCCTCAACTCGCCCGTGCTGTCGTCGTAGACAAACAGCTTCTTGGCCAGGGAAGGCTGGTAATTGAGCATGTCGATCAGGAAACCGAGAGCGCCCAGGTTGTTGCCCAGCTTGTCGAACGTGCCGGCCGTGCGCGCGCGCTCCTCGTCAATCTCGGTGACGATGATTTCCTCGACCGCCTCGCGCATCCGCAGTACGGCCTGGGCGGCTTGGTCCAGGCCCAGCACCGACAGCACGCCGCGCATCTGCGACAGGTGCCCCGGCGCGTCGCGCAGCGGGGTCTTGTCCTGCAGGTTGCGGAAGAACTGGTCCAGCAGCTTCTCGAGCTCCCCCAGCGTGCCGCGCAGTTCGCCGACCACGCTGCCCATGGTCTGGCGGTC
>JAQGMS010000387.1 GCA_028292245.1 Ramlibacter sp.
CCTGGCGGCTGATCTCGTTGACGGATGACGTCAGCTCTTCGGTTGCGGAGGCCACCGACTGCACATTTGTGGAGGCCTCTTCGGAAGCTGCCGCAACCATCGTGGTGAGTTCTTGCGACCGAACGGCGGTGGATGTGAGCGTGCTGGCGGAGGCTTCAAGCTCAGTTGAGGCGGAGGATACGGTTTCGACGATCTCTCCAACTGTGCCTTCAAATCCCCGCATTAGCTCTTCGAGCTTCTGAGTGCGTAGTGACTTCGTTTCCTGCTCAGCGCGCTGTTCCGCGGCCAATCGCTCGGCCTCGATCATATTGACCTTGAACACCTGCACGGCACCCGCCATGCCGCCGATCTCGTCCTTGCGGCCCACGCCGGGAATGTCGGTCGCTTTGTCTCCGTCGGCCAGTTTGCGCATCGCTTGGGTCATGGCTCCGATCGGACGCGAGACGCCAGTGACAATCAAAAAGCCCATCCCGGCACACAGTAGCGCCGCCACAGAGATCGCCGCGACAATCAACAGGCGGGAGAGCCGGAATACCTCCGCACCCTTGTCGGCTTCTTTCTTGCCCTCCTCGACATTAAAAACCAGGGCAGTTTCCAAAGCCTTTCGGACCTTAAAAAAATCGTCCCGCAACTTCCCGACGTAGAGCTTGCTTGCCTCTTCGGTTTGGTTCTTGCGCGATAGCTCAATCAGTTGCTTGCTATCTTCGATATACCGGTTCCAAGCTGCCTTGAACTCCGCCACGATGGCAATTTCAGCAGTCGTTGTGACGGTTGGCTCATACAACTTCCAAACCTTGTCAAACCCTTCGAAAGCCGTGCGAATGTCCCCTCCGGCCTTGTCCTTCTCAGTTTCTGTTCCAGCCATCACATGCACAGCTTGAAGCTGTCGATATCGCTCAACATTCTTCGCCATGGCGCCCAACCAACCGGTCGCAGGCAGCCAGTTGTCGCGGACCTCAGCGGCTGATCCATTGATTGCCGCCAAACGATCGATGGCGAAGGCGCCAAGGCTGGCGGTAGCCACGCATGCCACCGCGAAAGCGACGATGACCTTATTGCGAATGGACATGTTGGATAGCGAAAATGCCACAGTAGCTCCTCGTACGAAGTTGACCTCGGTGAAGATTCACTGAAGAAGGAAACGGAATTGGACTTGGTGCGTGTTGGCTAGGCGTCTGCATTGCGCTTGAGGAGGGTGACGATCCAGACGGGCTGTGTACCCGACCTATCTTCACGACCGACCGGACGACTCCGTGGACGAGGGTAGTCCCGACCGTCAGCGTTCTGCTCGATCCGCGATACTGCGCTTGGCGGCACCGCCTGGCTTCTTTTGGATCGGTCGTTTCTAGTGTCAGCACCGCGCGCTATCCCAAATGAGGTGTTCGAACGATAAATTGTCAGTTAATCATGAGTTCCGGGTTAAAGTGAGTTGGGTAGTACTACGCTCATCTGCCAACACTACTCTCCTGTTCATCAAACGAGCGTCTTTAACATGCGGAGAGCCGCTTGAGGGTTTGTCCCGGCCTGGTATTCGCGATGCAATTGACGCGAACCAGCGAGGTTGTGGAGGACTGTTCGTTGGCATCGGCGATTACAGCGGCACCCGCGCCGACCATAAGCCAGTCGCCTCGAGCGCAAGAGCTGGCACTTCCAAATCGCGAAATGGACGATCTTCGTCTTTGATGCCAAAGTATGACCTGCATCCATATTATGGATGTATGGAAGCTTTGCCTGTGCACGCGCAGGAGACTCGGAGTTTTGCCGAAATGGCAACCGACTGATCAGCAAGCTTTCGGGAATACACTAATGCCTGCCTCGGCCGGCCTGCTCCAGCTTGGCCTCCACTTCCTTGACATAAGCGACGGCTTCTTCGGGCGTGCGGATACCTGTGACGCGCGTGACGATTTCGGCCCTTCGTTCCGGTTCGAGGGCCATGTCACGAATCGCAGCGACGCGCAGCGTCGTGCCAATCATGCTGTCCGGTGGGTCGTAAAGCGGCTGCACTTCCTCCAGTCGGCCGCCTGTTGCGCGGCGGTGGACTTCCACCCTCGGTCTCCGCCGAGCACCGCCGCCCTCCCGAGGATCGCCTGACCGGACGTTGCTGACAACGACTTCGGGCAGCCTGGCGGGCGTGTCAGTCCGAGGTTCAGACAATTGCGCGAGGTGAAGCAGGCCGCACACGCCGCGCAGGTCGCGCGCATGCTTCAGCAGCGGCACGTCGAACGCGTCGCAAACCGTCTTGATGACCGAACAATGCTCAAGCAGCCGATGTTCGATGGTACCTTTTGGAATAAGCGGCGACACTACGACAGCAGGCACTCGCGGCCCGAGCTGATCGAACATGAAGCCGTTCTTGCTACCCTTCGACCCAGTCGGTGCAGCGGGCCCCGGCGCGACATGGTCATAAAAGCCTCCATGCTCATCATAGGTGATGATAAGCATGCTCGACTCCCAATGCGGGGAGTTGCGGATAGCCTCGTAAGTCTCTTTGATTACCCGCTCGCC
>JAQGMS010000343.1 GCA_028292245.1 Ramlibacter sp.
AGCCAGTAGACGACAGGACGGGGGACCCTTTTTTAATGGCCATGCGCCTCGATTGCGGCGTGACCGATCGTGACCAAGATGATCGCCCTGCGGGATAATTCCATTAAAAAGGAGTTTATACGGGCGGGGATCGACCGGCACGTCCGGGCTGATGGCGTGGTCATCAGCCCGTGAGCCTGCGAAATGCGGCGGTTCTCTGGTGCGGCAACGGGTCGAGCGGAATCCGGCTACTGCGGCTCCGCTTCCTTGTCGGTGCGTTGATCCGGGCTGGCGATCTCGATGACGCAGCCGGAACCCGGGTGAATAGTCAGGCGAAAGCCGTGAAGTTTGACGATCGCGGCCACCAGTTTGAGGCCAATTCCGAAACCCGGTGCGCTCCTTACTTTGTCGGAACGATAGAAGCGCCTGAGGACAATATCGCGTTCCTGCTCGCTGATTCCCGAGCCGGTGTCCTTAATTCGCACGATGCTCTCGGCGGCGCCGCGGAGCAGAGCGATATCCACGCGGCCTCCCTGCGGAGTAAATTTTACCGCATTATCGACAAGGTTGACGATGGCCTCCATCAGCAAGTCGCGGTCGCCGACTACCGTCGGCGCGGGCGTGAGCTCGATCTGGAGGATGACGCCCTTGTTTTCCGCAATTGGCTCATAAAGGTCGCTGACCTCTCGCACAATATCCGCAAGGGCCACCTCGCCGAAGCCGGCCGATCTGCGGCTATTTTCGATTTCAGCAAGCCGCAGCAGCGCCGTGGTAATGGCCAGCGATTGATCGATCCCGGCAACAGCCTTGTCTGCGATGAGTTGGAGCTGCTCCAACGTCCCGGCATTGCTGCGACCGCGCTCGAGCATCAAGCGGACGCGGGTGAGCGGCGTGCGCAGATCGTGCGCGATATCGTTGCCAATCCCGGCAATGGCATGAATGAGGGTCTCGATCTCATCGAGCATACCATTGACGATTGTGGCAAGCTTGGAAAACGGGTCATCTCGGGTATGCCGAGGCAAGCGCTCGCGCAAATTCCCCGCGACGATGTGCTGCACCCGCTCGTTGACATCCGCGATCCGCCGCTCGGCGCGCACGCTCAAAAGCGCCCCGACTGCGAGGCAAAGCACGAGAGCCGGAATCAGGCCGAGCGCCAGGGCCTCGCTGACAACCTTGGATATCTCGCCGGCTTCGTCGACGTCGCGGCCAATGACCAGCACGTCACCGCCGGGCAGATGGGTTCCGATCGCGCGAACGACCCGCGTTTCAAAGCCGTTCGGTCCTTGTTTTCCTACCTCTGTGTTTTGCGCCGAATCGTCAAGCTTCAGGCTCGGCGGCAGGCTTGCAAGGTTGCCTGCCTTCCTGTTTCCGTCCGGCCCAAACAGTCCCACGAAATGTACGCCTCGCGGGTCCTGGCTCAATTGATAGTCGATCGCGTGCGATTTCCGCTCGCCGGGCAGGCTTGATATCACTTTCAACTGCAGAGCGATGACGTGATCGGACCGGTCTATCAAGTAGCGGTCGGTGGTCCAGTAAATGAAGCCGAACAACACGGCCACGAAGGCGGCAAAGGCGCCCGCGGCCAGGGCCGCCGAGCGAAATGTGGTAGTGCGCACAAGCCCATGGAGGTTCATGACGTAGCTGGCTATCTGAAGCGCGTTGCCGCCAGACACCAGCTTAACTTATCCTCGAGTTGCTTGCGAATCCCCGATGCAACCGCTTGCCATCGCTGGATTTATGCCGCCGGGGTGGCGGCGTCGGAGCAAGTCCGGCGGATCGCTACGCGTCCATCGTTATCCGCGCCCGTTGCTGCTTGAACGAAACCTTGGTGGCGGTTCGCACCTTCTCGAATGCCCGCACCTCGATCTGTCGAACGCGCTCACGAGACACGCTGAATTCTACCGCGAGGTCCTCCAGCGTCATTGGCTCATCGATGAGATGACGGGCTTCGAAGATGCGCCGTTCGCGGGTGTTGAGCACCCCAATGGCCCGGCCGAGCGCTTCCCGCCGGTGAAACATTTCGTCTTCCTCGACGACGATGGCTTCCGGGGAAGGACTCTGATCGACTAGGTAATCCTGCCATTCCCCGGGGTTTCCTTCGTCGTGGATCGATGCGTTCAGCGAAGTATCGCCACCAAGCCGCCGATCCATGTCCACGACATCCTGCTTCTTGACGCCGAGCGTGGTTGCAATCAACTCGACATGTTCGGGCCGCAGGTCGGTATTCTCAAGCGCGGCGATCTTTGCCTTGGTCGAGCGAAGCTTGAAGAACAGCTTTTTCTGGCTTGCAGTGGTGCCGATCTTCACCAATGACCAGGACCGCAAAACATAATCCTGAATGGAAGCCCTGATCCACCAGATCGCATAGGTAGCGAAACGGAAGCCTCGTTCAGGTTCGAAGCGATTTACGGCCTGCATCAGGCCGACATTGCCTTCGGATATGATTTCGGACATTGGCAGACCATAGCCGCGGTAATTCATTGCGATCTTGACGGCGAGACGGAGATGGCTGGTGACGATCTGGTCCGCAGCCTTGCGGTCGCCATCCTCCCGCCAGCGCTTGGCAAGCCGATATTCCATCTCTCTCTCGAGAAACGGGAAACGACGTATGTTGCCCAAATAGTCTGAAGCGGGATTCCTCGGAGCGGGCGCGAGCGGGATCGGAAACGACGCACCGTTGGTTGGCCTGGAAGGAATTGTTTGGGTCTCGTCGAGATTCATGTCAGCCGCTCCAGTAATGAAAACGTCAGGCCTGATGCCGCTCGGTTGGTTCAATCGATGCGTCGCAGGCGATATCTGTAGAAAATAGCGGCGGGGGGGTCGGCTTCAATTAAATTGGCTGTTAGGGGCACTAAACAAGAATTTAGTGGTCCGTCGCGGGAGCAAGAATTCTTTCGCTGAAAAAATAAGTCTCGATCGAACGCCGCATCAATCGGATGCAACCGGACAGACAATTTCAGCGACGCAGCCCGGGCCGGTGTTCAGCGTCAAACGGAAGCCGTGCAGCTTGACGATTGCCGAAACAAGGCTCATCCCGAGGCCAACTCCGGGCGTATTTCTGCTTTTGTCGGATCGGTAGAAGCGCCTCATGACCGCTTCCCGTTCGTCTTTTCCTATCCCTGGCCCCGTATCCGACACCCGAATGATGTTCTCGTTTTCGCCGCAGACCAGGCAAAGATCGACGCGCCCGCCAGCGGGTGTGAATTTGGTCGCGTTGTCGACCAGATTTGCAACTGCCTCGAACAGGAGATCGCGGTCGCAATAGGCTGCTGCGTTACATGCAGACGTCGCCTGCAACGTCAGCTGCTTGTCTTCCGCTATCGGGCTGTAGAAATCGCCGACTTCCTGGACGAGGTCAGCCAGCGCGACATCGCTGAAGCCGGCCTTTCCCCGGCTGTTCTCGATCTCGGTGATTCGCAGCAGCGCCGTTATGATGGTCAACGATTGATCGAGGGCACCGACCGCCCGGTCCGCGATCGATTGAAGTTCCTCAAGGGTCGTGGCCTTCGCGCGACCGCGTTCAAGGCCGATTCTCACGCGGGTGAGCGGAGTGCGCAGATCGTGGGCTATCCCATTACCTATTCCGGCCATCTCGGTGACGAGAACTGCGATTTCGTCCAACATGCCATTCGCGATCACAGCAAGCTTGTCGAACGGATGATCGAGCCCCAGGACCGGGATACGTTCGTGCAGGTTGCCCGAGATGATGCGCCGAACCAGCGCGTTCAGGTCTGTGATGCGCCGTTGAACGCGGACACTTAGTATTGCCCCGATAGCCAGACTCAGTGCGATCGCGAAGGGAAGGGCAACGAGCAGCGCGCGTGCCATCACTTCAGCCAGCTCTTTGCGCTGGCCGTTATGACCGGCTATCACCAACACGTTTCCGTTCGGAAGTCTGCGCGCAACGGCCCGAACAGACATGGTTTCCCGCCCGCGCTGGTCGATCCTGACA
>JAQGMS010000282.1 GCA_028292245.1 Ramlibacter sp.
GGCACGCAGGTCCAGCACCAGGTCGAACTGTTCGTCGAACGCCGCGCTGTCGCGACCGAAGTCGATCGCTCCGGCGGCCTCGCACACTTTCACGCAGGCGCGGTGCGAGGCGCACTTGGCCAGGTCGCTCTGGTAGTCCAGGCCGATCGCGCCTACCGGACAGGCCGCGACACAGGCGTTGCAGCGCGTGCAAAGGTCCAGGTCGATCGGGTTGTCGCGCGACCACTTGAGCTCGAAGGCGCCCAGCCAGCCCTTCAGGCTCTCGATCTTCCCGCTCAGCACCGGATAGCGCCGCTCCTGCGCGCCGGTGCCGCCCTGCGTGAACACCACGATGTCGAGCGCGTCGCCGAGCAGGGCGGCGGCGCGTTCGGCCGCATCCAGCGGGCCGATGACCAGCAGCCGACCGGCGCTCTTGTAAGTGACGGTGGCGACCGGTTCCGGATCGGGCAGGTGGGCGGCGGCCAGCAGGGCCGCGATCTTCGGCATGGCGCGCGCCGCATCGCGGCTCCAGCCACCAGTTTCGCGGATGTTGACGAACTTGATGGGCGCCACTGCGCCTTCTGTGTTCTCGCCGATTTCGCCGAACAGGCGTTTTTCCTGGGTGCAGGCCACCACCACTTCGGCGCTGCCCTTGATCGCCTGCTGGAACGCGCCCGCTTCGCGCCGGCACAAGCTGGAATGAAGGCTTAGCGTCTCACCCAGTGCCGCGCCCAGGATCTTTTCCTGCAGCGGCATGGTCTTGTTGCAATCGCAAATCAGGGTCGGCATGGTCGGTCGGCTCGGGTACTGCTTGAGGGGCCACGTCGGACTTTGCCACGCTTTGAAGTGTGGGGTTATCCGCAACATCCCTTGCCTGCTGCGCGGCCGCTGCGGCTGCAGCCTCTTCCTTTTCCTCCCGGTCGAACAGGCCGAGAAACTTCGCACTCGCCAATTGGCGCAGCATCGACGGCGGAATCGGGTCGGGCTGCGAGTAGTCGCCGGTGTACACGTCCAGTCCGTCCATCACGTTGTAGCGCGGATCGGCGAACAGTTTTTTCATCGCCGCGTTCTTCACCTCCGGCGTCACGTCGGCCGCGGCGAAGCGCTTGAACTCGGAGGCGGGGGTGAGGGCTTGCGCGTCTTCCAGAGTGGGCGGCAGAGGCGGGTCGACAGGCCCCTCACCCCTGCCCTCTCCCCGCGGGGGAGAGGGAGGAATACCAGTTTCATCGCTCCCTCTCCCGCCTGCGGGAGAGGGCTGGGGTGAGGGTAAGGGCTCCGCCTCCACCTCCTTGCCCTGCTTCACATCCAGCTTGCGCTTGGACCAGCGGCCCAGGAACCCCTCACTCATGGCCGCCCCCGAACTTCTTTGCTGTCGTCACCGAGGCCGGATTGCCGAAGCGGTCCTGCAGGGGCTTGAAACTTTCAGGGCGCTTGCGCTTCTTCGGCTCGAGCACGTAGTGCTCGTCGATGAAGGCGCGCACCCATTCCACGACGTGTGCCGGTGCGGGCACCTGCTCCACCGTTTCCTGCGCGTCGAGCCAGCGGCCGGCATCGTGATAGCTGAGCGACACCATCGTCGGCTTGGCCATCGGCTCCTCGCCGCCGCCGGCTTCCTCCATCCGCCACAGAACGAACCAGCAAGGCGCTGGTGTCGTCACGTTGAGGTAATAGCCCTCCGCGTCGTCCCGGAACAACTCGACGAGGAAACCCGGGTGCAGCCAGCGCTCTTCGTCGTCGTTCTTCAGCAGCAGGCGCGGCTCACTGCCGAAACCCGGCTCCTGCGGCACGACGTCGGACAGCGCCCAGCGCCAGGATTGCCAACGATTGTCGATGCGCTCGCGGCGCATGACGACGGCAACCTGGATGCCTGGGCGTTCCATGGTCGTCAGGTGTTCTTGGACACCGTGATGGTCGGGAACTTGGTGGAGAAGTCCTTGGCCTTGGCGGCGATCTTGATCGCCATCTGCCGCGCCACGGCCTTGTAGATCGCGGCCAGCTCGCCGTCCGGATCGGCCACCACCGTGGGCTTGCCGCTGTCGGCCTGCAGCCGGATCTTGATGTCCAGCGGCAACGCGCCCAGGTAGTCCATGTTGTATTCGGCCGCCATGCGCTTGCCGCCGCCTTCGCCGAAGATGTGTTCGGCATGCCCGCAGTTGCTGCAGACATGCACCGCCATGTTCTCGACGATGCCCAGGATCGGCACGCCGACCTTCTCGAACATCTTGATGCCCTTCTTCGCATCCAGCAGCGCGATGTCCTGCGGCGTGGTGACGATCACCGCGCCGGTCATCGGCACCCGCTGGCTCAACGTGAGCTGGATGTCGCCGGTGCCCGGCGGCAGGTCGACGATCAGGTAGTCCAGGTCGCCCCAGTTGGTCTGCCGCAGCAATTGCTCCAGCGCCTGCGTCGCCATCGGGCCGCGCCAGATCATGGCTTCGTCCTGGTTCACCAGGAAGCCGATCGACATGACCTGCACGCCGTAGTTCTCCAGCGGCTCCATGGTCTTGCCGTCGGACGATTCGGGCCGGCCTTCGATGCCCATCATCATCGGCTGGCTGGGCCCGTAGATGTCGGCGTCGAGCAGCCCCACCGCCGCGCCTTCGGCCGCCAGGGCCAGCGCCAGGTTGACAGCCGTGGTGCTCTTGCCCACGCCACCCTTGCCGGAAGCCACGGCGACGATGTTCTTGACCTTGGGCAGCAGGGCCACGCCGCGCTGGGCCGAGTGCGCCACGATCCTGCTGCTGACGTCGGCCGAGACATTGTTGACGCCGGGCACGCCCTTGGCTGCGGCGATCAGCGCTTGGCGCAAGGCCGGGATCTGGCTCTTGGCCGGGTACCCGAGTTCGACTTCGAAGGCGACGTCGCCGTCGTTGACCTGCACGTTCTTCAGCGCCTGGGTGCTGACGAAATCCTTGCCGGTATTGGGATCGACGACGGCCGCGAGGGCCTGTAACAACTGGTCTTGGGTGGCTGCCATGGGATGGGGTTCCTAATACCGCCAGTGTAACGAGCGGCCCTCGCCCTCACGCGCCCATCTGATGGAGCATCTGGTTGGCCCGGCGCATGCGCAAGCTCAGTTCGCGCCCCAGGTTCACCAGCAACCGGATGGCGATGTCGGGCTCGCTCGCCTGCATGGCGCTGAAGCTCGCTTCGGACAGGACCAGGCAAGTCATGGGGCCATCGGCGACGACGGTGGCGGAGCGCGGCCGGTGATCCAGAATGGCGAGTTCGCCGAAGGTGGTGCCGGCCGCGAAAGTGGCAAGCCGCATCGGCGCGGCACCCGCGGGATCGAGCCGCACGCTGGCCCGGCCATGGGTGATGACGAACAGTTCCGTTCCGGGGTCGCCCTGGTGGAACACCGTCTCGCCGGTGGCGAATTGCCGCTGCGACAGGAAGCCGCGGACCGCGATGCGCTCGTCGGGGTGCAGGTCGCGCAGCAAGTCAAGCGCTTCGAAGGGAACGGCCTCCAGCGGGCTTCGATCCGGCAGGCTTTCCAGCAAGGCGTCTTCCGCCGCTTCGAGGGCGCGGTCGACGTCCGCAAATTGCGCGGAGGGAGCGATCGCGGCGAGCAACCCCAAGTCGTCCATCAGCCGCGCCACCTGCGGCCGGTGCTGCAAGCCGCTGAAGAGCGCAAGGCCGGGCGCCAGCACGAGGCGGTTGTAGAGCTGCAGCAGCACCTCGGCGCCGGTGCTGTCGATGTCGTTGACCCGGCGGAAGTCGAGGATGACCGCGAAAGTCTGGGCATCGATGGCGCCGCGCACATCCTGGGCCAGGCCTTCCGCGCTGCCGAAGAAGATCGGCCCCTCGAGCTCGAACACCACGATGCGCCGCCCGTGCTGCGCCAGCAAAGCCATCAGCCGTGCGTCGCGCAATTGGTTCGAGCGCACCTCGTCGCAGTGGTAGCGGCGCCGGACCACCGAGCGGCTCATGCGCAGGAGGAACAAGGCGGCTGCGATGAGCACCCCGATGAAGACCGCGACGACGATGTTGACGAATACCGACAGCAGCGCCACCGTCAGCACCACCGCCAGCTCGCGCAACAGGCCGGCCCGCGCGGCCAATGGCTGCGCGGCCATGCGGCGCACGAGCCGGACGGTCCATGGATCGAAATGCTGGATCGCGATGACGGCGATCACCGCCGAGAGGACCGCGCGCGGCAGTTGCTGCAGCAACGGCAGGAAAAACAACAGGGTGAGCAGGATGACCCCGGCGTTGACCACCACCGAAACCGCCCTGCGCGAACCTTCCGCGCGACTGAGGTTGCTGGCCCCGAGGTTGACGCCCGAGGTGATCCCGCCGCACAACGCGGCGACCATGTTGCCAAGCCCCAGCCGGACCAATTGGCGGTCGCTGTCGCGCGGGGTCTCGGCCGAGCCGGCCAGGATACGTTCGCACAGCAGTGCGTCCATCGATGCGATGAAGGCCAGCCCCAGCGCGGCAGACACCATCAACGTGGCCATGACGGGCATGCCGGAGGAAGGAAGCAGCATGGCCACTGCAGCCCCGCTCATCGGCTCCAGCGGCCGCTCCGGCAGGGGCCCAATCAACGGGCCGAGAAGCGGCCGCAATCCGAGCAGGGCCAACCCCCACCAAGCCAGGGCGCCAACGGCCAATCCCAGCAACACGGGCGGAATCCGCGGAACGAAGCGCTTGGCGTTCCAGGTGACGGCGACGGTGACCGCGACCACCAGCAGGCTGAGCGGCTTGACGTCCTGGAGGTGGTTCGCCGCCTGCATGAACGGCACCGATGCGTCCATCCCCGCCAGGGAGCTGATCTGCACCAGCAGGAGCAGCAGCGCAGCGGCATTCTGGAAACCCGCCATCACCGGATGCGGCGTGAACTTGATCAGCGTGCCGAGACGAACCAGGCCGAACAGCGCCTGGAACACGCCGCCCAGGAAAACGATGGCGAAGAACACGGCCAGCACCATGGTCACGCCGCCTTCGCGCAGTTGCGGCAGCGGCGACTGCGCCAGGGCATAGAGCACCGAGCCGAGGTAGAACGTGGTCGTGATGCGCGGCGCGTAGACCGTGGGCGAGTCATTCCCGGTGGCGACGCAGACCATGCCGACGATGACGGCGCTCCACAGGCCGGCGAGCACACCGTGGCCGAAGTAATCCTCGCCCAGGGCCACGAAGGCGAACATGCCGTAGCCCATGGCCAGTGGAATCGCCACCGCGGCGGAGACGATGCCTCCCCTCAGGTCACCCAGCGATGCGCCGCGCAACAGCGCAATCACTCTCACAGCAACGGGCGTGGTAGCCATGGGGATTTGATGTCCTGTTCCGCGAGCAGTGTACGGCCAGCCTTTAAAATGCCGGGTTCCCCCTGGAAAACACAATGCCCTCCCCGCGCAAGCTCTTCGTCACCACCGCCCTGCCGTACGCCAACGGCAAGTTCCACATCGGCCACATCATGGAGTACATCCAGGCCGACATCTGGGTGCGGTTCCAGCGAATGCAGGGCAACCAGGTGCACTTCGTCTGCGCCGACGACGCGCACGGCGCGCCGATCATGATCGCGGCCGAAAAGGCCGGCAAGACGCCGCAGCAGTTCGTGGCCGAGATCGCCGCCGGCCGCAAGCCCTACCTGGACGGCTTCCACATCGCCTTCGACAACTGGCACAGCACCGACGCGCCGGAGAACCATGAACTGGCGCAGCAGATCTACCGCGACCTGAAAGCCAACGGCCTGATCTCGAGCAAGGTCATCGAGCAGTTCTTCGATCCGGCCAAGAACATGTTCCTGCCCGATCGCTTCATCAAGGGCGAGTGCCCGAACTGCCATGCCAAGGACCAGTATGGCGACAACTGCGAGGTCTGCAGCAAGGTCTACAGCCCCACGGACCTGATCAACCCGTATTCCGCGTTGTCGGGCGCGACGCCGGTGCTGAAAAGCTCGGAGCACTTCTTCTTCAAGTTGTCCGATCCGCGCTGCATGGCCTTCCTGAAGGAATGGACGCGCACCGAAGGCCGGCTGCAGACAGAGGTGCTCAACAAGATCAGCGAATGGCTGGAGCCGGGCGAGGACGGCAAGGCGGTGCTGGGCGACTGGGACATCAGCCGCGACGCGCCGTACTTCGGCATCGAGATACCGGATGCGCCCGGCAAGTATTTCTATGTGTGGCTCGACGCGCCGGTCGGCTACCTGGCGTCGCTGAAGAACTACCTGGGCAAGATCGGCGTCGACTACGACAGCTTCATCGACCCGAACAACAACGTCGAGCAGTATCACTTCATCGGCAAGGACATCATCACCTTCCACACGCTGTTCTGGCCGGCGATGCTGCACTTCAGCGGCCGCAAGGTGCCCAACAGGATCTTCGTGCACGGTTTCCTGACGGTGAACGACGGCGAGAAGATGAGCAAGAGCCGCGGCACCGGGCTCGACCCCTTGAAGTACCTGTCGCTGGGCATGAACCCCGAGTGGCTGCGTTATTACCTGGCGGCCAAGCTGTCCGGGCGCAACGAGGACATCGACTTCAATCCCGAAGACTTCATGGCGCGGGTGAACAGCGACTTGATCGGCAAGTACGTGAACATCGCGAGCCGGGCGGTGAAGTTCGTACCGGGCGGCAAGCTGACGGCCGCCGCTGCGGAACCTGGCGCGGAAGCGCTGGTCCAGAGCGTCAAGGCGCTGTACGACTCGCGTGACTATGCCCGTGCGCTGCGCGAGATCATGGCCTACGCGGACAAGGTGAACCTGCGCTTCGACGGCGCTGCGCCGTGGAAGCTGGTCAAGGAAGGAAAGGCGGACGACGCCGCCGGCGTGGGTTCGGTGTGTCTCGAGAGTTTCAAGGTGATGACCGCCTGCCTGAAGCCCGTGCTGCCGGAACTCGCTGCGCAGGCGGAAGCCTTCCTGAAATGCGCCCCGCTCGACTGGGCGAATGCCGCCACGCCGCTGGGCGCGGGGCACCAAGTCGGCGACTATAAGCACCTGATGCAGCGGGTGGATGTGAAGCAGCTCGATGCGCTGTTCGAGGCGCCGGCGGGAGAGCCCTCACCCCAACCCTCTCCCGCTAGCGGGAGAGGGAGTGAAGCGGGGGGCGAGGAAGTCGCCCCCACCATCACGGTGGACGACTTCGCCAAGATCGACTTGCGGATCGCGAAGATCGTCAATTGCGAACCGGTGGAAGGCTCGACCAAGCTGCTGCGGCTGACGCTCGATGTGGGCGAAGGCAGGATGCGCAACGTCTTCAGCGGCATTGCCTCTTCATACAAACCTGAAGACCTGGTCGGCAAGCTCACCGTGATGGTCGCCAACCTGGCGCCGCGCAAGATGAAGTTCGGCGTCAGCGAAGGCATGGTGCTGGCCGCCAGCCACGCCGACGAGAAGGCGAACCCGGGCATCTTCGTGCTCGAGCCGTGGCCCGGCGCGCAGCCCGGCATGCGGGTGAGGTAGTTGTCATGCCGGACTCCGGCATCCATCCCTGCGCTTTACGACGGCGACATCGCGCCGTTACAACTCATCCGTAAAATCGGCCGGGCCCAGCCAAGGACCTACCGATGCATCGCAGTACCTCCTCCTCCAACGTTCGCCGCGCAACGCTTTGCGCACTGGCCCTGGCCTGCAGCTTGCTGGGCGGCTGCGCCGTCATCAGCGTGGCGAGTGCCGCCGTCGGTGTCGTGGCCACCGGTGCCGGGCTCGCCGTCGATGCAGCTGTCGGCGCCGTCAAGCTGACCGGCAGGGCTATCGGCATAGGCGGCGACTCGGCCGACGCCGGCAAGTAGCCCCGTTTTTCCGGCGCGTACACTGGGAGCTCGGTGCTCCCTTGAACTTTTCCTTCGTCTTTCGCCCGCGGCTCGTAGATGCGCTGCGCGGGTACGGCCGCGAGCGGTTCATGGGCGACCTGGGCGCGGGCCTGACGGTGGGCATCGTCGCTTTGCCGCTGGCGATGGCCTTCGCGATCGCCTCGGGCTTGAAGCCCGAAGCGGGCCTGTGGACCGCGATCATCGCGGGCTTCGCCATCTCCCTGCTCGGAGGCTCCAACGTGCAGATCGGCGGGCCGGCCGGTGCCTTCATCGTCATCGTCTACGGCATCGTCGAGCGTTACGGCCTGCCCAACCTGCTGATCTCCACGGCCTGCGCGGGCGTGCTGCTGTTCGTGTTGGGCATGCTCAAGCTCGGCACCCTGGTGCGCTACGTGCCGGTCAGCATCGTGATCGGCTTCACCAACGGCATCGCCGTCCTGGTCATGAGCTCGCAGCTCAAGGACTGGTTCGGCCTGGACATCGACAAGATGCCGGCCGATTTCTTCGCTCAGCTCAAGGTGATCGGCGGCAACCTCGCCACCTTCAACCCCTACGCCTTCGGCTTGGGCACTCTGTGTGTGGCGGGGCTGTTCCTGTGGCCGCGCCTGTGGAACGACCGGATGCAGATCCCGCACATGCTCACCAACACGCCGTTCGTGCGGCAGGCCATTGCGGTGAACGCGCGCATCCCCGGGCCGATGGTGGCGCTGGCGAGCCTGACCCTGGTGGCGTGGTATTTCAAGTTCCCGGTCGAGACCATCGGCACGCGTTTCGGCAGCATCCCGCAGGGCCTGCCGGCCTTCGAGTTGCCGGCCTTCTCATGGGAGACGGTCAAGCTGCTGGTGACGCCGACGCTGACGATCGCCTTGCTCGGCGCCATCGAGTCGCTGCTGTGCGCCCGCGTGGCCGACCAGCTCACTTCGCTGCCCAAGCACGATCCCAACCAGGAGCTGATGGCGCAGGGCGTGGCCAACTTCCTCGTGCCCTTCTTCGGCGGCATGCCGGCCACCGGAACCATCGCACGCACGGTGACCAATGTGCGCTCCGGCGGCACCTCGCCGGTCGCGGGCATCGTGCATGCATTCACGTTGCTGGCCGTGGTGCTGGTCGCCGCGCCACTGGCCTTGTACGTGCCGCTGGCGGTACTGGCCGGCATCCTGCTTTTCGTGGCCTGGAACATGGGCGAGTGGCATGAATTCGTTCGCCTGAAGCATTTCAGCAACCACTACCGGCTGTTGATGCTGGGCACCTTTTTTCTCACGGTGGTGTTCGACCTCACGGTCGCGGTGGAAGTCGGGCTGGTGCTGGCCTGCGCCCTGTTTGTGCGGCGCATGAGCGCGCTGTTCAAGATCGAGCAGCAGCCCGCCAGCGGGCGCGAGCTGCGCTACAAGCTGTATGGGGCGCTGTTCTTCGGCGCCGTGGCGCGGGTGGACCCGGTGATCCGGGCGGTGGAGGACGGCGGCGCTTCCCCGGACATGGTGCTCGATGCCACGCACCTGGTGGCGCTGGACACCTCGGGGCTGGACGCGCTGCGCCAGTTGCACAAGGCGCTGCTGCACCACGGCGGGCGGCTGCGAATCGAGGCGCTGCACGAACAGCCACGTTCGCTGATCGAGCGCTCGGGCTTCGCGCGGGAGCTGGCGGTGCACGAGGAATCGGCCGAAGTCGCCGTCTAGGGCGGGTGCCCGCTGCGGCAGGGCTCACAGCGTAAAATCGCGGAAAAGGCACAGCCCCATGTCCATTTTCCAGCGCATCTTCCGCCGCCCCGACTACAACTCGGAAGTCACCCAGTTCATCGACCAGCTCAAGGCGGCCAAGCCCGACCTGGAGGCGCTGCAGCGCGCCGGCCGCGCGATCTGGTGGGACAAGCACATCGACCGGCAGGCCTGGAGCGAATGGCGCGAGGCGAACGTGCCGCAAAAACCCTACGTCTACCAGAACGAAGGCAAATGACCGAATCCGGCGAAGCGACGCTGCCGGAAGCGGCGGCGCCCGAAATTCCCGGCATGCCCGAGGTGGTGGACCAGGTGGCGCTGGCGCGGCTCTATGGCGAACCGCTGTTCGCCATGCCGACGGACCTCTACATCCCGCCCGACGCGCTGGAGATTTTCCTGGAGGCCTTCGAAGGGCCGCTGGACCTGCTGCTGTACCTGATCCGCAAGCAGAACTTCAACATCCTCGACATCCCGATGGCCGGCGTCACGCGCCAGTACCTGGTGTACGTCGATGAAATCCGCACGCGCAACCTCGAGCTGGCGGCCGAATACCTGCTGATGGCGGCGATGCTGATCGAAATCAAGTCGCGCATGCTGTTGCCGCCGCGCAAGACGGCCGAGGGCCAGGAGGCCGAAGACCCGCGCGCCGAGCTGGTGCGCAGGCTGCTCGAATACGAGCAGATGAAGCTGGCGGCCGCCCGCCTGAACGAAGTGCCCCAGGTCGGCCGCGACGTGCTGCGCGCCCAGGTCTACATCGAGCAGGCCCTGCAGCCGCGCTTTCCCGACGTCAACGTGGTCGACCTGCAGGAAGCCTGGCGCGACATCGTCAAGCGGGCCAGGCTCATCCAGCACCACAAGATCACGCGCGAGGAGCTGTCGGTGCGCGATCACATGAGCATCGTGCTGCGCGCCCTGCAGGGCCGCAAGTTCGTCGAGTTCGAGCACCTGTTCGATCCGGCGCGCGGCATCCAGGTCCTGATCGTCACCTTCATCGCCTTGCTGGAACTGGCCAAGGAGGCCTTGGTCGACGTGACCCAGGCCGAGGCCTACGCGCCCATCTACGTGCGCCTCGCGTACCAACCTGCTTAAGGGAACAATGGCTTCGGTGAACCCCGTCACCCAGGACTTCGACGTGCTGATCGTCGGCAGCGGCCTGGCCGGCCTGTCGGCGGCCCTGCACCTGGCGCCCACCCACCGCGTCGCCGTGCTGACCAAGCGTTCCATGAGCGACGGCTCCAGCGCCTGGGCCCAGGGCGGCATCGCGGCCGTGCTCGGCGAAGGCGACACCTTCGAGTCGCATGTGGACGACACACTGGTCGCCGGCGCCGGGCTGTCGCAGCTCGACGCCACCCGGTTCGTGGTCGAACACGCGCCGGAAAGCATCGCCTGGCTGCGCGAACTGGGCGTGCCCTTCTCGCAGGAAGACGGCCACCTGCACCTGACGCGCGAAGGCGGCCACAGCGCGCGGCGGATCGTCCACGTGACGGACGCGACCGGCGCGGCCGTCCAGCGCACGATGATCGAACGGGTGCGCGCGACGCCCAACATCACCACCTTCGAGCGGCACACGCTGGTGGACCTGATCACCAGCACCAAGCTCGGCCTGCCCGGGCCCGCCACCTGCCTGGGGCTGTACGCGCTGGACGAGGCCGCCGACGAGGTGATGACTTTCCGCGCGCCGCAGACCATCCTGGCCACCGGCGGCGCAGGCAAGGTGTACCTGTACACGACCAATCCCGACACCTCGACCGGCGACGGCATCGCCGCCGCGTGGCGCGCCGGCTGCCGCGTGACGAACATGGAGTTCATCCAGTTCCACCCGACCTGCCTGTACCACCCGCACGTCAAGTCGTTCCTGATCACCGAAGCCGTGCGCGGCGAGGGTGGTCGGTTGCTCCTGCCCGACGGCACGCGCTTCATGCCGCAGCACGACGAGCGCGCCGAACTGGCGCCACGCGACGTGGTGGCCCGCGCGATCGACTTCGAGATGAAGAAGCACGGCCTGGACTGCGTGTACCTGGACATCTCGCACCAGCCGGCCGAATTCATCCGCGAGCATTTCCCCAACATCTACGCGCGCTGCCTGGAATTGGGCATCGACATCACGAAGCAGCCGATTCCGGTGGTGCCGGCCGCGCACTACACCTGTGGCGGCATCCACACCGACCTGGCCGGCCGCACCGACCTCGCGGGGCTGCATGCGATCGGCGAAACCGCGTACACCGGCCTGCACGGCGCCAACCGGCTGGCCAGCAACTCGCTGGTCGAATGCATGGTGTTCGCCGACTCGGCCTCGCAGGACATCCGCGCCGACGCCCCGCGGGCGCCGCCGGCCCTGCCGGCCTGGGACGAGAGCCGCGTGACCGATGCCGACGAGACGGTGGTGATCTCGCACAACTGGGACGAACTGCGCCGCTTCATGTGGGACTACGTGGGGATAGTGCGCACCAACAAGCGGCTGGAGCGTGCCGCGCACCGGATTCGGCTGCTGCAGGAAGAGATCCAGGAGTTCTACGCCAATTTCCATGTCACGCGCGACCTGCTGGAACTGCGCAACCTGGTCACCGTGGCCGAGCTGATCGTGAGGTCCGCGCAGGCACGCCACGAGAGCCGCGGCGGCCACTTCATCCGCGACTATCCGCAATTGGCGGACGTGGCAAACCCGACGATCCTGGTGCCGGGCCCGTGAGCAGCACGACTTTCCTGCACGTCGGCTGCGGAGCCAAGCGCAAGAACCAGACGACCCGGGGCTTTGCCGGGCCCGACTGGCGGGAAGTGCGCCTGGACATCGATGCTTCGGTCGAGCCGGATGTGATCGGGACCATGACCGACATGTCCGCGGTTGCCGGCGGCAGCGTGCAAGCGATATTCTCCAGCCACAACATCGAGCACCTCTACCCGCATGAGGTCGGCGCGGCACTGGCGGAGTTCCTGCGCGTGCTGGACGGCAATGGCTTTGCGGTCATCACCTGCCCGGACCTGCAGTCGGTCAGCGCCCTGATCGCGCAGGACAAGCTGACCGAGCCGGCTTACATGTCGCCTTCCGGCCCGATCACGCCGCTGGACATCGTCTATGGTTTCCGCCCTTCGCTGGCCCAGGGCAACCTGTACATGGCCCACCGCTGCGGCTTCACCCGCAAGGTGCTGGACGCAACGCTGCGCGCGGCTGGATTCCAGACCGTGGCCAGCATCGCTCGCCCTGCCTCTTACGACTTGTGGGCCGTCGCGTCAAAGAGCCCGCGCTCCGAGCCGCAGATGCGCGAACTCGTGAGCGTGCACTTCCCGGCCTGAGTCCGGGTTCAGGCAGCCCCGATATTCGGCACCAGCGCGCCGGCCGGCTGGCCGGCCTTCAGCGCGGCGGTGAATGCCAGCATCCGGTCGATCGGCACGCGGGCGCGCACACCGAGCGCAGGGTCGACATGCACTTCGTTGGCGCCGGTTTCCAGCACGTGCGCCAGCCCGGCCAGGCCGTTCATCGCCATCCACGGGCAATGCGCGCAGCTCTTGCAGGTGGCGCTGTTGCCGGCCGTGGGCGCCTCGATGAACACCTTGCCGGGATTGAGCGTGCGCAATTTGTGCATCATGCCGTTGTCGGTGGCGACGATGAACTCCCTGGCGTCCATCTCGCGCGCCGCCTTCAGGATGCCGGAGGTCGAGCCCACGGCGTCGGCCAGCGCCACGACGTCGGCGGGCGACTCCGGGTGCACCAGTACTTTCGCCTTCGGGTACTCCTTCTTCAGCGCCTCGAGCTCGAAGGCCTTGAACTCGTCGTGCACGATGCACGAGCCGTTCCAGAACACCATGTCGGCGCCGGTCTCGCGCTGGATGTAGCTGCCCAGGTGCTTGTCGGGCGCCCACAGGATCTTGTGGCCCTTGTCCTTGAGCGCGCGCACGATGTCCAGCGCGCAGCTGGAGGTGACCAGCCAGTCGGAGCGCGCCTTTACGGCGGCGCTGGTGTTGGCATAGACCACCACCGTGCGGTCCGCGTGTTGGTCACAGAACGCGCTGAACTCGTCGATCGGGCAGCCCAGGTCCAGCGAACAGGTCGCGTCCAGGTCGGGCATCAGCACACGTTTTTCGGGCGACACGATCTTGGCCGTCTCGCCCATGAATTTCACGCCCGACACCACCAGTGTCCGCGCGGGATGGTCCCGCCCGAAACGCGCCATCTCCAGCGAGTCGCTGACGATACCGCCGGTTTCCTCGGCCATGTCCTGCAAGTCGGGATGCACGTAGTAATGCGACACCATCACGGCGTCGCGCTCCTTGAGCAGCCGGCGAATCCTGTCCTTGAGGGCCGCGCGTTCGGCGGGTGCCGGCTCGACCGGCATACGCGCCCAGGCGTGCTTGGTGTCGCAGGCGCTGCCCGAGGACGCGCCCGGGGTCGGATGCTCGTATTCGACGTCGTAGATCGGGATGACGGCGCTCATTCAGAGTTCCTTCAAGCGCATGGAGAAATCGGTGGCCTTGACGTCCTTGGTCAGCGCGCCGACGGAGATGCGGTCGACGCCGGTTTCCGCCATCGCCCGCACGCTCTCCAGCGTGACGCCGCCGGAGATCTCGAGGACGGCCCGGGCGTCGTTGATGCGCACGGCGTCGCGCAAGGTCGCCAGATCCATGTTGTCCAGCAGCACCATCTTTGCGCCGTGGGCCAGGGCCTCTTCCAATTGGGCGAGAGTTTCGACTTCGATCTCGATGAACGAAGCCTGGCGCGCCACTGCCGCGGCCGCCTTCAGCACGCTCGCGACGCCTCCGGCCGCGGCGATGTGGTTTTCCTTGATCAGCACGGCGTCGTACAGGCCGATGCGATGGTTCAGGCCGCCGCCCGCGCGCACGGCGTACTTCTGCGCGAGCCTCAAGCCCGGCAGAGTCTTGCGCGTGTCGACGATCCGCGCGCGGGTTCCGCGCACCGCGTCCACATAGGTGGCCGTCTTGGTCGCCACGGCACTGAGCAGTTGCAGGAAGTTCAGCGCCGTGCGCTCGGCCGTCAACAGGCTCCGGGCCGTGCCTTCGATTTCCAGCACCACCTGGTCGGCCATGCTGCGCAGGCCCTCCGGCACCAGCCAGTGGATCTGCACGTCGGGGTCGATCTGGCGCAACGTGGCTTCGACCCACGGGGCACCGCAGATCACCGCCGCTTCGCGCACCAGCACCCGCGCGCGCGCGCGCCGGCCCGCCGTGACCAGCCACGCCGTGAGGTCGCCCTGCCCCACGTCCTCTGCAAGCGCCCGCGCGGCGTCGGCCTGGGCCAGTTCCCCCACGGCCCGGGGAGAAAAGTCGAATGTGTTCGGCATGGGACAAGCATAGCGGCATCGACGCGGCACCGCCGCAGTAGTGCCTTACCGCGGGCCGAGGCCCGCCCTCTGGATGATCTCAGCGTAGCGCTGGTGGGCGCGCTGCAATTCCTGCGCGAAGCGCTGGGGACTGCCGCCTACCGGTTCTTGCCCGCTCTCGCGCATGGGGCCGCTTACTTCGGGATCGGCCAGGATGCGCGCCACCGCCTGGTTGAGTTGGCGAATCTTCGCCTCCGGCGTACCCGCCGGCACGAACAGGCCGATCGTGCCCTCCAGCAGGAAGCCGGGCCACAAATCCGACAACAGCGGGAGCTGCGACAGGCTGCCCGGCAAGCCCTGGCGGCCGGAAACGGCCAGCGCACGCAGCCGGCCGCTTTCCACCAGCTTGGAAGCCGATGATGCGTTCGCGAACATCAAGTCGCCGAAGCCGGCCATCATCGCGTTGAGCGCGGGCGCCACGCCGACGTACGGCACAACGGTCAGCTGTCCTTGCAGGAGGGGTTTGAGCTGTTCGCACGCGAGGGCTGTCGCGCCCGGCGGTGTCACGCAGTTCAGGCCTCCCGGCCGGACCGCGGCCAGCGCCTCCAGTTCCTTGATCGATCCCGGGCCCGCAGCCCCGACGAGCAGAACGTAGCCCTCCCGCGACACCTGGATGACCGGCGCCAGGTCGTCCATCGGAGAGAAGCCGAGTTTCTGCAGCAGTCCCACGAACACCAGGCCGGTGGCGCCCAGCAGCATCACCCGTCCGTCGGGCCGCGACCGCGCCACCCATTCCATGCCGATTTGCGTGTTGCCCCCCGGCCGGTTGTCCACGATGTGGGTTTCGCCGGTCAGCAAAGTCATGCGATGCGCCAGCATGCGGCCGGTGGCGTCGAGGTTCCCGCCGGGCGGCGCCGGAATCACGATGCGCACCGTTCCTGCTTCCTGCGCGCGCAGCGCGGTACACGCCAGCAGCGGACACGCCAAAAGTTGCCGGCGCCTCACGCGGTCGCTTTCGGCAGGTCGACCCGGATTTGCTTGCGCACGACTTCGCGCATGATCTTGCCGGACTCGTTGCGAGGCGCTTTGTCGATTCGAAGTACGGCGCGCGGAACGGCGTTGCGCCCGCATGCCGCTTCGCAACGGAACTTCAGCGCCGGGACGTCGGCTCCCTCTGGCGCCAGGATCACAGCGACCCGAAGAGCAGGAGCACGCAACACAGGGCAAGATGCCGGAAGAACCGTTGCAATGGATACTTCATTGGACCTCATTGTCTTGGGAATGATTTGCTGTTCGCCGCTCTGGGGCTCGAATCCACCTGCGCCCGGGCACCCTGCAGCGCCATGACCAGGATCAGCCCAGCGACCAAGCAGATCGCCCGTCCAGGGCCTTCATGCGATCGGGTTGATTGGGTGCCGCCAGCGCCTGGCGTTCGAAGGGTTCTGCGATGCTCATGACGAATGGGAATCGTTGGTCCAGATGTGCTCGCGTCAACTGCAAGGCAATGGTCGCACGAGCGCAGGCCAACGGAACGTGCCCGCGATTATCCACGCCGGGCCTAGTGCGACCCGGCTGACTCCCCCGGGCGGCGAAACCCTACGCGGCGCCGCCGCGCCAATGCGATGATTGCGGCATGAACACGGAATATGTCGAAGTCGAGCCGCCGCGCGCCGAAATCGATGTGCTGGAAGGGCCGGCGGTGCTGGAGTTCGGCACGCCCTGGTGCGGCTACTGCCGAGCCGCGCAGCCCTTGATCGCGGGCGCTTTCGAGGGCCATGCCGACGTCCGCCACATCAAGGTCGAAGACGGCAGCGGCCGGCGTCTCGGCCGCTCGTTCGGGGTGAAGCTCTGGCCCACGCTGGTGTTTCTCAAGGACGGCGTGGAAGTCGCGCGCGTCGTCCGCCCGCAGGGACTGGAGCCGGTTCGCCAGGCGCTGGATCAAATCGATCCAGCTTCCTGATGCGTCCCGACGGCGTGCAGGACCAGCGCTTCTGGCACCGGTTTTGCATGGTTAGCTTGCTAACCATTCCAAGCCGGAGGCATTCATGGACAAGCGCAGATTTCTTCAGGTGGGTGCGGCCGCGACGGCTGCCGCGGTTTCGGCTCCAGCGCTGGCGCAGGCCAACCCCAACGTCCGGTGGCGGCTGGCTTCCAGCTTCCCCAAGAGCCTGGACACCATTTACGGCGGGGCCGAGGTGCTGTCCAAGCGGCTTGCGGCGATCACCGGCGGGAAATTCCAGATTTCGGTGCACGCGGCCGGCGAGCTCATGCCCGCTTTTGGTGTGGTCGACGCCGTCCAGGGCGGCAGCATCGAGTGCTCGCACACCGCCAGCTATTACTTTGTGGGCAAGAACAAGGCCTTCGGCTTCGAGACCACCCTGCCCTTTGGCCTGACCCAGCGCCAGCAGAACGCCTGGATCTACTACGGCGGAGGCCTGCAGCTGGTGCGCGACTTCCTGCGCGACTTCAATATCGTGAGCTTTCCGGGCGGCAACACGGGCGTGCAGATGGGCGGCTGGTTCAAGAAGGAAATCCGTTCACTGGCCGACCTGAAGGGCCTGAAGATGCGCATCCCCGGGATCGGCGGCGAGGTGATGGCGCGGATGGGCGCGGTTCCGCAGCAGATCGCAGGCGGCGACATCTACCCGGCGCTGGAAAAGGGCACGATCGATGCGGCTGAATGGGTCGGCCCGCACGACGACGAAAAATTGGGCTTCTACAAGATCGCGCCCCACTACTACTACCCCGGCTGGTGGGAGAGCAACTCGATGTACTCGTTCTACGTCAACACCAAGGCGTGGGATGCGCTGCCCAAGGAGTACCAGGCCGCCTTCGAGGCCGCCGCCGCCGAAGTCAACATCGACATGATGGCGGAGTACGACTTCAAGAACCCGCAGGCGCTGCGGCGGCTGGTGGGCAACGGCGTCAAGCTGCACGCCTATTCCACCGAACTCATGAAGGCGGCCCAGGACGCGGCCTTCGACCTCTATGCCGAGGAGTCCGAGAAGAACCCGGCCTTCAAGAAGCTGTACGAATCGTGGAGCAAGTTCCGCGGCGAGGTGATGCTCTGGCACCGCTTCGCCGAACACACTTACTCGAGCTTCGTCTACAACAACGCGCCCAAGCGAACCTGAAGGCGCATCAGGCCGATTCGGCCACCGGGCCGCGCCCCATCAGCTCGCCGACGGCCGCGGCCGGCGAGAGGTTTCCGTCCAACAGCGCCACGACAGCGCGCGAGATCGGCATCTCGACGCCCAGTTCCGTCGCGCGCCGGACCACCGCCCGCGCGCAATAGACGCCTTCGGCGACATGGCCCAGGGACTCCAGCGCTTGCCCCACGCTGCGGCCCTGCGCCAGCAGCAGCCCCACCTGCCGGTTGCGGCTGAGATCGCCGGTCGCGGTGAGCACGAGGTCGCCCAACCCCGACAAGCCCATGAACGTCTCCGGCCGGGCACCCAGCGCCAACCCCAGCCGCGTCATCTCCGCCAGGCCGCGGGTGACCAGCGCGGCGCGTGCGTTCAGGCCGAGGCTCAGACCATCGCACAAGCCGGTGGCGATGGCCAGCACATTCTTCACCGCGCCCCCGACTTCGACCCCGGCCAGGTCGTCATTGGCGTAGACACGCAGCGTCTTGCCGTGCGCGGCCGCGACCAGGGCGTCGCGCACCTCTGGATGTTCGCTGGCCGCCACCAGCGCGGTGGGCCGGCCCTGCGCCACCTCCTGCGCAAAACTCGGCCCGCTGAGCGCGCCGGCCCGCAGGCCGGGTGCGATCTCGGCCCGGATCTCGTGGCCCAGCAGACCGGCGCGGCCGGGCAGCGGCTCCTCGAAGCCCTTGCACAGCCACGCAACGGGAACGGTGCAGTCGCGCAGGGCCTGCAGCATCGAGCGCAAGCCCGCCATAGGGGTTGCAATGATCGCCAGGTCATGCGCAGCAGCCAACCCCGCGAGGGTTTGCGGGCCGCCATCGCACAAGGCGACACCGGCGGGGAGCGCTACGCCGGGAAGGTAGCGTTCATTGCAGCGCGCCCCGCGCATGGCCGCGGCTTGGACCGGATCGCGCACCCACAGGCTCACCGAGTGCCGCGCGGCGATGTTCACCGCCAGGGCTGTGCCCCAGGCGCCGGCGCCGAAGATCGCGACTCTCATGGGCAATTCCGGTGGGCGCGAGCCGCGTGCCCCGGTTCAGGCGGTAGTGATGATGCGCGAGGGCTCGCCGGCCTGCTGCAGGTCGGCCTGCTGCTGTTCGTACATGGCCTGGAAATTG
This sequence comes from Ramlibacter sp., assembly GCA_028292245.1. GTDB lineage: Bacteria > Pseudomonadota > Gammaproteobacteria > Burkholderiales > Burkholderiaceae_C > Ramlibacter. The sequence goes on from JAQGMS010000282.1 coordinate 18,984, forward strand.
ATCTCGGACAGGTGCACCGGCGGGAAGCCCGCGCGGGTGACGATGTCGGCCACGTTGCCGCGCAGGTAGGGGTACACGATCTGGGGGCAGGCAATGCCCATGATCGCGTTCATCTGCTCGGGCGGCAGGTTGCGGATTTCGAAGATGCCGGCCTGCTTGGCCTCGATCAGGAACACGGTCTTCTCCCGGACCTTGGTGGTGACGGTGGCCGTCACGCAGATCTCGTACACCCCTTCTGCGGCCTGCGCGGCCTCGACGGCCAGCTGGATGTCCACTGACGGCTGCTCCTGCTCCAGCAGGATGGCGGGGGAATTGGGCTGCTCGAGCGAGGCTTCCTTGAGGTAGACGCGCTGGATCTGGAAGACGGGGTCTGTTTGCTGGTCGGCCATGGTTTTCTTTCCGGTCAATGACGAAGGCCCGCCGGGGTTACCGAAGCGGGCCGGATTCGGGACAGCCGGGATTATCCGTTAAGCAGGGGCACCAGGCCGCCGCGGCTGTCCAGCGCCACCAGCTCGTCGCAGCCCCCCACATGGGTGTCCCCGATGAATATCTGCGGCACGGTGCGCCGGCCGGTGATCTCCATCATCTTCATGCGCTCGGCGGGCTGCATGTCGACCCGGATTTCGTCGATGTTTTCGACGCCCTTGGCCTTGAGGATCTGTTTGGCGCGGATGCAATAAGGGCAAACGGCCGTGGTGTACATCTTGACGGACTGCATAACCTTCCCGATTCGACTGCGAGGCCCGTTTATCAGGCCTTCTCCACCGGAAGATTAGCGTCTTTCCAGGATTTCAGCCCGCCGGCCAGCACTTGGGCCTTGTCGTAGCCCAGCTTCTTGGCCACGGCCAGGGCCCGGTTGGCGCGCGAACCGCTGGGGCACACCAGGATCAGCGGCAGGGTCTTGTTTTTCACGACCTCGGGCAGGCGCTTCTCCAATTCACCCACCGGCACGTTCTTGGCGCCGCCGACGTGGCCGGCAGCGAACTCCTCCGCCTCGCTCACGTCCACGACGACAGCGCGCTCGCGATTGATCAGCTGGACGGCGGCCGCGCTGGACAAGCCGCCGCCGGTTGCGCCTTGTACGGCGGGCCACAGCAGCATCCCGCCGGAGGCCAAAGCCACCGAAATCAGCATCCAGTTGTCGATAATGAATTTCACGTCTTTCCTTGTATTGCGAACCAGCTCAACCCGCGATTCTAAAATGGCGGGTTCCGCACCCTGATTCCAAGGCCTTCCTTCATGTACAAACTCGTGCTGATCCGCCACGGCGAGTCCACCTGGAACCTCGAAAACCGCTTCACCGGCTGGACCGACGTGGACCTGACGCCGACCGGCGTCGAGCAGGCCAAGGCGTCCGGGCGGCTGCTGAAGGGTGGGGGCTACGACTTCGACCTCTGCTACACCAGCGTACTCAAGCGCGCCACCCGCACCCTGTGGCACTGCCTCGACGAAATGGATCGCACCTGGCTGCCGGTGGCTCATTCCTGGCGGCTCAACGAGCGGCACTACGGGGCCCTGCAGGGCCTGAACAAGGCCGAGACCGCGAAGAAGTTCGGCGATGCGCAGGTGCTGCTCTGGCGCCGCAGCTACGACGTGCCGCCGCCGGCCCTGGACCCGGCCGACCCGCGCGGCGAGCGTGGCGATATCCGGTATGCCAGGCTGGACCCGTCACAGGTTCCGCTGACCGAATGCCTGAAAGACACGGTCGCGCGGGTGCTGCCGTACTGGAACGAATCGATCGCGCCGGCGATCAAGGCCGGCAAGCGTGTGCTGGTGGCCGCGCACGGCAACTCGATCCGGGCCCTGGTCAAGTACCTGGACGGCGTTTCGGACAGCGACATCGTCGGCCTGAACATCCCGAACGGGATTCCGCTGGTCTACGAGCTGGACGAAGGGTTCAAGCCGATCCGCAGCTACTACCTGGGCGATCCCGCGGCGGCCGCGAAGGCGGCGGCATCGGTTGCCAACCAGGGCAAAGCCTGACGGGGCCCTGAGCTCGAGCGTAAAGAGCGGGTAAACCGCGGGACTTTTCCACAAATCGCTATCCAGGGCCGGAACCCTGGCGCAATGGTTGCGTCATAACCCCTTCGCAGGTGTATATTTTCAGCACCGTAGAGGACTGGATTCTTTAGACATGAGCCACAAACTCAAAATTGCCGGCTGGATTTCCGTGGGCGCCCTGGCCGGCGCGCTGACAACGGTATCGTTGCAAACGGTTGCGCGTGGCTCGCTGGCCCCGCTGCCGCTCGAAGAGCTGCAGCAATTGGCCGCCGTGTTCGGCATGGTCAAGAGCGACTATGTCGAGCCGGTCGACGAGAAGAAGCTGATCACCGACGCCATCTCCGGCATGGTGGCCAGCCTCGATCCGCACTCGCAGTACTTCGACAAGAAGTCCTTCAAGGAATTCCGCGAAGGCACGTCCGGCCGCTTCGTCGGCGTGGGCATCGAGATTTCGCAAGAGGACGGCTTGGTCAAGGTGGTGTCGCCGATCGAGGGCTCACCCGCTTTCCGCGCCGGCCTGAAGCCCAATGACCTGATCACCAAGATCGACGACACGGTCGTCAAGGGCTTGTCCCTGAACGACGCCGTCAAGAAGATGCGCGGCGAGCCGAATACCAAGGTGATGCTGACGATCTTCCGCAAGGACGAGAACCGCACCTTTCCGGTGACCATCACGCGCGAGGAAATTCGCACCCAATCGGTGCGAGGCAAGGTTATCGAGCCGGGCTACGGCTGGATTCGCCTGTCGCAGTTCCAGGAACGCACGGTGGACGACTTCGCCAAGAAGGTCGAGGAAATCTACAAGGCCGAGCCCAACCTCAAGGGCATGGTGCTGGACCTGCGCAACGACCCGGGCGGTTTGCTCGATGCGGCTGTCGCCATCTCGGCGGCCTTCCTGCCCGAGAACGTAACGGTGGTCTCCACCAATGGCCAGCTCGCTGAAAGCAAGTTCGTCTACAAGGCGGCGCCCGAGTTCTACCAGCGCCGCGCCGGGGCCGACCCGCTGCGCCGCTTGCCGGCCGCCCTCAAGACCGTGCCGCTGGTGGTGCTGGTCAATGAAGGTTCAGCTTCGGCCAGCGAGATCGTGGCCGGCGCCCTGCAAGACCATCGCCGCGGCACCATCCTGGGCAGCCAGACCTTCGGCAAGGGCTCGGTGCAGACCGTGCGCCCGCTCGGACCCGACACCGGCCTGAAGCTGACCACGGCGCGCTACTACACGCCCAGCGGCAAGTCGATCCAGGCCAAGGGCATCGTGCCCGACGTGATGGTGGACGAATCCGAGGAAGGCAACATCTTCTCTCTGCTGCGCACCCGCGAAGCCGATCTCGACAAGCACCTGGCCAGCGGGCAGGGTAACGAAATCAAGGACCCGATGCGCGAAAAAGCTCGCGACGAAGCGCGCAAGAAGGCCGAGGAAGATGCGAAGAAGCCGGTGGTCGACCGCAAGGTGCCCGAGTTCGGCACCGACAAGGACTTCCAGCTGGTCCAGGCGCTGAACCAGCTCAAGGGCCGTCCGGTCCTGGTCAGCAAGACCCAGGTGGTCGAGAACAAGGCCGAGAAAAAAGATAACTGACACCGCGACGCGGTGTCATCCCGGCGCAGGCCGGGATCCAGGAAAAGCCGGCAATCGCCGGCTTTTTTATTTGCCTCCACAATCCCGGCATGACGGACGACCAGCTGCTGCGCTATTCGCGGCACATCCTGCTCGAGGAGATCGGCATCGAGGGCCAGCAGCGGCTGATGGCGTCCCACGCGCTGGTGATCGGCGCGGGTGGCCTGGGATCGCCCGTCGCGCTGTACCTGGGTACGGCCGGCGTCGGCCGCATCACCCTGGTCGACGACGACGCGGTGGACCTCACCAACTTGCAGCGGCAGATCGCGCACAACCTGGCCCGCGTGGGCCAGCCCAAGGCGTTGTCGGCGCAGCGTGCGGTGGGCGACATCAACCCGGAAGTGCTGGTGGTGCCGGTGGTTGAACGGGCCGACGCGCAGATGCTGGACGAACTGGCCGCCGCGGCCGACGTGGTCGTCGATTGCTGCGACAACTTCGCCACCCGCCAGGCCGTGAATGCCGCCTGTGTCAGGCATGGCAAGCCGCTGGTCTCGGGCGCGGCCATCCGCTTCGACGGCCAGATTTCGGTGTACGACACGCGCGACGCGAAGTCGCCGTGCTATGCCTGCGTGTTCGCCCCGTCGGACGATTTCGAGGAAACGAGGTGCGCGACGATGGGCGTGTTCGCGCCGCTGGTGGGCATCATCGGCGCGATGCAGGCGGCCGAGGCGCTCAAATTGCTCACCGGTGCCGGCACTTCACTGGCGGGCCGGCTGCAGATGCTGGACGGGCGGTCGATGGAATGGACCGAGGTCAAGGTGCCCCGGGACATGGCCTGCGCCGTCTGCTCGAAACGGCCGTCATCGCGGACTTGACAGGTCTTCCAGCTGTGCCAGTAGCGCGGCCGGAATCTCCAACCCTTCCGTCCTCGCCTTGCGCTCCAGTGCCAGCCGCCGCGCGCCGGCCAACCGGACGCCGTCATCCGCCAGCATTTCGGCCACCACCGTTTCCATGCGCTCGAAATAGGCATCGCTGCCCGCCAGCGCCGCCGGGTCGATCAGGATGAAGGCTTGCCCGAGACGTGGCGCATTGCCCTCGTCGACGAAGAACGACGAGGCTTCGAAGCCGAAGCGGGTGCCGGTCAGCGCCACCACCAGCAGTTCGACGACCAGGGCCAGCATGGATCCCTTGGGGCTGCTGGCCGCGCCGATGGGCAGCATCGAGCCTTCCAGGGCGGCATGCGGATCGGTCGTCGGCTGGCCTTGCGCATCGAGCGCCCAGCCCAGCGGGATCGGCCGCCCTTCCCTGGCGGCGACCATCACCTTGCCGCGCGCCACTTCCGACAGCGACAGGTCGATCATCAGCGCGTCCGCGCCACGGCGCGGGAACATCGCGGCCACCGGATTGGTGCCGAACACCGGATGGCGGCCGCCGGCCGCGGGCATCGCCGCCGGCGAGTTGGCAAAGCCGAGGCCGACCAGGCCGGCCGCTGCCGCCGGCCGCAAGTGATCGACCAGCACGCCGGCATGGTGGCTGTTGGTGACGCCGGCAAAACACACACCGAGTTGGCGCGCCACCGCAACGCCTTTGCGCACCGCGAGATCGCAGGCCGGAAACGCCAGGCCCTGGTGCGCGTCGATGAGCAGTGCCGCGCCTTTGCGCCGCGCCACCGCCGCCACGGCGGCGCCGTCGGCCCGGCCGTTGCGCAGGTGCGTGGCGTATTGGGCCACGCGGGACAGCCCATGCGAGTCCATGCCTTGCGCCTGCGCCAGCACCAGGGCACGCGCCGTGCTTTCCGCCATCGCCTCGCTCGCACCGGCTTGCCGCAAGCCGCGTGCGCCAAGCTCGACCGCTTCGTCGAACGAAAGATTCGCCATCAGGCCGATTCGTACAGCCGGGTCAGCACGAACTCGCGGTGACCCAGCGCCTCGGCCGCCGTGAACCGGCCATTGGCCGTGCGCATCATCGAGTCCAGCAGCATGTCGCCGGCCTGGTCGAGCGTGATTTCACGCTGCAGCAAGCCCGAGGTATCGACGTCGATGTGCTCGCCCATCAGCCGGACGGTCCGCGGGTTGGCGCAGATCTTGATGACCGGCAGGATCGGGTTGCCGATCACGTTGCCCTGGCCCGTCGGGAAGAAATGGACGGCGTAGCCTGAGGCCGCGCACAGAGTCACCATCTCGGCCGCGGCGCTGGACGAATCCATGAACCACAGGCCCGGGTGCGTCGGCGTCTCGGCCTTGTCGATCACGCCGTCCACCGTGCAGCGCTTGCCGATCTTCTGGATGTTGCCCAACGCCTTTTCCTCGATCGTGGTCAGGCCGCCCGCGATGTTGCCCTTGGTCGGCTGCGAATCCGACAGGTCGCTGGTCTTGTGGCGGTTGATCACTTCCTGGTAGCGGTCGAACATGAACATGAATTTCTCGCGCACCGCGTCGTTGGCGCAACGCGCCGCCACGATCTGTTCGCCGCCGGTCAACTCGGTGGTTTCGCCGAAGCACAGGTAGCTGCCCAGCGCGTGCAATTTGTCGAAGGCGTTGCCCACCGTCGGGTTGGCGCCGCAGCCGGACGTCGTGTCGGACTCGCCGCACTTTGTCGATACCCAGAGCTCGGCGATGGCGCAGCGCTCGCGCTGCTTCTCGCTGGCCCACTGCACGTATTCGCGCGCCGCCTTGCTGGCCCGCATGATCGTGTCGTGGTCGCCATGGCCCTCGATGCCGAACCCGGTGACGGGCTTGCCGGTGGCGGCGATGCCGTCCACCACCTTCTTGGTCCAGCCGTCCTCGATGCCGATCACGACCACCGCCGCGACGTTGGGGTTGCTGCCGGTGCCTATCAGCGTGCGGAAATGCAGGTCGAGGTCGGCGCCGAACTGCAATCGCCCATAGGGATGCGGGATCGCCAGCGCGCCCTTGATGTTGTGCGCCACGGCTTCGGCCGCGGCGTTGGACAGGTCGTCCAGCGGCAGGATGATGACGTGGTTGCGCACGCCCACTCGGCCGTTCTCGCGCCGATAGCCCAGGAAGGTGGTTTCGCGGTTGATGATGGACATGCTGCTTACCAACGCTTGGTCTTGATGTTGTGGACGTGCGCGTGCTGGCCGGCCTGGATCGGCGCGACCACCTTGCCCATGTCGATGCCGTACTTCATGACGGTATCGCCCACCGCCATGTTCGCCAACGCGATCTTGTGGCCGATCGGGATGTCCTGCCGCGCGGTGAGTTGCACCATGCGGTCGTCGTCCATGACCCAGCCGGTGAGTTCGGCGCCGGCTTTCACGCCCTCGACGACCACCACGGCGACCGTGTCGTGCGGGTCGTGCAATACGAAATGGATCAAGTGCTTTCTCCAAGGGAAACGAGCGCGCAGTGTTCGCGCAGGCCCCCGGCGCTGTCAACCAACTCATATAGATGACTGGCGCCGCTGCACTACACTGCTGAGATGGCAACCCCGGCTTCCTCCCACGGCCTGCAGCCGCTCGCGCCCAGCGCAGCGGGCCCGCTGTTCCGCCAGGCCAAGCGCGAACTGCAGCGGGTGGTCGAGAGCGGGCGCTACGGCCCGGGCGACACGCTGCCGAGTGAAGGCGTGATCGCGCAAGCCCTGGGCGTGAGTGTCGGCACCTTGCGCAAGGCGGTGGACGAACTGGTGCATGAGCACGTGCTGGTGCGGCGGCAGGGCAAGGGCACCTTCGTGGCGCTGCACAACGACGACCGTTTCCTGTTCCAGTTCTTCCACGTCGAGCCGCGCGAGGAATTCCCGGTGGCCGACGAACTGCGCGAGCGCGAATACCCTCACGTCGAATGCGTGGCGTTCGTGCGCGGGCGCGCCGACGAGGCCGAGGCCGCAGCGCTGCGCATCAAGCCGGGCGACCCGGTGGTGCGCATCGACAACCGTCTATCCCTGTCCGGCCGGGCCGTGGTGCACGACCGGCTGGTCGTGGCCGCGCAAGTGTTCAAGGGCTTCAACGAGAAGCGGTTCCTCGAGCGCCCGAGCACGGTCTACAACCTCTACCAGACCGACCACGGCATCACCGTCCTGCGCGCGCGCGAGCGCGCCCGCGCCACTGCCGCCGGCCGCGAGACCGCGCGCATCCTGGGTGTCGCGCTGGGCCGGCCTGTGCTCGAAGTCCATCGCGTGGCGCTGACCTTCGGCGACAAGCCGGTGGAGTACCGGATCTCGACCATCAACACGGCCAGCCACGACTACGTGAGCCTGTTGTCCAAGCGCTAGCTCGAAGCCGGTCAGGGCCCGTAAAGCCGGCCGGAGCCGCCGGGTGCCTGCTGCGGATCGGAGGGGCTCGGCGGCGCCTTGCCCTTGGCCGCATCCTTGCTGGCCGAAGCGGGCTTGCCATCCGGCCCGACGCCCGGGCCTCCCAATTGCGCCGCGCGCTTTTGCACATCGGGCTGGGACATCGCCGCGATCCGCGCGGCGGCGTACGGCGACGAGGCTTCCTTCAGCGCGGGGCCGCAATCCGCATCACGGCCGGGACCGGTCTCGACCGTGGCGGCCAGGCCCAGCAGCGGGTTGATCGCCGCCAGCGCCAGCACGATCCCGGCGCGGCCGGCCAGCGCGCCCTTGTCGGGCCCGAGCTTCGGCGCCACGAAACTGCCGCTCACTTTCAGCGGGGAGCGCAGCGAAAGAATGCTCATGTCCTTCGGATAGGGATGCAGCGTGAGGTCCATCGATTCGTTCGCGAGGCTGACCGCGCCGTTCCCGTAGATCACGGTGTCGCTCGTGTCCAGCACCAGCGCGCGGCTGGTCATGAGCCCCTGCTTCACGTCGAACGCCGCGGCCGCGCAGCGCAATTGCACGTTCTGGTCGCCCTTGACCATGAACTTCAGGATTTCGCCGCCGTCGATGCCGGCGAACTCCAGCAGCAGGTTGCTGATTTCGCCGTGCCCCATCAGCATGGCGACGGTGCCGCCCGACGTGCCCAGCATCTGCGCGACCGAGTTGCCGCGGCCCTTCAAGTCGATGTCGCCGTGGATCTTGCCGAAACTCGCGCGGGTGAGCTTGAAGCCGGGGAACAGCTTGTTCAATTCGAGTTCGCGGGCGTCCAGGCGCACCTCCGCGATCGCGGGGTCGCTGTTGCCGTCGATTCGCAGCCGCCCGGCGAAGGTGCCGCCCGCGACGCCGACATTCAGCGGATCGAGCTGCAGCACGCCCTTGGCCATGCGAACGTGCACGCTCATGCGATCGAGCGGCAGCTGCCGCACGTTGGTGACGCGCGCGGCGTCGTACTGAACGTCGGCGTCCATGGCCTTCAGCCGCGGCACGTCCAGCGCGGCGGTGGGCAGGACCTTGCGGCCCGGGTCGCGGGACGCGCGGACAGGGCGGGCGTCCAGGGGCGTGGGCCGCACCCCCGTTACCTGGGGCAGCGCCGCCGCGCTGCGTGGCTGCTCGGGCATGCCGACCAGCGGCGCCAGGTCGTCGAAATCGAGCGAGTTCGACCGCACCTTGCCGGTCAGCACCGGCACCTCGTGCTCGCGGTCGAACGACAGCTCGCCGCTCAGGTCCGTGTTGCCCAGCTTGCCGTTGATCTGCCGCATCGTCCAGACCTCGCCCTGCTTGGACAGGTTGCCGCGCACCGAATAGCGCGGGGTGGCCGGCAGCACAACGCCTACCAATTTGTACAACTCGGCCAGGTCATGGCCCTGCAGGTTGACGGCGACGCTGGCGCCATCGAAAGTCGCGAGGCTGGCAACCGAGCCGTTGGCGCGCAGCGTGGTGTGCCCCGCCGCCGCCGCCATGTCGACCGGGAAGGGATGCTGCAGCGGCGCGCTCAGGTACAGCACATTGCCGGTGCGCCCCTGCGCGATGAAGTTTTCCTTCTGCCAGGTTCCCCTGGACTTGAAAGTCAAGGGCAGCTCCGTCGTCCCCTGGATCGCGAAGTCGGTATGGATATCCGCCCCGTGATGCGCAGCGAGGAAGTGCATGCTGCCCTGGTCGACGACCAGGGCGCCGATCTGCGGAATGTTGTGCGGGTCGGCAGTGTCGTGGCCGAGCGCCCAGCTGCGGCGGCCGTCGGCTTCGACCTGCAGCGCCAGCTGGGGCTGCCGCAACGCCACCAGCGGCAGCTCGATCCTGCGCCGCAGCAGCGGCAGCAGCGCGATCTGGATTTCCGCGCCTTCCGCTTTCACCATGAGCGGGTCGCGCGCCCACTCGGGATTGGCGAATTCGATGCCGTCGGCCAGGATGCGGGTGGTGCGCCCGAGCTTGACGTCGAGCCGCCGCGTGATTTCGAAATGACGGCCGGTCCTGTCGCTGACATAGCGGTTCAGCGGGCCGCGCAAGACATCCCAGGGAAAGAAGATGAGCAGCAGCGCCAGCAGGACGATCGCGAGGATCAGGCCCCCGAGGATCTTGACCCAAAGCGCGTGGCCCTGAGCCTGCGGGATGTTGGTGGCGCCATCCATGCAGTCCCGTCAGCGCCCGGTCGAGGGCATGGCTTGCGCCGGCCCGCTGGTATGGGATTCGATCAACAGCTTCATGTCGGAGGGTTCCTGTTTCTCCGCTGAGTCTGCGCAGTGAAAAAGCGCGGGCCAGTCAGTGGCATGCGGCAAGTGCTGTCAGCCGGACCCTACAAAAGAGGTGTAGGAAACATCCTACTTGGCGCGGGTGGCCCGGCTGGCAGAATGATCGACGCGCGGGGAAACATGAGGGATACAGATCGGTCAGCCGGCTAGCCGTTCGGACAAGAACGCGTTGGTGCCCTGCCATGCCTTGAACGACCTACTGTGGATTTGAGAACATACATCGTCGAAGACAACGCAACGATCCGCGAGAACCTGATCGGAACGCTGGAGGAACTGGCGTCCATCGAGGCGCTGGGATGGGCCGAGACCGAAACCGAGGCCAGGAGCTGGATGGCCCAGCATGA
>JAQGMS010000461.1 GCA_028292245.1 Ramlibacter sp.
CGAAGGACATCTTGGCCTTGCCGGCGTGCAGCGGTGCCAGGAACTCCTCCTGCTGCTGGTGGTTGCCGTAGGCATGAAGGAGCTGGACGCCCATGTACTGCACCACCATGCTGACCCCCACGGACGTCGGCCCGGCGCCGAGTTCCTCCAGCACCACGGCCTGCGCCTGGTGCTTGGGTCCGCGGCCATGCAGCTCGCCGTCGAGCTTCACGAAGCCAGCGGCGGCAATCTCGTGGAAGAGTTCAAGATCGTACTCCTCCGCCTCATCGAACTTGTTGAGCCGTTCCGGTGTGACGTGCATGGCGAGCATGGCCCGGACGCGCTTCCGCAGGGCTGCGAACTCCGCAGGCTCGGCGATATCGGCCGGCGGTGCGGGGGCGAAGTTCGCTTGAATGGTCATGGCCTACTTCCTCTTCATGATGAAGCTGCTGCTGAACGTCATGACTGTCGAGCCGTCCTGCTTCAGCACCGAGTACTTGATTTTCCAGATCCCCTGTTCCGGCTTCTTGGTCTCGCGCGCCATGTCGACCGTGGCGCTGACGCGGATGGTGTCCCCGATGAACACGGGCGCAAGGGCGCGCACCTCATCCAGTCCGAGCCAGGCCACCACATTGCTGAAATAGCCGGTCTGGGTCATGAGGCCCAAGCCGAGCGACAGCGTGAGGGGGCCATGGGCGATCCGCTGGCCGAACGGCGTCGTTGCCGCGTACGTCTCATCGAGGTGCAGTGACACAAGGTCGCCGGTGAGTCCGGCCCACTGGACCAGGTGCGCATCAGTGATGGTCATTCCTGCTGTCAGAATCACGTCACCGGCCACCAGGTCTTCCCAGAAGTGGTCGGGGCGTCCCTTCGGAAGCGGCAGGGTGGTGCCGGCCGGCTGGGGATCAATGCCGTGCATGTGTCTCTCCTGTTCGGTCAAATGAGGACGATGCCTACGGAAATCGTAAGTCCACCTCCAATAAGACTAGACTAGCGAACGCTTGTTCGTATACTAATAGAGGACACCAACTCTAATTTCTGGAGGCTCAACATGAGTGAAGCTACGATCGTCGCCCCCGCGCCGGCGTCGGACATCGAAGTCGCCGCACCCACCGTGCACGAACAACTGACCGAGAAGCTCGCTTCGGCCCGCCTCGGTGGTTCCGAGAAGAACCGCAAGAAGATCATCGACTCAGGCAAGCTCCTGGTCCGGCAGCGCCTCGCAATCCTTTTCGACGACGAAAACTACATCGAGGACGGCCTGCTAGCCCGCTACGAGGAAGGCCTGCCAGGTGACGCCGTGGTCATCGCCTTCGGCCGCGTTGACGGGCGCGAAGTATGCGTCATAGCCAATGACTACTCCGTCAAGGCCGGTACGTGGGGAAACCGCACCTTCGAAAAGATCACCCAGGCCCAGAAGAATGCGGATGCGGCCGGCATCCCGATCGTTTACCTCTTCGACTCCGCCGGTGCCCGCATTGACGAACAGTTCGAGAGCTTCGCCGGCCGCCACGCCTGGGGCAACATCTTTTACAACCAGGTCCAGATTTCCGGCCGCGTCCCGCAGGTCTGTGCCCTTTTCGGACCGTCGCCCGCCGGCTCCGCCTATGTTCCTGCCCTCTGCGACATGACCATCATGGTCCGCGGCCACGCAACGGCCTACCTGGGATCGCCGCGACTCGCCGAGATGGTCACCGGCGAGAAAGTCACGCTGGAGGAGATGGGCGGCGCCGAAATGCACTGCACCGTCTCCGGACTGGGTGACGTCCTGGTCGAGGACGACGAGGAAGCCCTCAACACCATCCGCGTCTGGCTGTCCTTCCTCCCTGCCAACTGGGAAACCCCCGCGCCTATGGCCCCGGCCATCGAACCGCGGCCGGGCCGCACACTACAAGACATCGTTCCGCTGCGCGAAGCCGAAGTCTTCGACATGGAGGAATTCGTGGAATCCCTCGTGGACGAAGGATCCTGGTTCCCATACAAGGAGCTGTTTGCTCCGGAGATGCTGACCGGATTTGCCCGCATCAACGGGCGCTCCGTGGGGCTGGTGGGCAACCAGCCCACGCACATGGGCGGGTCCATCTTCCCGAACTCCTCGGACAAGGCCGCGCGCTTCATCTGGATCTGCAACGCCTACAACATCCCCATCGTCTTCCTGGTGGACATCGCGGGCTACATGATCGGCTCGCAGGTGGAGCGCGAGGGCATCATCCGCCACGGCGCCAAAATGATCTTCGCCGTCTCCGAGTGCCGGGTTCCGCGCATCACCGTCCTGGTCCGCAAGGCCTACGGCGGAGGCTACCTGGCCATGTCCGGTGCCCCCATGAACCCGGACGCCGTCATTGCGCTGCCCACGGCCCGCCCCGCTCTGATGGGTCCGGATGCCGCGGTCAACGGCATCTACTACAACCAGATCCACGAAATCGAGGACCCGGCCGAACGCCGCGCGTTCATCCTGGAAAAGCACAGCGAGTACGCGGAAGGCATCGATGTCTTCAAGATCGCCAACGCCAACGCTGTGGAGGCCGTGGTTCCCGCCAACGAGCTGCGCGCGGACCTGACGAGGCGGCTGGGCCTGTACTCCAAGCGCAAGATGGTTCCCGTGGAGCGGCGCCAGGCCGTTACTCCGGTCTAGGCGGGCGGCACATGATCAAAGTAGTGGCTGTCATCAAGGCAAAGCCGGGACTGACCCGGGAGGAGTTCCTGCACTTCTGGAACGTGGAGCACCCGGATTATGTGCGGAGGCTGCCGGGAATCCTCAGATACCGGCAAAACCCTGCGATCGAACACCGGAAGCCCTGGCCGTACAGCGGAATGGCCGAACTGTGGTTCTCCTCCGTGGCGGCCGTGAAAGTTGCCTATGAGGGGCCTGAAGGCAAGGACCTGTTCGACCATGAGCACCACTTCCTGGAGAGCATGGAATGGTTCCTGGCCGAAGAAATTGACGTTCCGTTGACGGCGGGTGCCTGACCGATGCCTAAACGGATCACCTATCTGGAGGCCCGCGTCGACAAAGGCCAGGAAGCATTCCGGTCCCACTGGTCCACCACGCATGCGGACATCGCACGTGAGCTTCCCGGCGTGACGGCTTACCGGCAGAACCACGTGCTGCAGTCCGTCCTCGAGCCGCTAGCCGGCGGGGCATACCGCGTTGACGGCATTGTTGAGCTGTGGTTCGCCGATGAGAACGTGGTGCAGGCCGGTTTCGAATCTGATGTGGCCAGCCGGCTGATCGTGGACGAACAGAACTTCCTCAGCGGCCTTACCGGCGGGCCGGTAACGGCGGCCGCTCCGCACCCTCCCTGGCCCTACAAGCTGTGGGTGCTGGCACGTTGGAGCCAAAGGGCGGAACCTGACCCGGATGCAGTTGACCGCTGGGCCGGGCAGCTGTGCAAAACGGTCGACGGCGCCCTCGGCTGGGGCGTGAACGTCCTGGTTCCGGAGGCGGAACTGCTGGTCCGCGAGGCGCTGCGCCGGGAGGAGCAGATCCCCGAGGTGGCTGTCTCCATCGGCTTTGCCGATCAAGCCCGCGCCCGCGCAGCCGTTGACGGGCTGGGCCAGGGCCTGGACAGTGTCCAGGATGTCCTGACCCGGGTCCATGCCTGCGTGGCCGAGGAAATCGTCATTATCTGATTGAAATCATCACGGACACGGCGTGACCCGTGGCCCAGGAAGGAACGCGGGAATGACGCCTGTCGGCACGATGGTCCGGTTTGTTTTGCTCGGCGCAGCCTGGGGCTCCAGCTTCCTGATGATGAAGCTCGCGGTGGAGGGGCTTTCGCCGGGCCAGGTGGTCCTCGGGCGGCTCTGCTTGGGTGCGCTGGCGCTGAGCCTGCTGCTGGTCCTGAGACGGCGCCCCTGGCCGCGGCAGCGGCAGCTGTGGCTGCATCTGGCACTGACCGCCGGCGTCGGCTGCGTCCTGCCGTTCCTGCTGTTCGCCTGGGCTGCCGAGCGCATTCCGAGCGGACTCTCCAGCGTCCTCAATTCCGCCACGCCGCTGGCCACCGCGGCGGTCACCGCGGTGGCCCTGCGGCAGGAAAAAGTCACCCTGCGGAAGACCGTTGGCATCGTGACCGGCGCCGTCGGGATCCTCGTGGTGCTGTCCCCGTGGCGCTTCTACGCGGCCGATGCCGTTGATCTCTGGGGGCAGCTGGCTTGTCTCGCGGCGGTGTTGTGTTTCGGCGTCGTCTTTTCCTATACCAAGAAATACGTATCCCCGTTCGCGGCGGATCCGATCGGGGTCCCGGCCGTCCAGATGGTCGCGGCGTCGCTGATGATGCTGGCCCTCGCGCCGTTCCTTGCCACGGGCGACATTTCGCTCACACCACCGGTAGTGGTTGGCATGCTGCTGCTCGGCGTCGTCAGCACCGGACTGGCCTATGTCTGGAACTTCCGCATCATCGCCCAATGGGGTGCCACCGCAGCGTCAACCGTTGCATACATAACCCCGCTGGTGGGGGTAGCGCTCGGCGCGTTGGTGCTCCAGGAGGAAGTCAGCTGGAATCAGCTGGCAGGCGCCGCAATTGTCATTGGCGGGATCGTCCTGGCCCAATCAGGCCCAGCGGCGCCACCGGCGGCGCTCGAACGGGAAATGGAGGAACTAACGTGACTACACCCGAAGACTTCGAGGACATCAGGAATCTGAAGGCCGACTATTTCAGGCATCTTGATGCCAAGCGATGGCCGAGCCTGAGAGACCTGTTCCATGCCGACGCGACGTTCGGCGGTTTTCCCTTTGAAACTGGAAATGCCAACGAATTCACCAGCGGCGTAGCGGGCTTCCTTCAGGATGTCGAGTCGGTGCACCAGGGGTTTATGCCCCGGCTGGCGCGCTCCGGCAAAGGCGTCGTCCGCGGAATCTGGTCCATGCACGATTATCTGATCTGGCCCCGAGACAGCAGGGAGTATCGGGGCGCAAAAATCCCCGGACTCTATGGAATCCGGGGATACGGCCTCTACGAAGAGGAGTACCGGCGCCTCGACGGTCACTGGCGTATCGCAGCCATGCGTCTGGTCCGGACCAGGATCGACCTCCTGGTGGGAGAACACATCCAACTCCCCGTCCAGGATCTTGGTCTGCCGGATCCCGGCTGGATCCCCGCCACTTAGTGCTGCCTACGGAACAGCCACAAGCCCCGGGACGCCGGCATGAAGGCCTGATGTGGCCAGATAGCGGATGTGCGCGGCAGTCTCGCTGAGGGCCAGCCTGAACTGCAGCCGGCCCAGGGACTCCCAGCCGCGGGACCACGTGAGCTGACAGGCCACCTCGTGGACCGTCGGTGCGCCCTTGCCCAGCACCTCCAGGACCTCGCGTGAACGCTCCGCAATATGATCCTCGAGGGCCCTTGCCCTGAGGCCCACGCCGCGGAAGCGGTATTCGTGCGCAGGGCAGACCTCATAGTGGTCGTTGCCCGCGATCCGCTGCAGTGACTCGATGTTGTGCCGCAGCGGATCGGCGTCCCCCCGGATCTCGAGGGACACATTGGGGGAGATGCGGGGGAGGACATGGTCACCGGACAGCACCAGGTCGCCGTCGTCGTCCCACAGGCAGATGTGGCCCGGAGTGTGCCCCGGAGTCTCCATGATGCGCCAGTTGCGCCCGGCTACGGCCAGCGTGTCCCCGTCGCCAAGCCGCCGGTCGGGGTCCGGCAGCATGCGCATATCAAGGAGCCCTTGGGGGGACATGGCTGCCTCGGCTACCCGGTCTTCAGGGACGCCCCAGCTCCGCATCCGTGCTTGGTCGAGGGCCGATTCTTCCTGCGCGTCCTCGAACGCGGTGATGTTCCGGCGCTCGTTTTCTCCCAGTGCTATCCATGCCCCGGAGTCACGGGCAAGGCGGGCCGCCATGCCCAGGTGGTCAGTGTGGAAGTGCGTGGCTACTATCCCGCTGATCTCCCCGGGGCCGACGTCCAGGCGGGCCAGGGCATCCAATAGTTGGCGATGCCCCTCGTCGCTGTCAAAGCCGGGGTCGACCACCACGCATTCGTCGCCGTCGAGCAGTACATAACTCAGGGTGTAGCGCATGGGATTTTCGGGAAAGACCACCGGGACGCTGTGGATGCCAGAGGCGATCACCTCCACCGGCGGGAGGACGCGGCGTTGCCAGGCTTCCCGCTGGGCGGTTCCGGTGATCGTGATGGAGTCAGTCTGCATGGTTGTTGAACAGCGAAAAGAGCTGGGTGGCTCCGCCGTCGATCAGGAGGTCCGCGCCGTTGACGTTGCGGGCCTCGTCGGTGAGCAGGAAGGCGATCATGGCACCGATCTCGGCGGGATCGATGATGCTCTGGGTGGGGACGCGGCGGCGCACCTGGTCGCGGACTTCCTGGATCACCATGGGGGTGTCCACAACTCCGGGGCAGATCGAATTAATGGTGATGCCCGTGCCCCAGAAGTCTTCGAGGAGGGAACGCGTCAGGTTGGCGAGGCCGGCTTTGGACGCTGCGTAGCTGGGGTAGGGGTAGCCCGTGACACCCGCGATCGAGGCGATATTGATAATCCGCCCCCAGCCGGCCTCGATCATTCCAGGGGAAAAGGCCTTGATGAGGTTGAACGGGCCCACCAGGTTGACGTCCAGGGCCCGGCGGAAGGACTCCGCGGTGCTGTCGGCGAGGAACTTCCGGTCCAGGATCCCGGCCGCGTTGACCAACGCCTGCACCGGGCCCACTGTGGACGTCACTTCGGCGTGCAGCTGTCCGACGGCGGCCTCATCGGCCACGTCTGCGGCGAAGGAGACGGCCTTTCCGCCGGCGTCCCGGATGGCCTGGGCGGCCGCTTCGCTGCTTTGGGCATCCAGGTCAACGCACACGATGGTGTGCCCGGACCCGGCGAGGCGCGCATTAATGCCGCGGCACATGCCACCGCCCGCCCCGGTGACCAGGACGTTTAGGGATGGGCTCATAGTGTCTCCTTCAGGAGGTCGGATCGGTGATGCCCGGCGTTGGGCAGGCCGCGGTCAGGTCCCGCTGGCGGCCAGGGCGGGGTAATCGGTGTAGCCTTCCGGTCCACCACCATAGACGCCCGCGGGGCGCACAGGCTCCAGCGGCGCCCGGGTCCGGAAGCGGTGCGGGAGGTCGGGGTTGGCGATGAACAGCCTGCCGAAACCCACGAGGTCTGCTGTTCCGTCGGTGAGGAGCTGCTCGCCGGACGCCTGGTCATGTCCGCCCGTGACGATCACGACGCCGTCGAACAAGGCCGCGAGTTCGGCGGTGGGGATGGAGTCGGCAGGACTGTCCACGGTGGTGGATCCGGCGATCTCCGGTTCCACCAGGTGGAGGTAGGCGAGTCCCAGATCATTGAGCTGGCGGACCACAGTGGAGTAGAGCGTCCGTTTGTCTGAATCGTGGACGTCCATCCAATCCGACGAGGGCGACAGCCGGACGCCAATGCGTTCCGACGGCAGGTGCCGGGCCACCTCCGAGATCACCTCGTGAAGGAACCGGGTCCGGTTTTCGAGGGAACCGCCGTAGTGATCGGTCCGGTGGTTTGATCCGTCGTTCAGGAACTGATCGATCAGGTAGCCGTTGGCGGCGTGAAGTTCGACGCCGTCGAACCCCGCGCGGACAGCGTTCCGTGCCGCCGTTCCGTACGCCTTGATGATTTCGGCGATCTCCGGCGTCGTCAGCTCCCGGGGCGTCTCGTAGGGAATCCTGCCCGTGGGGCTGCGGTACTGATAACCCGTGATGGGGACGGCTGAAGGGCCCTTCGGGAGGAGGCCATCGGGTTGGACACTTGAATGCGACTGCCTGCCCACGTGCCAGAGCTGGGCGTAGACGACGGCGCCGTCGCGCTTGGCTGCCTCAACGACCGGGCGCCACGCGGTCACCTGTTCGGCGGAGTAGAGCCCGGGGACGCGCGCGTACGCCGAAGCCTGGGGCGTGATCACGGCTCCTTCGCTGATCACCAGGCCGGCGCCGGCACGCTGCCCGTAGTACTCCTCCATCAGGCGCGTGGGCACGCCGTCAACCGTGGCGCGGCTGCGCGTCAACGGTGGCAGGACAATACGGTTGCGGAGGGGCTGGCCTCCCACGACAAGGCTATCGAACAAGCGGCTCCGATTTTCCAAGGCATTCTCCTAGCATCCCACAATGACTTACGAGCGTTTGTACGTTAAGCTGAGTTTGGCGGATATTTTGGGCATTGTCAATGCCTGCTCGATAAAAGCGGACGCTTGTTAGATAATGACTAATCACGAATCCATGGTGAAAGGCGGCAAAGTGACATGACGGTACGAGCCGAACGAAACAGTGCCCAGATCATTAGGGAAGGGGCAGCGCAGCTCTTCTTCGAGCGCGGGTACGATGCCACGACATTGCGGCAGGTTGCCTCGGCTGCCGGACTGAAGGTTGGCAGCCTCTACAACCACATTGACAGCAAGGAGCATCTGCTCCTGCAGATCATGGGCGGCATCATTGATGACCTGCTGGAGCGCGTCGCGGAAGCCGTTGCCGCCGCTGACGGCGGCGACAGCGTAGACCTGCTCCAGGCCGCGCTTGCCGAGCACATCACCTTCCATGCCGAGCGGGCCCAGGAAGTCTTCATCGGCAACGCGGAGCTGCGCTCGCTGCCCCGGGATGCACGTGAAGTGGTCATCAAGAAGCGTGCGGACTACGAACTGTTCCTCGAAAAGCTGGTGGCCGCGGCCGGCAAGGACGGGCTCGCGGACGTCATCGACGCCAAGATCCATGTGTACAGCTTCGTGGCCCAGGCGACGCACATCGCAGGCTGGTTCAAGCACGGCGGCCGGTTCTCGCTTGAGGAGATCGTCCGGATCTATACGCGCCTTGCGTTGCGGGAGCTAAACGTCCGGGACGCTGACGAACGCGTCGGGCGGGTTGTGCTTCCCGGTGCGGGCGGCTAGCAGCTCCAGAACGATGGCATGCAGAACGCCCGGCTGGATTTTCCAGCCGGGCGTTCTGGCGTTAAGGGCTTTGCGTGCCCACATTCCTAGTACGTCTTTTCGACCGTGAACTTTCCGTTGGTGACCTTAAGGACGGTGAGGCCGGTGAGTCCGGTGGGGCCGTGGTACTCGGGCGTGAACGTGTAGATGGCGTTGACGGCGGTCAGGTCCTTGGTGTTGTTTTCGAGTGAGTCGCGGATGGCGTCACGGGTGGCCTGAAGGTTGGACGGGTCACCCTTGATGTTCTTGAGAGCGTTCTCCAGAAGCATGGCACCGTCCCAGCCGTTGGCGGAGTACTGGCCCGGCGCTTCCTTGTATTTAGCGGTGTACTTGTCCACGAGGTTACGCACCACCTTGTACTGGGGATCGCTTTCCTTCACGTCCGCCGCCGCGAGCACCTTGGAGCCCTGGAGCAGCGTGCCTTCGCCCGCCGCGCCTGCATTTGCGATGTAGGCGGGTGAGCCTGCGCCCGGGGAGTGGAAGAGGACCGGCGCGAAGTTGATCGATGCCGCGCTCTTAGCGACGATCGCGTTGGCCGGGTTCACGGCCCACACCAGCACGGCGTCCGGCGAAGCGGACGCGATCTTGGAGAGCTGGGGGGTGACGTCTGTGGCGGTCGCGTTGAAGACTTCGTTGGCGACGAGTTCGACGCCGGCCTCCTTGATCAGGGGGTCGATCGTCTTGACGGCGTCCTGGCCGTAGCCGTCATTGGTGGCCAGCAGTGCCACTTTTTTCCAACCCTTTTCCTTGGCCAGCGCCAGCTGGGCCTGGAGGGACAGCTTGGTGTCGGTGTATTCCTTGAACATGTAGGTCGCATCCGCTGCCGGGGAAACGATTGCAGAGGAAGAGGCCAGTGAGATGACCGGCAGCTTGAGGGACTTGGCGAAGGTCTTCAGGGCGATCGACTCACCGCTGGAACTGGGGCCGAGTACGGCCTGCACCTGCTCCTGGGTGGCCAGCTTGCGGAGCTGGTTGACGGCGTTGCCTTCGTCGCTGGTGCTGTCCAGTACCACCAGCTCAACCTTCTTGCCGTTGATGCCGCCACCCGAGTTGACTTCGTCGAAGTACAGCTCGATTGCCTTGCGTTCGGGCTCGCCCAGCGCTGCGTAACTGCCCGTCAATCCGACCAGGACGCCTACTTTGTAGGCCCCGCCTCCGCCCCCGCCTGCGGCTGCGTTGCTGCCGCAGGCGGTCAAGGATGCAGCCAGAATGCCGGCTGCGGCGATGGAGCCGAACGTCCTTCGGGTGAATGTGGAGCTCAAATCAAGACGCATTGGACTGCCTTTCATGCCGGCAACGGTGCCGGTCCGGAGAGTGGGGGCGAGCGTTGACATGATCTGAATCACGCTCGTAGACTCTATCAAAACTAACGAACGCTCGTATGTCAATGGCTCGTGAACCAGCTGGTTTACGGGTTCCCACCTGTTTGAGAGAGGCTTCTCATGGAAGTTGCGTTGCAGCTACTGCTTTCGGCGTTAGCAGTGGGCGCCATTTATGGCTCGATGGGTATCGGCTACGTGGTGATCCATCGCATGACCGGAATGGTTAACTTTGCCCAGGGCGACATCGCTGTCGCCGGCGCGTTCGGGGCGGTTGTTGCCTCGGCTGTCCTTCCACCGCTCGCCGCCATTGGTGTCGGCGCCCTGACGGGAGCGGTAGCGAGTGTCCTGATGTACCACCTGGCCATCTTCCCGCTCCGCAAACAGGGCCTGCTGGTGCAGACCATCGTCACCCTGGGGGTCGGCATCGTGATCCGCTCGCTCCTCCAGCTCATCTTTGGCACCGGCCCGCGCCAGTTCGAACCCATTACCGCAGGCGGCCCGGTCAGCGTCCTGGGGGCATCGTTGCCCCAGCAGGCTTTTTGGGTCATCGGCATCACCCTCGTCGCCTATGTTGCCCTCGCGATGTTCATTGAACGGACACTGACCGGCAAGGCACTCAGCGCCTGTGCCGTCAACAGTTACGCGGCAGGCGTGGTGGGCATCAACCTCACGTTCATGGCCACCATCGCCTTTGCACTCTCGGGCGCTGTGGCCGGTGCCGTCCTGGCAACCCAGGTACCGACGTCGTTCATCACGGTCGGTGCGGGCTTCGCCCTCGGCCTCAAAGGCTTTATCGCTGCCATTCTCGGCGGCTTCGACAAAATCGGGCTCACGCTGGTCGGCGGCTTCCTCATCGCGCTGGTGGAAAACGTTGCCTCCCGAGGCATCTCCACGGCGCATTCAGAGACCATCGTGTTCGTCCTTCTGATCACCCTGCTGATCCTGCGTCCGCAGGGCCTGACCCGAAAGTTGGTGGTCGAACGTGTCTAGGTTTTCCCCTGCCAAGAACGGTCGTACCCATGCCTCTGCAACACCGTCCGGCAACGTGAGCGGAAACGGCCTGCGGTGGTCCCATGGGGGTGCGGCCCTGGTATGGATCATCGTGGTTGCGGCCGCGGGACTTGGCCTCACTGACTATTGGCAGGGCATCGGGGCCAGCGTCGGCCTGATGGCCCTCCTGGCGCTGGGCATGATCCTGGTGACCGGCTACGCGGGCCAATTCTCGCTCGCCGTCGGCGCTTTCTATGGGGTGGGAGCCTACGGCAGTGCCCTGTTGACCATGAACTTTGGTTGGCTGGGAATCCTGGCCATTGTCGTCAGCGCCGTCTTTGCAGCCGGTGCCGCATACCTGCTGGGCCGGCCCATCTTCCGGCTTCGCGGCCACTTCCTCGCCATGGGAACGCTCGCGTTGAGCGAGGTCTTCTTCCTGCTGGTGAACAACCTCGAGATCACGGGCGGTTCCTCCGGCCTTCCCCTCTCCGCATTGGACGTCTTTGGGTTTGAACTCTTCGACACCAGCCAGCACTTCATTCTGAACTGGCTCATCGTCGGCCTTGTCCTCTGGGGCTGCCTGCGGCTGGCCGTCGGACGTGAAGGCCGTGCACTCAAGGCCATCCGTGGCCACGAGGCTGCCGCTGCCTCCGCCGGAATCGACATCGCAGCCTCCAAGACCCGGGTCTTCATTGCCTCCGCAGTGATCAGCAGCGTGGCCGGATCCCTCTACGCGCACCAGGTCATGTACGTGAACCCGCCCCCCTTCGGCGTCGCCACGGCCATCGACGTGCTGGTCATCGCAGTCCTTGGCGGTATGCGCTCCCCATGGGGCGCCCTTGTCGGGGCGGTGGTCCTGGAATTCCTGCACCAGAGCATTGAGGGAGTCCTGACCCAGCTTCTGGGCTCCGCCGCCGTCGGCGCCGGCCAGACCCTGGTTCTGGGCGTGCTCCTCGTGGTGATTCTGATCCTGCGGCCGGACGGGATCGTGGGCGTTGTGGAGAGTCTCGCCCGGAAGTTCAGGCGGAAGCCCCGCGCTGCGGATCCGGCCATGGAAGAAGAACAGGAAGAATACGTCACCATGGCGCAGGCCCGCGCAATGGATGAGTTCGTCCGTGAACGCGAGGGCCACACTTTGGGCGGAACAGTCCTGCAGGCACGGGGTCTGGTGAAGCGCTTCGGCGGCGTCACCGCCGTCGACCATATCTCCCTCGACATCCACGCCGGTGAGGTCCTTGCCGTGATCGGCCCGAACGGTGCCGGCAAATCGACCCTGGTCAACCTGCTCTCCGGGAACCTGCTTCCGACGTCCGGCACGGTCTCCATCCGCGATGAGGACGTGACGGGGAAGCCCGCGCATATTGTGGCCCGGCACGGGCTGAGCCGTTCCTTCCAGACTCCTTGCCTCTTCGAAGGCATGGATGTCCTCTCAACCGTCAAGGTCGGAGCTCACCTGCGGGGCAACATCGGAATGCTTCGCTCCTCCGTCCCCACTCCCGGTGCCCTCCGTGAGGAACGAGACCTCGACAGGCTGGCCCATGACGTCCTGGACCGGCTGGGCCTGGCCGGCTTTGCGGCAGATGACGCCAAGAACCTCTCTCTCGGCCAGCAGAAGAAGATCGAGATCGCGCGGGCCCTGGTAGCCAATCCCAAGGTGCTGCTGCTCGACGAACCTTGCGCCGGCCTCAACAAGGCGGAAAAGAAGTCCCT
>JAQGMS010000479.1 GCA_028292245.1 Ramlibacter sp.
GCCGTCTCGGCCAAGAAGCAGCGCGAACTCGCCCAGGCGATCAAGCGCGCGCGTTTCCTAGGGCTCCTGCCCTACGTGATCCGCTAGCAATTGCTAATTAACTCTAGGGTTTAGAACCCTAGGCTAAGACAGTAATTCAAACTATCCCGGGCGGCGTCAGCGCCGTCCGATCCAGCCGGAGGCGAGCCTTCGGCATGTTGGGCGAGACGCTAGTCGATCCGACCCTAACCGCGTGACGCGGGACAGCAAGGCATGATGCAGAGAGTCCTCATAGCGATTGGCGCGGGGTTCGCCGCCGCGTTGCTCTTCGTGGTGCCGATCAAGGGCACCGCGTTGGCGATGGTCGTCGCCTTCGTGGCGGCGCTGCCGATCATGATCGCCGGCCTCGGCTTCGGCCATCTGACGGGGCTTGCCGCCGGCGTCCTCGGCGCGATCGCCATCTCCTTCGCACTACACCCGTTGTTCGGCGCGCTTTTCGCGATTTCCCTCGCCGGTCCCGCCTGGTTCCTGAGTCGCCTCGCCGCGCTCTTCCGGCCGGATGACAGCACACCTCCCAAGATCTTCTGGTATCCGGTCGGCCGCTTGCTCGGCTGGATCGTCGTCCTCTCCGCCGCCTCGACGCTGGCGCTTATCGGGCTCGTTAGCCTGCGCATCGGCGGCTACGGCCTTTTCATCGACCAGGCGGCGCAGCGCCTTGCGCCGGCGCTGGATGCGATTGGCGGCCTGAGCAGCTTGCCGGGCGGCTATAGCAATGAAGACCTGGCGCGGATGATCGTTTCCGCCATGCCGCCCGCCATGGCGGCCTGGACCGTTGTCAGCCTCAGCATCAACCTGTGGCTCGCGGGCCGCACCGTGAAGATTTCGCAGCTTCTCGCCCGCACCTGGGAAGACCTGCCCGACCATCTCGCGCTGCCGCCGGTCGCGCTTGTCGTCCTTGCCGCCGCGCTCGCGGCCTGTCTTGTCGAGGGCGCGCCACGGCTCTTCGGCGCGACCATCGCGGCTGCGCTCATCACCGCTTATGCGTTCCAGGGCCTCGCCATCCTGCACAGCCTGACGCGACGGTCCTCGGCGCGTATGCCGATCCTGATGGGCGCCTATTTCGCCCTGCTGGCGATCGCCCCCTGGCCTTTGGCGTTCGCCGCCATCATCGGCGTCATCGACGCCTTCCACCCGATCCGGCGCGGTTCGTCCCAGCCGCCGACCATTTCAAAAGTCTGAAAAAGGAGAAAACCAATGCAAGTCATCCTGCTCGAACGCATCGCCAAGCTCGGCCAGATGGGCGAGACTGTCCGCGTCAAGGACGGGTTCGCGCGTAATTTCCTGTTGCCGCGCGGCAAAGCCCTGCGCGCCAACGAGGGCAACAAGAAGAAGTTCGAATCGCAGCGCGTGCAGCTCGAGACGCGCAATCTCGAGCTTAAGACTGAAGCTTCGAAGATCGCCGAAAAACTCGACGGCAAGAGCTTCATCATCATCCGCCAGGCGGGCGAATCAGGCCAGCTCTATGGTTCGGTGTCGACTCGCGACGTGGCTGATTCAATCACTGCGGGCGGGTTCTCGGCGACGCGCAATCAGGTCGCCCTCTCCACGCCGATCAAGACGCTCGGCCTGCATATCGTGCCGATCCATCTGCATCCGGAAGTCGATGTGAAGGTGACCGTGAACGTCGCCCGTTCGCCCGAAGAGGCCGAACGCCAGGCCAAGGGCGAGACGCTCAATGCCCGCGAGGAGACGTCGATGGACGATCTCGGCCTCGAGGTCGGCGCGGCGTTGGAAGACGCCGGCGGCAGCCTCGGCGACCGCTAAGCCGCTTTAATAAGGCGCGCGCGAGTCAAGCAGGATTCGCGCGCGCCTTCTATCCTGTGGAAATGACTCGCAAGCCGCGGGCAGCGCGTTTCCGACTCCACAAGCGACCCGTCGCGCCGTAGAAACGGCCGAACCGCTCGTGATGTTGTCTGAACGGCTGAGTCGCGTTTTCTCACATCGACATCGAGATTCATGGCAGCCGTCGAACCTTTGGCGGCCCGGCTTTCCCTGTTGCCGGGACCGCAGACCGAAGCGCAGACCTACCGGATTCCGCCTCATAATATCGAGGCGGAACAGGCGCTGCTGGGCGCCATCCTGGTCAACAACGACGCCTTCGATCGCGTCTCCGACTTCCTACGGCCGGAGCATTTTTCGGAAGAACTGCATCGACGTATTTTCGAAGTCTCGGCGCAACTCATTCGCGCCGGCAAGCTCGCGACGATCATCACCCTGAAGACCTTTCTGGGCGATCACGATCTCGGCGGCCTGACAATCCCGCAATATCTGGCGCGGCTCGCCTCCGAAGCGACAACGATCATCAACGCCGAAGACTACGGGCGTATGGTTTATGACCTTGCGATGCGGCGCAGCCTCATCGGCATCGGCGAGGAGATCGTCAACACCGCCTTCGATTCGCCCGTCGACGCCTCGCCGCGCGCGCAGGTCGAGGAAGCCGAGCGGCAGCTTTACGCCATCGCCGAACAGGGCCGCTACGATGGCGGATTCCAGCGCTTTTCCGATGCGCTGACGACGGCCATCGACATGGCGGCGCGCGCCTATGAGCGCGACGGGAAACTGTCGGGCATTTCCACCGGCCTGACCGATCTCGACCAGAAGCTCGGCGGCCTGCAAAGCTCCGATCTTGTCATCGTCGCCGGCCGTCCCGGCATGGGCAAGACCGCGCTGGCGACCAACATCGCCTTCAACATCGCCAAAGCCTACGAATACGAGGTGCGGCCCGACGGCGCGCATATCGCGCGCAATGGCGGGATCGTCGGATTCTTCTCGCTCGAAATGTCGGCGGAGCAGTTGGCGACCCGTGTCATCGCCGAACAATCTGGCGTCGCGTCCTATAAGATCCGGCGCGGCGACATCGCAGACGATGAGTTCCATCGCATTTCCGAAGCTGCGCGTGAAATGCAGACGGTCCCTTTGTACATCGACCAGACCGGCGGCATCTCGATTGCGCAGCTCGTCGCGCGGGCGCGTCGCCTGAAACGCCAACGCGGCCTCGACGTGCTGGTTGTCGATTATCTTCAGCTTCTCTCGGGCTCGAAGTCCCGCAACGAGAACCGCGTGCAGGAATTGACCGAGATCACGACGGGCCTCAAGGCGCTGGCTAAAGAGCTGAACGTCCCGGTCGTCGC
>JAQGMS010000344.1 GCA_028292245.1 Ramlibacter sp.
CGCCCGCGGTACCCAGCCATGAGTTGGGGACCGCGAGCCCTGATTTCTCCTATATGTGATGGGCCCAGCACGGTTGTTCCGCTCTCCGGGTCAACTATCTCGATCTCGGTGCCTGGCAACGGGAGCCCCACTGATCCCGGCTTTCGCCGACCAAGCAAGGGATTGAAACAGAGGATGGCGGTTGCTTCGGTAAGGCCATACCCCTCGGCGATAGGAACATGGGTGACCCGCTCCCACTCGGCCAGCGTCGCGACCGTGAGCGGCGCGGCCCCTGAATAAGCTCCGACGAGCGAAGCGTAGTCCTTCTCGGAAAATCGGGGATGAGCGATAAGTCCATTGTAGATCGTCGGTGCTCCGCAGAACAGCGTGATTCGCTCGTCCGAGACCGCGTCAAGCGCGCGCTCCGCCTCGTAGCGCGGCAGGACCACCAGTGTGCTGGCCGAATAGATGGACGGGAAAAACGACGTCGCCGTCGCATACGCGTGGAAGAGAGGCGTCATGCACAGGAACCTCTCCTGCGCGAAGCGCGTCGGCAAGAGTTCCTCCCGCTGGGTCACGTTGAGCGCTGTGGTACGGTGGGTGAGATTTACACCTTTGGCGCCGCCGGTGGTGCCGCCTGTGTATTGAAGGACGGCAAGTTCCTCCACGGCCGGCATTGAAAGGGCCGCGAAATCGGCGACGCGGGATCGACGAACCAGCGATGCGAACGGTTCATCGATGACGATCGACGACCCGCGAGTCTCTACGCCTTCCGCGTCCGAGAGCTGTTCGTTCAACGATCGGCTGCAAACCAGAACCAGCGGATCCGCATCCCGCAGTATCGGCCCCAATTCCCTGGCCGGATAGGAGGGATTGAGCAAAACCACCTGCGCTCCGCTATCCAGCGCGCCAAGAACGGCGATGACGGTATCAGCGCTGTTGGGCAGCGCAACGGCAACTCTCTCGCGGTGACTGCCCAGCCGCTTGAGGCGTGCCGAGAATTCGAGAATGCTGGCCACGAGATCTGCATAGGTAAGCCGAACACCGCCAACAATAACTAATGCTTCGCCGTTCGGATTCCGTTCCGCGGCATAGGCGAGCATATGCATCAAGGTCTGGACCGACGCGGCAGGCCGATTTGATTCCTGCTGCATCTTCATTCGGCTTCGCACAGATCGAGCATCTGGCCGGAAAGCGCGCTTTTTGCCAACGCCGCCGCAGGCGCCAGATACTGCGCCACTAGGAAACGGGCGTTCCTTTTCTTTCTTCGTGCGAACTCGCCCGCGGCACTGACGTCCGATGCTGTCGCCCGCGATGCCGCAAGCCACGTTAACCAGCATGCGAGTACGGTGCCAGAAAACATCAGGTAGTGTGCGCCGTTCGCTCGCAGGCCGGCTAGTCGGGCGCCGTTCTGCGCGATGATCGAATCGGTCAGCTCGTTCAGGAGTGCCAGCGAGGCGCTTATCTTCTCCCCGACGAACAGCAGCCCCCCGTCATCAGCCGACCTCTCGCTCGTAAGCGACGTCTCGATCGAACGGAAGAGCTTTCGTACACCGCTCCCCCCGTCCAGACGGATCTTGCGGAAGATTAGATCGTTGGCCTGAACGCCGGTGGTGCCTTCGTAAATCATGTGCACACGCGCGTCACGAAAGTACTGC
The DNA here is from genome assembly GCA_028292245.1 of Ramlibacter sp. GTDB lineage: Bacteria > Pseudomonadota > Gammaproteobacteria > Burkholderiales > Burkholderiaceae_C > Ramlibacter. The sequence continues at coordinate 1,638 of JAQGMS010000344.1, forward strand.
GAAGCCTCGCATTCCTCGCTGTAGCCCATGCCGCCGAAGATCTGCACTCCCGTAGAAGCCACGTCGAATCCGGTTTCGGTGCACCAGGCTTTAACGATTGGGGTCAGTATCTCCAGGCGGACTTTTGTCTCGGCCAGCGAGGCATCAGCGCCGTCAACGAAAGACGCAGCGTAGGCAATAAGCAGGCGAATTGCCTCGGTTCTGGCTTCCATCGACGTCAGCATCCTTCGGACGTCGGGATGGTTGGCGATGACCGTTGGATTCCCCTGCGCATCACGCCCTTGCACGCGAACACCCGCATAGCCAACGGCGGCTTGCCTTGCCCGCTCGGCCGACCCCAGGGCAAAGGCAGCGACCCTCAGACGAGCCTGGTTGAGCAGAATAAACATCTGCTCCAAACCTCCGTTTTCCTTTCCGAGGAGTTCCGCCGTCGCTGCGCCATTTTCGCCGAAAACCAGGAATGCGGTCGGACTGGATTTCAAGCCGATCTTGTTCTCGATTCCAATGCACTTCACATCGTTCGAACCGCCTTCGAGGCGAAGCTTGGGCACCAAATAGAGCGAAAGTCCCTTCACCCCGGGGCCGCCATTGGGGCTACGCGCCAGAACCAGGTGAACGATATTCTCGGTAAGGTCGTGTTCGCCCCAGGTGATGAGAGACTTGCGCCCCTTGATCAATAGCGATCCGTTCTCCACGTAGGCGCGCGTCGCGATTGCGCCGAGATCGCTTCCTGCCTGCGGCTCAGTCAGAGCCATCGTCACGGTCCATTCTCCTGAGATCAGACGCGGAAGGTAGATCTCCCTCTGGTGCTCGCTTCCGAAACGATCAATCAGTTCGATCGCCCCCGGCGCCGGCATCAGGCCCATGGCAAGCGAGAGATTGGCGGAGTTCAACATCTCTGAAACGGAAATTGCCACGGCAAAGGGCATCGCCTGACCACCGAGCCGGGCGGGCAATCCTACGCCATTCCATCCCGCCCTGGCGTAGGTCGAATAGGCTTCCTTGAACCCGGGGGGCGTCGTGACAATATCATTCTCAAATCGGCATCCTTCCCGATCGCCCAGAGCGTTCAGGGGTGAAAAGACCCTCTCCGCCAGCTTGCTGCACTGCAGCAGGATTGCGTTCACGTCGTCCGTCTCGAAGTCGCCAGCGGCTGCCTGCTCGTTCATGCATCGGCTAATGCCGAGCGCGAAACGAATTTCCTCCAATGGCGCCTGATACTCGGTCATTTGTAAGGCCTGACGTAACCGATTTCGGATTACGTAACTCGATACGGCTATCGTAACTTGCGACCGAGTGTCAACACGCTCTTTTTTAACTCGGTCCCGCAGCCCTGGAGGCCATCACACCACGCCCATGTATCTACGAGCAACGCGCTGGGCCTCGAATCCGCCGATCTTGCCCGCCGCATATGAAGGGCTTAATCCAAGATCGGCGGGAGCAAGACTCTCGATCAAACTGAGTAGAGATCCCAGGATGTCCAAATCTCCCGACAAGTTGCGACGGCCGCGCACCGTGTATGCCAGCGGTGGGGTGCAATCCGTCGAAGTGGGCATGCGCGTGCTCTGTTCGCTCGCCGATCTGGGCGGCGAAGAAAGTCTCGGAAAGATAGCTGAGCACGTCGGCATGCCTTCCGCGAAGGCGCATCGGTATCTCGCAAGTTTGACTCGAGCGGGCTTTGTGGAGCGTTCAAACAACAACAACAGATACATGCTCGGTGGAATGGCTCTCAGGATTGTTCTGGTTGCTCTGTCACGGGTCGATGTAATCTCGGCCGCACACATGGAAGTCGCCGAATTGCGCGATTCTGTCGATGCGT
>JAQGMS010000405.1 GCA_028292245.1 Ramlibacter sp.
GTGCAGACCGTGGTGGTGACCGCCGACGAGAACAACATGCGCGTCGATCGCTTTCTGGACGCGCGCTGTCCCGGCCTGTCGTTCTCTCATCTCCAGCGCATCGTCCGCAAAGGCGAGTTGCGGGTCAATGGCAAGCGTGCCGACAGCAAGGACCGGATCGAGGAGGGGCAGAGCATCCGCATTCCGCCGCTCAAGCTCGATGCGCCCAAGGCCGCGCCTGGCAGCCTCTCGGAAGCCGCGAAAAAGACGCTGGATGCCCTCAAGGAAATGATCCTGTTCGAGGATGCCGACGTCATGGTGCTGAACAAGCCCGCGGGGCTGGCCGTACAGGGCGGTTCCGGCATCACGCGCAATGTCGACGACATGCTGGAAGTAATGCGCGACGCCAAGGGCCAAAAACCGCGGCTGGTGCACCGGCTCGACAAGGACACCGCGGGCTGTCTCCTGATCGCGAAAACGCGGTTCGCCGCGACCGCGCTGACCGGGTCGTTCCGACATCGCTCCGCGCGAAAAATCTATTGGGCTCTGGTGGCCGGCGTGCCGAAGCCGAAGCAGGGCCGCATCTCGACTTATCTGGCCAAGGAAGAGAGCGAGGACGACACCATCATGGTGATCGCCAGGCATGGCGACGAGGGCGCCAGCCACGCCGTGACCTATTACGCCGTGGTGGAGACCTCGGCGCAAAAGCTTGCCTGGGTATCCCTGAAACCGGTGACGGGGCGGACCCATCAGTTGCGCGCGCACATGGCGCATATCGACCACGCCATTGTCGGCGACCCCAAATACTTCAACAAGGAAAACTGGCAGCTGCCGGGCGGCCTGCAGAAACGGCTGCATTTGCTGGCGCGCCGGATCGTGATTCCGCATCCGCGCGGCGGCACCATCGACGCCTCGGCGCCGCTGCCGCCGCATATGCTGCAGTCCTGGAACCTGCTGGGTCTCGAGGCTGACAGGTTCGATCCGATCGAGAACGCGCCTGAAGAGTAGGATTCCCTTCGTTTCGCGGGATACCGCGTCATCGAGGCAACCATGAATCAAGCCCCGTCATCGCCGCCGCAGTTTGATGACGCGTTCCGTACGCGGCTGCTTGAGCTGTTATGCTGGCGGCGTGACGTGCGGCGGTTTCGCAGTGAACCGCTGCTGCCGGGCACGCTGGAGCGCTTGATCGAGATCGCGTGTCTGGCGCCCTCGGTCGGTCTCAGCCAGCCATGGCGGTTCGTTATCGTCGACGACATAAGGCGGCGCCAGGCGGTGCTGGACAATTTTGAATCCTGCAACGCTGAGGCGCTCAACGCCTATGGTGACGATCTATCGGACCGCTACGCCGCGCTGAAGCTTGCGGGGCTGCGCGAGGCGCCTTGCCAGTTCGCGGTTTTCGCCGACCGTGGCACAATGACTGGTCACGGGCTTGGCCGCCGCACCATGCCGGAGATGGCGGAATATTCCGCGGTCACCGCGGTATTTTCACTGTGGCTGGCGGCGCGCGCCGAAGGCATCGGCATGGGCTGGGTCTCGATTCTCGAACCAGCGGTCATTGCGGCGGCGCTCGATCTGCCCGCGGATTGGCGTTTCATCGGATATTTCTGCCTCGGCTACCCGCAGGCCGAAGAAGACAGCCCGGAACTGGAGCGCGCCGGCTGGGAGCAACGTCGGCCGGCGGCCGGCAGCATTGTGCGCCGTTGACGGCTTTCAGTTCTTGTACTGCGCGAGAAACATCCGCAGTGAATCATGCGGGCTCTCGACATCCGAAATGACCCAGCCATCGGGTCCGTTGACCAGAATGAAATTCAGCGTCACGGCGCGGCCGTTGTTGGCGAAAGCGACCGCGACGTAGGTCTTGTCGAACTGCCTGCGGAGGATGGAAATCGATATCGCGCCGAGTTTCCATGTCGGGCACTGGACAAAGAAATCGTAGGGCGGGTTGCTCGAAAGGGTCCAGGCGGTCCGCAAGCTCCGATCGAAGAACTGGTGTGCTGTCGCGACTTCGCGCGGCAGCCCGCTTGAGAGATCGGACGACCGGTCGCCGTAATAGGCGTAAACGTTCCTGACCACGGATTCCGGCGAACGGAAGCCGGCGTCAGAGGTCGATACCCCGAAACCGACAAGCAGGATCAGGATTGCCGTTAACAGCCTCGCCATCACCGCTTCAGCTTTATTTGCGTGACGCCATATCGTAGTCTCGCCGAAACCTAGCACTGACCGACAGAAGCCGAAACGTATGCGTGAATTGTTCGATGAAGTCGCCGGCAAATCCCTGCTCGATCCGGAGGAGGCGGTGCGCCGTACGACGCGCGGGCCGCGCCGCAAGCGCTTCTACAGCCATGCCGGCGTCGTCGAATCGCCCGATGGCTTTGCCATCACCCTCGACGACAAGCCGGTTCGCACCCCTTCCGGACGCGCTTTGGTGGCGCCGACTGCGGAGATCGCCGACGGCATCGCCGCGGAATGGGAGGCGCAAAAGGAGATCATCGATCCCCTGACCATGCCGCTGACGCGTTTCGCCAACAGCGTCATCGACGCCGTGGTCGACCGGGTCGAGGCCATCGCCGAGGACATCGTCAAATATCTGGGATCGGATCTGCTGTTCTATCGCGCTGGTCATCCACAGGAGTTGGTGGCCCGGGAAGCCGAACTTTGGGATCCGATCGTGTTTTGGGCCGCCGAGACGCTGGGCGCGCATTTCATTCTGGCCGAGGGGATCGTGCATGTCCGCCAGCCGGATACAGCCATCGCCGCGGGCCGGGCGGCGTTGCCTGACGACCCCTGGTCGATCGCGGCCCTGCATGTGGTGACGACGCTGACCGGCTCGGCGCTGCTCGCTTTGGCGCTGGTCCACGGTGCGCTTGATTCCGAACAGGTCTGGAATGCGGCCCATGTCGACGATGACTGGAACATCCAGCAATGGGGCGTGGACGAGGAGGTCGCGGCCCGCCGTTTGGCCCGGTGGATCGATTTCCAGGCCGCCGCCAGCATCCTGGAGG
>JAQGMS010000050.1 GCA_028292245.1 Ramlibacter sp.
GCGAAGAAAAGATCGCGTGCCCGCACTGCGGCAGCCTGCACACCGAAAAACTCTCTGCATTCGGCTCCACGGCGTGCAAGGCGATGTACCGCTGCATCTCGTGCCGCGAACCCTTCGAACACTTCAAACCGATATGACAAGGGCTCAATGAGCACGCCGCTCTTTCATCCCCTGCGCGTCAAGAACGTCTCCCCCGACACGCAGGAGGCAGTGGTCGTCACGTTCGATGTGCCGCAGGAGCTGCGCGAAGTGTTCGGCTTCACGCAAGGCCAGTACCTCACGCTGCGCAAGGAGATCGCGGGCGAGGACATGCGGCGCTCGTATTCCATTTGCGCGGGCGTCGACGACGACGAACTGCGCGTGGGCGTGCGCAAGGTCAAGGGCGGCGTGTTCTCCAACTGGATCAACGAGAAGCTGCAGCCCGGCGACAGCATCAGCGTGATGGCGCCGCAGGGCCGCTTCTTCGTGCCGATCGAGTCGCAGGCGCACCGGCATCACGTGGGCATCGCGGGCGGCAGCGGCATCACGCCGATCCTTTCGATCATGAAGACCGTGCTGGCTCGCGAGCCGAACAGCCGCTTCACGCTGATCTACGGCAACCGCAGCCTGCGCTCCACGATGTTCAAGGAGGAGCTGGAGAACCTCAAGGACAAGTACATGACGCGGCTGGTGCTGCACCATGTGTTTTCCGACGAGCACACCGACGCGCCGATCAACATGGGTTTCCTCGACCGCGCGAAGGTGGGCGAGTTCCTCCAGGCGCTGATGCCCGCCGCGAACATCGACCACGTGTTCATCTGCGGGCCGTTCCAGATGAACGACGAAGCCGAGGCCGCGCTGCTGGCGGCGGGCGTGCCGGAAGGGCGCATCCACATCGAGCGGTTCGGCGTGCCGCAGCAAGCCGCCGGCGCCGTGGGCGCGGTGGTGCACGAGGCGCGCCCCGGCGACGCCGAGCAGGCGCGCATCACCATCATCCGCGACGGCCTGAAGCGCGAGATCACCTTTCACAAGGACCAGCCGAGCATCCTCGACTGCGCTTCGGCCGCGGGGCTCGAAGTGCCTTTTTCGTGCACCTCGGGCGTGTGCGGCACCTGCCGCGCGAAGGTGATCGAGGGCGACGTGCGCATGGAGCGCAACTTCGCGCTGGACAAGAACGAAGTTGCGCAGGGGTTCGTGTTGACGTGCCAGGCGCACCCGATGACGGAGCGGGTGGTGTTGTCGTTCGACGAAAGATAGAACAGCGAACGCAGAGGTCGCAGAGGTCTCGCAGAGAACACAGAGGAATTTCTTCTGATGTTTACTCTGCGTTCTCTGCGAGACCTCCGCGTTCTCTGCGTTCGGAAGTTACGAATCGAGAAAGAACATGAAAGTCCTTCAAAGCTACATCGCGGGCCAGTGGGTCGGCATGGAAGCCGCGCAGCAGTTGCGCAGCGCCGTCAACGGCAAGCCCGTGGGCAGCACGCACGCCGACAAGATCGACTTCGCGCAGGCGCTGGAACACGCCCGCAAGGTCGGCGTGCCCAACCTGATGAAGCTCGACTTCCAGAAGCGCGCGGAAAGGCTCAAGGCACTGGCGAAGTTCCTGAACGAACGCAAGGAGGAGCTCTACGCGGTCTCCGCGCACACGGGCGCCACGCGGAGCGACAGCTGGATCGACATCGAAGGCGGGAGCGGCACGCTGTTCGCATACGCGAGCGTTGGCGCCAACGAACTGCCATCGGGAAACATCGTGCACGAAGGCCCGGCGATGGCGCTCGGGAAGAAAGGCGGTTTCTCGGGCACGCACATCCTGGTGCCGCGCGGCGGCGTGGCGGTGCACATCAACGCGTTCAATTTCCCGGTGTGGGGGCTGCTCGAGAAGTTCGCGCCGAGTTTTCTGGCGGGCGTGCCGTGCATCGGCAAGCCGGCCACTTCGACCAGCTACCTCACCGAAGCGATGGTGCGGCTGGTGGTCGAATCGGGCATCCTTCCCGAAGGTTCGTTGCAGCTCGTGATCGGGCCCACCGGCGACTTGCTCGACCGCCTGGACGGCAGCGACGTGGTCACGTTCACGGGCTCGGCCGATACGGCCGCGAAGCTTCGCGTGCATCCGAACGTGGTGCGCAATTCGATTCCGTTCAATGCCGAAGCCGATTCGCTGAACATGGCCGTGCTCGCGCCCGACGTGACGCCCGACGACGAGGAGTTCGACCTCTACGTCAAGGAAGTGGCGCGCGAGATGACAGTGAAGGCCGGGCAGAAGTGCACGGCCATCCGCCGCGCGATCGTGCCGAAGCGCTATGTGGATGAAGTCGCGAAGCGGCTGAAGGCGCGGCTCGCGAAGACCGTCATCGGTGACCCTGCGCTGGAAGAAGTGCGCATGGGTGCGCTCGCTTCGCTGGACCAGAAGGCCGACGTGGCGAAGCGAGTCGCATCGCTCATGAAAAGCGCGGAGGTCGTGTTCGGTGAGCGCGACGGGTTCTCGCCGAAGGGCGATGGTGTTGCCGAAGGCGCCTTCTTCGCGCCCACGCTGCTGCTCGCGCGCAACCCGATGTTCGACGACGCCGTCCACGACATCGAAGCGTTCGGCCCGGTGAGCACGCTCATGGCTTACGAGGATCTCGACGAAGCGCTGGTGCTTGCCGCGAAAGGCAAGGGCAGCCTGGTGGGCACGCTCGTCACGAAAGACCCGCAAGTGGCCGCGCGGTTCGTGCCGGCCGCCGCCGCGATGCATGGCCGCATCCTTATCCTCGACCGCGAAGCGGCGCAGGAATCGACCGGGCACGGCTCGCCTCTGCCCATGCTGAAGCACGGTGGCCCGGGGCGCGCGGGCGGTGGGGAAGAGCTGGGCGGCGTACGCGCCGTGAAGCACTACCTGCAGCGCGCGGCGGTGCAAGGTTCGCCAACGATGCTCTCCGCGGTCACGCGCGAACACGTGCGCGGCGCGAAGGTGAACGAGGACGGCACGCACCCGTTTCGCAAATATTTCGAGGACCTCGCCATCGGCGACTCGCTGCTCACGCACCGCCGCACGGTGACCGAAGCCGACATCGTGAACTTCGGCGGCATCTCCGGCGACTATTTCTACATGCACTTCGACGAGATCGCCGCGAAGGAAAGTCCGTTCGGCAAGCGCATCGCCCATGGCTACTTCGTGTTGTCGGCGGCCGCGGGGCTTTTCGTCGAGCCGAAGCCGGGACCCGTGCTCGCGAACTACGGCCTGGACACGCTGCGCTTCATCAAGCCCGTGGGCATCGGCGACACGATCCAGGCGCGCCTGACGGCCAAGCGCAAGATCGACAAGAAGAAGGACCAGGGCGTGGTCGCGTGGGATGTGGAAGTGACGAACCAGGCCGGCGAATTGGTCGCGAGCTACGACATATTGACGCTGGTGGCGAAGAAGGCTGCCGGGCAGTAGAAAAGCCCCGTGACCTCGTGGAACGAGATGGAGGCGGCTATGCCGCAACCTTAGCGTCCGGAAGTTGGCTTTCCGGTACACGGAGGCCCTTCGCAAAGATCATCACCTCTGAGCCTACATATCGCGCTTGGGCTGTGTAATAAAGGCCGTATCTCAACCGGCGCGACATGCGGTACATCTGCCGTATCTCCTGGACGTTGTCATAGGAGACTACCCAAGGAAATCCAAAAATCGACGACTGGAGCAGATCCGCGATCTGGGCGTGATCCTCGTGCTCGTAGAAGTTACGGTAGAGCTCCTGTCCCTTTAAGTAGTAGGGCGGATCAAGATATACCAGCGACTTTTCGGGAAGAAAGCCTCGTGCGCGTGCTAGGAGAGAGTATGCGTCTTCGTTGTAGACCGAAATGCACGAGGCGTGCAAGGCGATCATTTCGATTCTCGCCGCTAGCGCATCCTTCCTAAATCGGGCGTCCAGTTTGTACGGCCCATCCTGATTGATTCCGCCAATCACGCCTCCCTTTAGAACTCCGGACCTGTTCGTCCGATTCATGAACAGGGTGGCGAAGCCTCTCGTGATGAGGTCCGCAGGGACCTCTTGGCGCAGGATTGCGCGCCATTTGAGCCACTCATCCACAGTTACGGGCGTGTCGTGGAGGAGCCGGAGTATTTCGTCCGGTTGCGTAGTGACCGCACGCCAGAAGTCAAAAATTGCCGGGTCTAGGTCGTTGATGTGAATGTGGGCTGCATGGCCATGAAACAGTAGTTCCAGGGCTACCCCCGCGCCGCCAGCGTAAGGTTCGAGATAGTGGCCGCCCTCTAGGCCGTTGCGCATCAGCAGTGTCGCGATGAAGGGCGCGAATCGTGCTTTGCCGCCCGGATATCTCAGAGGGGTGTAGAGCTTGTTGGAGTACATGAGCAGCTAGGCTTCCACAGTCGGCAAGCCACGAGCAGCGTTTATCTTGTTGACCTTCGTCAGAAACGCCGTTGCGAAGCCGCTATTTTTTAGCTTCGCCGACACGTAGTAAGTGATGTACTTCTTGAAGTTGCCCGGATTCTGGTCAGCCCACTTTTTGCAGTCTTTGATCGAGACCACATTCGAATTCAGAACATCTGCCGGTGTTAACGGAACGCCAGCCTGATTGAAGTCGTTGAGAAAGGCATCTCTCTCTCGTTTGAACTTGACGAAGAACTCATCGTGGTTCTCCAGTGTCATTATGAAGTGGATGATGCGCCGCTCGATGGCGACCTTGTCCGGGTCAGGAAGCACAAGATAGGAATCAGCGTCCTTGATTTTTTGAGTCGTGGACGCTTCGACGTCTGCGTCGAAAATCACGAGAGCGTGCTCGATCAACAGCGGATAGTTGGTGCAAATCGACTTGAGTGCCGAGTAGGATGTTCCCGAGGTCCCCGAGCCAGGATTCAACGAGCTATGAAACTCGACCAGCGAGGTGATTTTGTTTGAGCCGATGAGGCGCTTCGCCAAATGGATGGCGTAGTCGTCCTCGCAAAATATTCTCACCTTTTTCGCTTTGGCGACTTCTGCGGGTTGCTCAAGTGTCAGCTCCTTGTATGCGAGGTCGTAGTCGGGATTTTTGATGATCGGATGATTCCCGTTGACTGACGTTGACTTGCTGATGAAGTTGACGATGATCCGTTCGGCCGCCATGTTGGCCGCGTGCTTCAGGTAAAGGTGTTGAATCAGGTGCAGCGAATGGGTGGAGAGGACGATCTGCACGCGGTACTTGATGGACCACTTGTAGAGGTAATCGAACAGACGAACTTGCGCAACCGGATGGAGGCTGCTGTCGAACTCGTCGATGCAGAGAATTCCATTCCCTGCGGGATTCGCGGGGGCGGCGGCCCGCTGAAAACCAAGAAGGCGATTGAAAATCGCCCCCAAGTTATCTTCCCCTGAGGAGATCGAGTCCCAGTCATACTTCGCCGTCGGCCCGTGAGGCGCGAACGTCGTCTTCATATTCTTCTGGTGGACGGCCGTGAAGTCGCCGTACTCGGTGCTGGGCAGCACCGTCTCGTAGAAAGTCTTGAGCTCGAGCTTTTCCTTTGCAGTCAACTGCGGTGTCTGATCCAGTGCCGCCTTGGTATCGACAAGGGGGTACAGCCGCTTGAGGTTCAAGAAAGAGGTGTTGTACTCGAAGTTGCCGTCCCCCTTCTCGGCTCCCGAAACCACGACTCGATGCCGGTTCGTTTGGTCGCCAACATAGTAGATCGACACGGGCTCCCCTATCAGTTGGTCACCACTCTTGAGCACCAGCTTGTATTCGTAGGGGGCCGCGTCATAGGTGGGGGAGAGATTGAAGACCTCCTTGAGCGTCGTTTTCAAGGGTTTCCCGAACGCGTCCTTGCCCTCGCCTTCGAATGGGTGCGCCACCAATCCCATCAGGGACGTCTTCATCGTGCCATTTCGACCGGAGAAGACGGTTATGTGGTCCGCTAGGTAGACGGTTTGGCCTGCGAAGGTCCGAAACTTGGTGATGTCTACTGCCAAAAGCTTGTCGATGGGAAGGCTCTTGTTGTCCGGATACTGCTCGGCGAGGTCCTTGCGCCTCACTGTCCCCTCTATTGGCATTGCTGCTCCCGCATGTGTGAATCTGCTCAGCAATTCTCATCGGGAACTGCCAATCCGAACAAGCTTCTTGCGGTCGACGACTCTGAAGGGAGCTGAAGCGCGAGCCCGAAAACAAATAGGCCGCCCCGAGGGGCGGCCTAAGTACTGGTCACGCTTACGTTGTTCATGGTGCCGGAGAGATGAATCGAACACCCGACCTTCTCATTACGAATGAGCTGCTCTACCGACTGAGCTACACCGGCCTTCTTTTTCTTCTGAGCCCGCGATTATAGCGTGGCGCGATTTGCGCTCCGGCGCCGCGAAGTGTGGCGCGCTTTTTGCAATGAACTGCCCGGTTCGGCGCGGAGCCCGGCCGCGACTCGGTACTTATCCTGAGTCCGGCGCCTCTGGCAGAGGTATTTTGCACAGCCGGACAATCTATACTCGTCGGTTTGGACAAAGGTGGAGACCCTACCGGGCGCCACTGGTTCCAGTGAGCTTAGGCACCCACCCGATGCCAAAGCATAGAAGTCTTTTGAATCCCAAAAGCCAAAGGAAGATCATCTTGCGGACCTCGGCCTTTTTCATTCGCGCAGCCGCCATCGCGCTGTTGCCCCTGGCACTACTTGCCCAATCCCCCGCGCACGCGCAGGCCACTCCCGCATCCGCTCCGGCCGCAGTCGCCAGCGATGTGATGACGCCTCCCGCAGCCGCGGCCGCGCAGGCATCGTCGCAAAAAGCCGGCAACGGCGGCGGCAGCGTCACATCGACGGACAACCCCTACGGCCTCGAAGCGCTGTGGAAGGGCTCGGACAACATCGCGCGCGCCGTGCTGGTCATCCTGGCCATCATGTCGGCGGGCAGCTGGTACATCCTCATCACCAAGCTGCTCGAGCAGTCCAAGATGAATCGCCACGCCCGCACCGTCGACCTGAAGTTCTGGGGCCAGCCGACGGTCAGCGCAGCGGCCAACGCACTCGAAAAGGCCAGCGCCTACCGCTTCATCGCGGAAGCCGGCGTGGCCGCGACCAACGACCATGGCGGCCTCAAGGGCCATATCCCCATGGCCGACTGGATCCCGATGAGCATCACCGCCGCGGTCGATCGCGTGCACGCCAACACGCAAGCCGGCCTCGCTTTCCTGGCGACCGTCGGTTCCACGTCTCCTTTCGTCGGGCTGTTCGGCACGGTGTGGGGCATCTATCACGCGCTCACGGCCATCGGCATCTCCGGCCAGGCGTCCATCGACAAGGTGGCCGGCCCCGTGGGCGAGGCGCTGATCATGACGGCCCTCGGCCTCGCGGTCGCCATCCCCGCCGTGTTCGCCTACAACTGGCTCGCCCGCCGCAACAAGGCCGTCATGGACGAAGTGCGCGAATTCGCCGACGAGCTGAACGCCGTCATCGTGGGCTCGGCCGGCAAAGCCGCCTAAGCCCCGCCGAACTCCAACCAACCAGGAGTCAAGCCATGGCAATGGCTGTCGGTCCCGCCTCAGGCGAAGAAGACGAGGTCATGTCCGCCATCAACACCACGCCCCTCGTGGACGTGATGCTGGTGCTGCTGATCATCTTCCTGATCACCATCCCCGTGGTGACGACGTCGATCCCCGTCACGCTCCCCAAGGAGCGGGTGGAGATTCGCGAAACCAAGCCCGAAAACGTGATCATCTCGGTGAGCACCAAGGGCGACATCTACTGGTACGACGCGAAGGTGCCCAACGAGGCTTTCCTCGTCGAAAGGCTCAAGCGCGTCTCCACGATGAAGCCGCAGCCCGAAGTGCAGATCCGCGGCGACCTGGCCGCGACGTACGGCGGCGTGGGCAAGGTGCTGCTGGCGTGCCAGCGGGCCGGCATCGTGAAGGTGGCCTTCATCACCGAACCGCCGCCGATGGGCGGCTGAACGGGAACGGACACAAACATGAAGAAGTCGCAACTGAAGAGCAAGGGCAACCGCTTCGGCCAGGGCGGGGACCCCGAGCCCATGATGGACATCAACACCACGCCGCTCATCGACGTGATGCTGGTGCTCCTGGTCATGCTGATCATCACCATCCCGATCCAGCTGCACGCGGTCAACCTCGAAATGCCCGTGGGCGCGCCGCCCACGCAGGTCGAGCCCGACAAGCTCATGATCAACATCGACGAGAAAAGCGTCGTCTACTGGCAGGGCCTGCCCGTGAGCGCGCAGGACCTCGAACAGAAGATGGAGCTCGTCGCGACCATGAACCCGCAGCCGGTCGTGCAGATCCGCCCCGACAAGGATTGCCGTTACGCGGTTTTCGCGAACGTGCTGTCCACGTCCAAGCGCAAGGGGCTCACCAAGATGGCCGTGATCGGCCATGAGCAGTTCGTCCAATGACAACCGCCGCAGTCAACCAGAACATCCCGCTGCACCACCGCAAGTACGGGCAGAAGGACCCCACCCGCCGCACGATCGGCTGGGTGGTGGTCGCGGTCGTTCATGCGATCGTGCTGTGGGGCCTTGTCACGGGCACTGCGCGCGACGCGCTCAAGATCATGAAGAAGCCGCTGGAGGCCGCGGTGATCCAGGAAGTGATCATCCCGCCGCCGCCGCCCCCGCCGCCCCCGAAGGAAATCGTCAAGCCGACGCCCAAGCTCGAGGCCCCGCCGCCGCCCTACATCCCGCCGCCGGAGGTGCAGCCCCCGGTGACGACGGCGCCGGTGATCCCTTCGGTGCAAACGCCGCCGCCCACCCCCGCGGTCATCGCGCCACCGCCGCCGCCCGCCGCCCCGCCCGCGCCTTCGGGGCGCCAGGAGATGGGCGTGGCGTGCCCGTCGCAGACCAAGCCGGAGATGCCGCGCCAGGCGCTGCGCGACGGCACCACGGGCGTCGTCAGGGCGCAGGCCCTGATCCGGGATGGCCGTGTCGTCAGCGTCGACATCCAGTCGGGCCCGCGCGTGTTCCACAGCGCGGTGCGCGAGGCGATGATGCAGTACAGGTGCGTCACTTCCGGCGGCGACATCATCGCCACCCAGGAGTTCTCCTTCAAGGTGAACGAATAGCGCCCGGCCCCAAGCGCCATCCCCCGAAGCCCGCCCCGTGCGGGCTTTGTTTTTTCCGCGATGTTTTTGGGCAACAAACGCCCGGTTTTCGGGTGAGTCTCAAGTGACGGCACTTTGTCACGCGTGTAAAAACAAAGGCTGGATTTGTGACGCATGCGGCAGCTTGCGCGCAGTCCTCATTGCGGGGCGGAGCCTTCGGGTTTCGCCCCTTCATCTCGGCAGGAAAAAGTCTGGAGAACTCATGAGAACCGATACAAAAAGGTTTAGAAAGTCGGTGGTCTCACGCGCCGCAATCACGGCGTTGTGGGGTACCGCGGCGATGTTGGCGGCGCAGGACACCCTTGCGCAGCAAACTTCGCTGGAGAGGGTGGAGATCACCGGTTCGGCGATTCGCCGCGTGGACGCGGAAACGGCTTTGCCCGTCATCGTGATCCAGC
>JAQGMS010000058.1 GCA_028292245.1 Ramlibacter sp.
GAAGGCGCTCTGGATCTTCTCGGTGATGGCGCCGCGACGGCCGATGCCGATCTCCACCCGGTCCAGCTCGAGGATGGGCGTCACTTCGGCGGAGGTGCCGGAGAAGAAGCACTCGTCGGCGATGTAGATCTCGTCCCGCGTGATGCGCTTTTGCACCAGCTCGACGCCCAGGTCCTTGCAGATGTGCAGCACGGTGTTGCGCGTGATGCCGTTCAGCGCGCCGGCCGACAGGTCGGGCGTGTAGACCACGCCGTCCTTGACGACGAACACGTTCTCGCCGGCGCCTTCCGAGACGAAGCCCGAGCTGTCCAGCAGCAGCGCCTCGTCGTAGCCGTCGTCCAGCGCTTCCATGTTGGCCAGGATCGAGTTGGTGTAGTTGCTCACCGCCTTGGCCTGCGTCATCGTGATGTTGACGTGATGCCGGGTGTAGCTGGAAGTCTTGACGCGGATGCCGCGCTTCAGGCCTTCCTCGCCCAGGTAGGCGCCCCAGGCCCAGGCCGCGACCATCAGGTGGATCTGGTTGCCGCGCGGGCTGACGCCGAGTTTTTGCGAGCCGATCCAGGTCAGCGGCCGGATGTAGCAGCTCTCCAGCTTGTTGGAGCGCACCACCTGCCGCTGCGCCTCGTTCACCTGCTCCTTGCTGAAAGGCAGCGTCATGCGCAGGATCTTGGCGCTGTTGAACAGGCGCTCGGTGTGCTCCTGCAGGCGGAAGATCGCCGTGCCGTTGACGGTGTTGTAGGCACGAACGCCTTCGAACGCGCCGCAGCCGTAGTGCAGGGTGTGGGTCAGCACGTGGATCTTGGCGTCGCGCCACTCCACCAGTTCGCCGTCCATCCAGATCTTGCCGTCGCGGTCGGCCATTGACGGTGGTAATGCGCTCATCTTGGGTCCTTTGAGTCGGTTTCGCTCGAACCCACGATTTTACGGCGCGGGCGTTTCCGGCCCGGCGGCGGGCTCGGCCGGCCGGAAAAGTGTCCACTTCGCCAGCCGGCCCCTGGCGAATTCGCAGGTGACATTCGATTGGCTGGCATCGGTCCAGCGAAAGATCTCGGGCTCGTCACCATCGGCCGAAAGCTGCTCGCCGAGGGACTCGGTCATCGCCGTGACGTGCAGCAGGTTGACGCCGGGCTTGAGCCTGGCGTTGAGCATGACGGCGCTGGCGACATAGCCCTTGGGCCGGTCGGCGGCCTTCTTCAGCACATGCATGAGACGGTTGAAGTGCAGCAGCAGGTACATCACCACCGCCCCCCCGGCCAGCGCCGCGCCCGCCCAGCCATAGGCCTGCCAGGCCCCGACGATGAGGATCGCGCCCAGGACGGGAAGAATGATTTTCTGAAAATTCATGACGGTATTCTCTCTGCGTCCTCTGCGTAACCTTTGCGTCCTCTGCGTTCAAAAAGACAGCGGCGCGCTAACCGAGTCCCCGAACCACTTCCATCGCCTCTTCAATCCGCTCGACAGGATGGATGGTCAGCCCCTCGATCTCGCGACTGCCCTTCTTTGGCGCGTTCGCCTTGGGCACGACAGCGACCGAAAAGCCGAGCTTGGCCGCCTCGCGCAAACGCTCCTGGCCGCGCGGCGCGGGCCGCACTTCGCCGGCCAGCCCCACTTCGCCGAAGGCGATGAAGCCCTTGGGCAACGGTTTGCCGCGCAGGCTGGAGGTGATCGCCAGCATCACCGCGAGGTCGGCGGCCGGCTCGCTGATGCGCACGCCGCCGACGGCGTTGACGAACACGTCCTGGTCCATGCAGGCGACGCCCGCGTGGCGATGCAGCACCGCCAGCAACATGGCGAGGCGATCGCGATCGAGTCCCACCGACAGCCGCCGCGGGCTGATCCCGCCGCTGTCCACCAGCGCCTGGATCTCCACCAGCATCGGGCGCGTGCCTTCCAGCGTCACCAGCACGCAACTGCCCGGCACCGGCTCGCTGTGCTGCGACAGGAAGATCGCGCTCGGGTTGGCGACGCCCTTCAAGCCCTTTTCGGTCATCGCGAACACGCCGATCTCGTTGACGGCGCCGAAGCGGTTCTTCACGGCGCGCACCAGGCGAAAGCTCGAATGCGTATCGCCTTCGAAATACAGCACCGTGTCCACCATGTGCTCCAGCACGCGCGGGCCGGCCAGCGCGCCTTCCTTGGTGACATGGCCGACCAGCACGATGCTGGTGCCGCCGGCCTTGGCTGCGCGCGTGAGATGGGCCGCGCATTCGCGCACCTGCGCCACCGAGCCCGGCGCCGAGGTGAGCTGGTCGGAGTACACCGTCTGGATCGAATCGATCACCGCCACCGCCGGTTGCGTGGCGGCAATGGTCGCCAGGATCTTCTCCAGCTGGATTTCAGCCAGCACGTTCACGCGTGAGTTGTCCAGGCCGAGCCGGCGTGAGCGCAGCGCGACCTGGGCGCCGCTTTCCTCGCCCGTCACGTACAGGGTCGGTACCTGCGCTCGCTGCAGGCTGTCCAGCGCTTGCAGCAACAAGGTCGACTTGCCGATGCCGGGATCGCCACCGATGAGCACGACGCCCCCTTCGACGATGCCACCGCCCAGCACACGGTCGAGCTCACCGATGCCGGTGGGGGTGCGTTCGATCTCGCTGGCCTCGATGTCGGCCAGCGCGGTGACTTCGGCGGCCTTGGCCAGCGATGCAAACCGGTTGTTGCGGCCGGAGCTGCCGGACTCGACCACGGTTTCGATCAGCGTATTCCAGGCTTCGCAATGGGGGCATTTGCCGAGCCAGCGCGGACTGGAGCCGCCGCATTCGGTGCAGGTGTAGCTGGTTTTTTCCTTGGCCATGGCCGGCTGACTATAGCCGTCCGGGATTGCCCCGACGGGCGGCGCTTGCGGCCATTCCGCGAATCATTTAATATATTAAATAATCCGAATCATGGTCACGCCTTTCGTCCACCGCAACCTCCCGCGCCTGCTGTTGCAGGCGCGCGAATCCGTCATGGCGCACACCCGGCCGAGCCTGCGCGGCCATGGCCTGTCGGACCAGCAGTGGCGCGTGTTGCGCGTGCTGGGCGAACATGGCACCGTGGAGACCGGGCGGGTGGCGCGCGAGGCCTACATCCTGGGACCCAGCCTCACCGGCGTGCTCACGCGCATGGAGCGCGACGGCCTGATCCGCCGCGAACGCGACCCGTCCGACCAGCGGCGCAACGTGGTCGAAGCAACGCCCAAGGGCATGAAGCTGGTGGAAAAACTCTCGCGCACCGTCGAAGCGCACTATGTATGGATGGAAACTTCGCTGGGCAAGGAAAAACTTTCGCAACTCTATGAGCTGCTCGATGAAGTCATAGAACTGGAGCAACCATGAGCTTTCTTTCGATGGGCACGGTGTACGGCACCCTGCTGAACTTCCGCGGCGAACTCGACGCGCTGGGCGCCAAGGCCAACCAGCCGCCCTACAAGGCACCGCCCAAGGCGCCGGTGTTGTACATCAAGCCGGCCAACACCTGGAGCGCGCACGGCGCCGAGGTCCCGGTGCCGGCCGGCGTGCCGCAGGTCGAAGTCGGCGCGACGATCGCCGTGGTGATGAAAGGTCGCGACGACGTCGCCGGCTACGTGCTGATGAACGACCTGTCGATCCCGCACGCGAGCCTGTTCCGCCCGCCGGTCAAGTTCAAGTGCCTGGACGGGTTCCTGGGCGTCGGCGGCACCCTGTTGCACAAGGAGCGCGCCGGCGACCCGGGCGCCTTCGTGCTCGAGGTGCGCATCAACGGCGAACTCAAGCAGACCGTGAAGTTCAGCGAGCTGGTGCGCCAGCCGCAGCAATTGCTGGCCGACATCGGCGAGTTCATGACCCTGGCCGGCGGCGACGTGCTGATGCTGGGTTGCGACGTCGGCCGGCCGCTGGCCCAGGTCGGCGACCTGATAGAAATCAGCGCGCCCGGCATGGGCAGCCTGGCCAACACGCTGGTGGCGGAGGCCGCATCATGAAATACGCCCGCATCATCCACGAGGGCGTCGCCAAGAACGCCGCCGAGCGCGACGGCCAATTGATGCTGGAGAACGCGCAATTGGTGCCGTTCGACGCCGTGACCTGGCTGCCGCCGCTCGCCGACACCCGCCAGCCGCGCACCATCCTCGCGCTGGGGCTGAACTACGCCGACCACGCCAAGGAGCTGGAGTTCAAGGCGCCGGACGAGCCGTTGGTGTTCCTGAAGAGCCCGAGCGCGCTGACCGGCCACCGGCAATCCACCCGCCGCCCCGCCGGCGTCGAGTTCATGCACTACGAGTGCGAACTCACGGTGGTCGTCGGCAAAGAGGCCAGGCGCGTGAAGCGCGACGACGCCTACGATTTCATCGCCGGCTACACGGTCGCCAACGACTATGCGGTGCGCGACTACCTGGAAAACTGGTACCGCCCGAATCTGCGGGTGAAGAACCGCGACGGCGCGACGCCGCTGGGCCCCTGGTTCGTGGAGGCCGGCGACATCGCCGACCCGATGGCGCTGGCGCTGTCCACCACCGTGAACGGCAAGGTCACGCAATCGGGCAACACCCGGGACATGATCTTCGACGTCCCCTTCCTGATCGAGTATTTCTCCAGCTTCATGACATTGCGCCCGGGCGACCTGATCCTGACCGGCACACCCGATGGCGTCGTCGATTGCAAACCGGGCGATGTCGTCGTGACCGAGATCGAAGGCATCGGCGCCCTGATGAACACCATTGAATGACATCGAATGAACATGCGTATTGATCACCTCATCAACGGCAAGGCCGTCGCCGGCCGTGACTATTTCGAAACCGTGAACCCGGCCACGCAGGAAGCGCTGGCCGAGGTCGCTTCCGGCGGCGAGGCCGAAGTCGATCTCGCGGTGGCCGCCGCCAAGGAAGCTTTTCCGAAATGGGCCGCCACGCCGGCGCCGCAGCGCGCCAAATTGATGCGCAAGCTCGGCGACCTGATCACGGCGCACGTGCCGGAGCTGGCGCAGACCGAGACCAACGACAGCGGCCAGGTGATCGCGCAGACCGGCAAGCAACTGGTGCCGCGCGCCGCCGACAACTTCCATTACTTCGCGGAGATGTGCACGCGTGTCGACGGCCACACCTACCCGACCGAGACCCACCTGAACTACACGCTGTTCCACCCGGTGGGCGTGTGCGCGCTGATCTCGCCGTGGAATGTGCCGTTCATGACGGCCACCTGGAAAGTGGCGCCTTGCCTCGCATTCGGCAACACCGCCGTGCTGAAGATGAGCGAGCTGTCGCCGCTGTCGGCGGCGCGCCTGGGCGAGCTGGCGGTCGAGGCCGGCATTCCGCCGGGCGTGTTGAACGTGGTGCATGGCTACGGCAAGGAAGCCGGCGAGCCGCTGGTGCGGCACCGCGACGTGCGCGCCATCTCGTTCACCGGTTCCACCGCCACCGGCAACCGCATCGTCAAGGAAGCGGGCCTGAAGAAGTTCAGCATGGAGCTGGGGGGCAAGTCGCCGTTCGTGGTCTTCGACGACGCCGACCTGGATCGCGCGCTGGATGCCGCCATCTTCATGATCTTCTCCAACAACGGCGAGCGCTGCACCGCCGGCAGCCGCATCCTGGTGCAGCAATCGATCTACGCCGATTTCGCGCAGAAGTTCGCCGCGCGGGCCAAGCGCATCGC
>JAQGMS010000069.1 GCA_028292245.1 Ramlibacter sp.
GGCGGCGCCGGCGCTGGCGCTGTGGGCCAGCCGCTCGCCCACTGTCGCGCAGCGCGCGGCGCTGTTGCCACGCGAGGCCGACGAGCTGCGCCTCATCGCGCGGCGCACCTGGCGCTTCTTCGAGACCTTCGTGACGCCGGCCGAGAACATGCTGCCGCCCGACAATTTCCAGGAAGACCCCAAGCCCGTGGTCGCGCACCGAACCTCGCCCACCAACATCGGCTTGTACCTGCTGTCGTCGGTTGCCGCGCGCGACTTCGGCTGGGCCGGGACGATGGAAACCGTCGAGCGCCTGGAAGCGGCATTCGTGTCGCTGCAGAAATTGCCGCGCTTCAAGGGGCATTTGTACAACTGGTACGGCACCCTCGACCTGCAGCCGCTGGCGCCGGCCTACGTGTCGTCGGTCGACAGCGGCAACCTGGCCGGGCACCTGGTGGTGTTGGCGAATGCCTGCGAAGAGTGGATCGATGCGCCGCCCGCCGCACGGGCCGGCGCCGGCGTGCTGGACCACCTGCGGCTGGCGCGCGAGGCGATGTCCGCCTTGGCTGCCGCGAGCGGCGGCGAAGGACGGCAACTGGGCGCGCTGCTCGACGAGATCGAAGCGGGCGTGCGCAGCCGCGCCGACGAAACCATGCCCGCCGTGCTCAAGCGGCTCGCCGACAAGGCCGCCAAGGCGGCGCGCGAATTGCTGCCCGCGGCGCAGGACGGCGCGACATCCGACCTGGTGTTCTGGATCGAGGGCGCGGGGCGGGCGCTGCTGGAGCACGGGCGTGACCGGCTCCAATTGGCGCAAGCGCCGCTGGTGCTCGGGGCGCGGCTGAAGCTGCTCGCCCACGAGGCGCGTGAAATGGCGCTGGCGATGGACTTCGCCTTCCTGCTCGATCCCGAGCGCAAGCTGCTGGCGATCGGCTATTCGCGGGCGGACAACCGGCTCGACGCGAGCTGCTATGACCTGCTGGCGTCGGAGGCGCGGCTGGCCAGCCTGTTCGCCATCGCCAAGGGCGACGCCTCGACCAAGCACTGGTTCCGCCTGGGCCGCACGGCGACGCCGCTGGGCAACGGCTCGGCGCTGATCTCCTGGTCCGGCTCCATGTTCGAGTACCTGATGCCGTCGCTGGTGATGCGCGCGCCGGCCGGCAGCCTGCTCGAGCAGACCAACCGGCTGGTGGTACAGCGCCAGCAGGCTTATGGCGAGTCGCTGGACGTTCCGTGGGGCATTTCGGAATCGGCCTACAACGCCCGCGACATGGAATTCACCTACCAGTATTCCAACTTCGGCGTGCCGGGCCTGGGCTTGAAGCGCGGGCTGGCCGACAACATCGTGATCGCGCCCTACGCGACCGGGCTGGCGGCGATGGTCGATCCCGCCGGTGCGCTTCGCAACTACGGCCGGCTGGCGGCGATGGGCGCGGCGGGCCGTTACGGTTTCTACGAGGCGCTCGACTTCACCCGGGTGCGACTGCCCGACGACGCCGGTGTCGCCGTGGTGCGCTGCTTCATGGCGCACCACCAGGGCATGACCGTGGTGGCGATCGCCAATGCCTTGCACGAAGGGCGCATGCGCGAACGTTTCCACCGCGAGCCGATGATCCAGGCCTGCGAGCTGCTGCTGCAGGAGCGGATGCCGCGCGATGTGGCCATGGCCCATCCGCGGGCCGAGGAAGTGAAGGCTTCGCCGGCCCAGCCGGCGGCCGCGCCGTCGGCGGTGCGGCGGCTGCGTGGGCCCGGAACCGGCGCGCCCATCACGCACCTGCTGTCCAATGGCCGCTACGCCGTGATGCTCACCGCCTCCGGCGCCGGCTACAGCCGCTGGCGCGACATCGCCGTGACCCGCTGGCGCGAAGACCCGACGCGCGACGACTGGGGCTCGTTCGTCTTCCTGCGCGACACCGAAAGCGGCGCCGTGTGGTCGGCCAGCCTGCAGCCCACTTTCAGCGAAGCGGAAAGCAGCGAAGTGATCTTCGGCGAAGACCACGCCGAATTCATCCGCCGCGACGGCACGCTGGCCACCAGCATGGAAGTGCTGGTGTCGGGCGAGGACGACGGCGAGGTGCGGCGCGTGCTGCTGGTCAACAGCGGCCGGCGTGCGCGTGAGGTGGAACTGACCTCCTATGCGGAGATCGTGCTGGCGACACCCGCCGCCGACAACGCGCATCCCGCCTTTTCCAAGCTCTTTGTCCAGACCGAATACCTGCCGGAGTTCGGCGCGCTGATCGCGACGCGGCGGCCGCGCTCGCGAGAGGAGTCGCCGGTCTGGGCCGCGCATTTCGCGGTGGTGGAAGGCGAAGCCACGGCCGACACCCAGTACGAGTCGGACCGCGCGCTGTTCCTGGGCCGCGGCCGTGCCGGGCCCGGCACGGCGGCCGCGATGGACAGCGGCGCGGATCTTTCGAACAGCGCCGGCACCGTGCTCGACCCGATCTTCTCGGTGCGCCAGCGGGTGCGGGTGGCGCCGGGCAAGTCCGCGCGCGTGGCGTTCTGGACCTTGGTGGCGCCGTCGCGCGCCGAACTGCTGCACCTGATCGACAAGCACCATGACCGCAACGCGTTCGACCGCGCCAAGACGCTGGCCTGGACCCAGGCCCAGGTGCAACTGCGCCACATCGGCGTGAAGGCGGAGGAAGCGGCGGACTTCCAGCGGCTCGCCGCGCCGATCCTGTACGCCGACCCGGGCTTTCGCGCTTCGTCGGAGGCGATCGTGCGCGGTGGCGGCCCGCAGTCGGGGCTGTGGGTGCATTCGATCTCGGGCGACCTGCCGATCGTGCTGCTGCGCATCGACGAGATCGAGGACATCGCGCAGGTGCGCCAGTTGCTGCGCGCCCACGAGTACTGGCGCATGAAGCGGCTCGCGGTGGACCTGGTGATCATCAACGAGCGCGCCGCCTCGTATGTGCAGGACCTGCAGATCGCAATCGACACCGCCGTGCGTAGCAGCCAGTCGCAACCGCACTTCGGCACCGAATTAGCGCAGGGCTCGGTGTACGCGTTGCGGGCCGACCTGATGAGCGTGGCCGCCCGGGCCTTGCTGCAGTCGGTGGCACGGGTGGCGCTGATCGCGCGGCGCGGCCCGATCGCGGACCAGCTCGCGCTGGTGCGGCAGGCGCGGGCGCGGCCAGGTGTTGCGCTGGCGAGGCTTGCAGGCGCTGCGCCGCCGGCGGAACACCTCCCCGTCCCAGAGGACCTGGAGTTCTTCAACGGCCTGGGCGGCTTCGCCGAGCAGGGCCGCGAGTACGTCACGGTGCTCGCAGCGGGCGCCACCACGCCGGCGCCGTGGATCAACGTGGTCGCCAATCCGGCGTTCGGCTTCCAGGTCTCCGCCGAAGGCAGCGGCTACACCTGGGCCGGCAACAGCCGCGAGAACCAATTGACGCCGTGGTCGAACGACCCGGTGCGCGACCCGGCGGGCGAAGCCCTGTACGTCCGCGACGAAGCCAGCGGCCATGCCTGGACCGCCACCGCGCAACCGATGCGCGACGCGGGCAACTACATCGCGCGCCACGGCCACGGCTACAGCCGCTTCGAACACCGTGCCCACGGCATCGCGCTGGACTTGCTGCAGTACGTGCCGCTGGCCGACCCGGTGAAGATTTCGCGGCTGACGCTGCGCAACCTCTCGGGCATGCCGCGCCGACTGTCGGTGACGGCGTACGCGGAGTGGGTGCTGGGCGCATCGCGCGGCGCCAGCGGGCCATTTGTCGGCACCGAGCGGGATGCGGTCACTGGCGCGCTGTTCGCCTGCAATTCCTGGAGCGTCGCATTCCCCGGCCGCACCGCCTTTGCTGATCTCGTCGGCGGCAGCGCGGCGTTCACCGCGGACCGGCGTGAATTCCTCGGCCGCAACGGCGGGCCCTCCGCGCCTGCCGGCCTGGCTGGATCGGCTGCGCTGTCCGGCGCCGCCGGCGCCGGCCTCGATCCCTGCGCGGCGCTGCAACGCGTGGTGGAACTCGCGGCCGGCGAAAGTGTGGAGGTGGTGTTCCTGCTCGGCCAGTGCGAGTCTGCGGACCAGGCGCGCGAGATCGTCACCCGATACCGCCAGCTCGATCTCGACGAAGTGCTCGCGCAAGTGAAGGGCCATTGGCAGGAACTGCTGGGCGCGGTGCAGGTCAAGACGCCCGACCGCGCGATGGACATCATGCTCAACGGCTGGCTGCTCTACCAGACGATCGCCTGCCGCCTGAGCGCGCGCTCGGCCTTCTACCAGGCCAGCGGCGCGTTCGGCTTTCGCGACCAGCTGCAGGACGGCATGGCCCTGTCATTCACGCGGCCGCAGGACACTCGCGCGCACCTGCTGCGCGCGGCGGGCCGGCAGTTCCCCGATGGCGACGTGCAGCACTGGTGGCTGCCGCACTCCGGGCAGGGCGTGCGCACGCGCATCTCGGACGACCGCGTGTGGCTGGCCTATGCCGCGGCGACCTACATCTCGACCTCGGGTGACGCAGCCGTGATGGACGAGATGGTCACGTTCCTCGAGGGCCCGCCGCTGGCCGCCGGGGAGCACGACGCTTTCTTCCAGCCGATGCCCGCCGACGCACAAGCGTCGCTGTTCGAGCATTGCGCACGAGCGCTGGACCAGTCGATCACGCTCAGCGGCGCGATGGGGCTGCCGCTGATCGGCACCGGCGACTGGAACGACGGCTTCAACCGCGTGGGCCAGGACGGGCGCGGCGAAAGCGTGTGGCTGGCGTGGCTGCTGCTGGCCACGCTGGACCTCTTCGCGCCGCTGGCCGACCGCCGCGACGCGACGCGTGCCGCGCGCTGGCG
>JAQGMS010000074.1 GCA_028292245.1 Ramlibacter sp.
GCCATCGCCATGTCGGGCTTGCCGCCGCCCTTGCCGCCCACTTGCTGCGCGACGAAGTTGACCAGCTCGCCGGCCTTGACCTTGCCCATGCTGTCGGCGGTGACGCCCGCGGCGATCTGCACCTTGCCGCCCTCGACTGCCGCCAGCACGATGGCAGCGGTCTTGAGCTTGTCCTTGAGCTTGTCCATGGTGTCGCGCAAGGTCTTGGCGTCGGCGCCGTCCAGGCGCGCCGCCAGCACCTTGATGCCCTTGACGTCCACCGCCTGCGACATGAGTTCATCGCCTTGCGACGAGGCCAGTTTGCCCTTGAGCTGCGCGACTTCCTTTTCCAGCGTGCGAACCTGGTCCAGCACCTGCGTGACGCGGCCCTGCAGCTCGGTAGGCGATGCCTTCAAGGTATTGGCGATGCGGCCCACTGTCGACTCGAGCTGCTGCAGATAGGCCAGCGCATTGGCGCCCGTCACGGCCTCGATCCGCCGGATGCCCGCTGCCACGCCGCCTTCGCTCACCACCTTGAACAAGCCGATGTCGCCGGTGCGCTGCACGTGCGTCCCACCGCACAGCTCGCGGCTGGAGCCGATGTCAAGCACCCGCACCGTGTCGCCGTATTTCTCGCCGAACAGCATCACCGCGCCGGTCGCCTTGGCGGCCTCGATCTCCATCACCCGGGCCAGCGTCGGCTGGTTGGCCAGGATCTCGGCGTTGACGCGCTTTTCGATCTCGCGAATCTCCGCGTCGCTCACGGCGTGGTTGTGCGTGAAGTCGAAGCGCGTCTTGTCGGCGTCGACCAGCGAACCTTTCTGCTGCACGTGGTCGCCAAGCACTTCACGCAAGGCCTTGTGCATCAGGTGCGTGACGCTGTGGTTGCGCATGGTGGCGTGGCGCTTGGCCATGTCGACCTTGGCCGTCACCGCGTCGCCCACCTTGAGCGTGCCCGAGGCCAGCATGCCGTGATGGCCGAACACGTCGCCCTTGATCTTTTGCGTGTCGTCGATCTTGAACACCGTGCCTTGGGCCTCGATCACGCCCTCATCGCCGACCTGGCCGCCCGACTCGGCATAGAACGGCGTCGTGTCCAGCACCACGATGCCGGCCTGCCCCGCTTTCAACTCGTTCGCGGCCACGCCTTCCAGGTACAGGGCCACGACCTTGGCCGCCTCTTCCAATTTCTCGTAGCCGGTGAAAACATTGCTGATGCCGGCGTATTCGAGCGCGCGGTCCATCTTGAACTTGCCGGCTGCCCGGGCTTGCGCCCTTTGCTTGTCCATGGCCGCGTTGAAACCCGCCTCGTCCACCTCGACGCCGCGCTCGCGGCAGACATCGTTCGTCAGGTCCAGCGGGAAGCCGTAGGTGTCGTGCAACTTGAAGGCCACGTCACCGGGCAGCACCTTTTGTCCACCGGCCAACGCGGCGTCCAGGATTTCCATGCCGTTTTCCAGCGTCTCGAAGAACCGCTCTTCTTCCGCCTTGAGCACGTCGATGATCCGTTTCTCGTCGGCGCGCAATTTTGGGTACGCATCGCCCATCAGGCGCGCGAGGTCGGGCACCAGCTTGTGGAAGAACGGCGTCTTCTTGCCCAACTTGTAGCCATGGCGGATGCCGCGGCGGATGATGCGCCGCTGCACATAGCCGCGGCCTTCGTTCGACGGGATCACGCCGTCGCTCACCAGGAACGCCGTGGCGCGGATGTGGTCGGCGATGACGCGCAGCGACTTGTTCTCCAGGTCCGTCTCGCCGGTCTCGCGCGAGGCAGCGCGGATCAGGTCGGCAAAAAGATCGATCTCGTAGTTGCTGTGGACGTGCTGCAGGATCGCGGCCAGCCGCTCCAGGCCCATGCCGGTGTCCACGCAGGGCGCGGGCAGAGGCTTCACGCTTCCATCGGGCTGCATGTCGAACTGCATGAACACGTGGTTCCAGATTTCGATGTAACGGTCGCCGTCCTGGTCGGGCGAGCCGGGCGGGCCGCCGGGAATGTGCGGGCCGTGGTCGTAGAAGATTTCCGAGCAGGGGCCGCAGGGGCCGGTGTCGGCCATCATCCAGAAGTTGTCCGACGCGTACTTCGCGCCCTTGTTGTCGCCGATGCGCACGACGCGTTCGGGCGGCAGGCCGATCTCTTTCGTCCAGATGTCGTAGGCCTCGTCGTCGTCGATGTACACCGTGGCCCAGAGCTTGTCGGCCGGCAATTTGTACACCTGCGTGAGCAGCTCCCAGCCCCACTTGATCGAATCGCGCTTGAAGTAGTCGCCGAAGCTCCAGTTGCCCAGCATCTCGAAGAAGGTGTGGTGCCGCGCGGTATAGCCCACGTTTTCCAGGTCGTTGTGCTTGCCGCCGGCGCGCAGGCAGGCCTGCACCGAGGCCGCGCGCACGTAAGAGCGCTTGTCGGTGCCCAGGAACACGACCTTGAACTGCACCATGCCCGAGTTGACGAACATCAGCGTCGGGTCGTTGCCCGGCACCAGCGGGCTGGACGGCACCACCGTGTGCCCCTTGGACGCGAAAAAGTCCAGGAAGGTCTTGCGGATGTCGGCGACGGTGAAGTTGGGGGTGCTCATCTTGTGTGTTCGGTTCGTGCGCGCCGGCCGGCGGCGCCGGGCGCACGTAAATGCTTGATTCAGCTGAGCTTTTGATTATAAGTTTCGGGGAGGGCGGTTGCCCATGGCAGGGCTTCTGTGCATGTCAATGGGACATTTCCCTTCCTTCTGCCCCAGCGCCTGGCGTCCAATGGCGTCACAGGGGGGCATTCCATGGTTTTCAACATCGGGGACGTGCTGCGCCCGCAATACGACACCTATTTCGTGGTCGCTTCGTACATCATTTCCGTGGTGGGCTCTTTCATCGCGCTCTACCACGCCCGATACATGTACCGCGAGGACGGCTCGCTCAACCGGTCGATGGCGTTCGGTGCCGCGCTGGCCCTGGGCGGTGTCGGCATCTGGACCATGCACTTCGTCGGAATGATCGGCTACCAATTGCCCCTGCGCGTGACCTACGACGGCTTCTGGACCCTGTTGTCGCTGGTCGCAGCGGTCGCCATCGCCGGGATCGCCTTGGTCCTGGCAGGCGGCAAGGGCAAATTCAGCAGGACGGGCTGGCTGGCCGGCAGCCTGCTGGCGGGTGCCGGCGTCTGCGTGATGCACTACATGGGCATGTATGCGATGCACCTGCGTGCCGACATGACACTGAACGTGCCGACGGTGCTGGCCTCGTTCGTCATCGCCGTCACCGCCTCGGCGGCCGCCTTGTGGCTCGCCTTCAACGTCGTCAAGGGTTTTCACCGCGTCGCCGCGGCATTGGTGATGGGGCTGGCGGTTTGCGCGATGCACTACACGGGCATGTCGGCGGCGCGATTCATCTGCACCGACAGCAGCACGGCACCACTGTGGTCCATCGGCGGCGCCTACCTGCCGCAAGCCGTGTTCAGCCTCAGCGGATTGGCCCTTGTGTTCCTGGCCTGGAACCTGCTGGGGGAGCTGGGCCGACAGGAGATGGCGGAAGGCAGCGCCGCGCAGGACTCGGTCTTGCGAGGTTCCTGAGGTTGTTGTTGCAGGCCCAGAGTTGTCATTGCGGGCTTGACCCGCAATCCATGGCCGCCAATCACCATCTTGTAGAATCCATTCGCCGATCGCGCGGGTGTAGTTCAATGGTAGAACGGCAGCTTCCCAAGCTTTAGACGTGGGTTCGATTCCCATCACCCGCTCCAGTCCCTCAAAGTGGCGCGCACCTCATCCATCAGCGCGTACACCCCTCTATCGCAGACGTCCCGGTTGAACCTGCCCTTGCAGTCGCCCCAGTGCCAACGGTGGCCGTCGCTTGCGTGGTGGAAAGACATCGTCGCCACCCGCTCACCACCCGGCCCGCGCACGCTCAGCGCCAGAAACTCGCCAGCAACACACCGGGATACGTAGTCGGCGATGCAGTGCCTCATGGCCGCGCCCTCCGTCCACAGGTCTTGGCTGTTGGAGATCGGCACCGCCAGCATGGCCCCCCACTCGAGGTAGTCGAACGGCACCGGCCACTCCACGAGCGGGCCCGGCACACGGCCGGTCTCGCGCCGCCACGCGCGCTCGATGGCGCCCCAACCCGCCCGGCGCTGGTTGACATCGGGCAGCCACCCGCGGCGGATCGCCCAAAACGCCGCGCGCCGGAAGATGGAGAGCATGAAGTAATCCCTGTCGGCCTTGGTGTCGATGCGTTCATAGTGGCGCCAGGCGCTCTCCAGCAACCAGCCGCTGCCTTCCAGCATCTCGTTGGCGTCCGTCACTTCTTCGGCGAACTGGCCGACGTAGGCGCTGAACAAGTCATCCGGGACAAAGGCAGGCCCCAATTCTGCAAGCGCATTGACCAGCGAAATTGACCAACCCAGCGCCGCCAGGCTGCCCGGCTCGTAAGGTGAATCGGGCAACCGGTTGCGCACGATCCAACGCCACCCCGCCGCAGTCAGCCCGGCAGCCAGCCACTCGCGCCGCAAGTCGCGCAGCCCGCCCATCGGTTGCGAAGCCAGTTCATCCTGCAGAACGTCGGCAAATACAGCGAGGTGCGGCGCATGCACCCGCAATTCCGCATGCAGCCGCGCGCGCGCGTCGAGCAGCTGGCGCAACGGCTTGGCCCGCCGCCACACGCGCATGAAACACGCGCCGCGGCCATCGCGGTTCTGGTACAGCGCCAGCGTTTGCGCGCGCAGCAGCAAGTCGGGCAAGACGGCCCGCCCCTCGCGAAGCAGCGGCCCGTCGGCGCGAGGCAGCTCTTCCCGCGCAAACACCCGATGCCATTCCGACAATGCCGCGCCCCACAAGCCGAACGCCTCGCCCAGCATCTGAAAGGCGCGCACGGCCTCGCGTTCGCCCGCCGTCTGGCCATGCAGTCCGTTCGCGTCGACGGGCAAGTCGAACAGCCCTGGCGAACGCGCATGCGAGCCGATGCGCGCTGCCTCGCGGGCGAAGCGGTTGCCGCGGCCCAACAGCGCGGGGTGATGGATCGTCGAGTGCCGCACCGGCCCTTACTCCTTGCGCCCCTTCCCCTCCGACGCCTTACGCCGCAGGAACGCCGGCACCTCCTTCGCATTCGTCTCGTCGCCCCCATAGGCTGCCTCGGCGGATGCGACCACGCGCGTGTACAGGCGATCGCTGCTGTAGTGCATTTCCTTGGACGCCATTTCGGCGTTCCGCGCCAGCAGCTCGCGCAGCCGCTCGAGCTTCTCGGCGAGCCAGGGATGATCGGCCACCTGGCTCTCCAGCCGCGCAAGGCGTTGCTTCGCCTGCTCGACATCGCCTTGCTGGATCAGCGTGCGCGCGTCGGCGGACGCGTCGGCAAACTCCACCTCCTTCAGCCGCCGCGCGACCAGCTCGTCTTGCGGCAATGCCGCGAACGCCTCCGCCGAGACCACCGGCAGCGCCAGCATCGGCGACGTGAGCCTTGTCGCGGATGTGGAGGCGTCCTTGCCAACCGCCTCGAAATTCACCGCCAGCAGCGGCCGCGCCACGCCGCCAGACGCAACCTGCGGGCTCAGGTGCAGCCGCACCAGCAGCCACGACTCAGCGCCCCACGGCAGATCGGCCAGGCCGATCCAGCCGTTGCTGGCCGGGTCCACCGCGCTCAGCGGCTCGACGATCACGCCCTCGGCCGCCACCAATTTCACGCGCAATTGGCGCAGGAACAATGCTTCGAGCAGCGACAACTCCGTGTCGAAGCTGTCGAACAAATCCTCCGCCGTCTGCCCATAGTACTGCTGGCCGCCGCCCGCGCGCGCCATGCCCATCATCAGGTTTTCGTTGAAGCCGTTGCCCAGCCCCACGGTCGTGGTGCTCACGCCCTTGGCGTGCCACTGCGCGCAATGCCGCGCGATCTCCGCCGGGTCGGTGAGGCCGTGGTTGGCCTGCCCATCGGACAACAGGATCACGCGCGAAATGGCGCTGCCTTGCCCCGCCTCCAATTGCTGCGCGCCCGCCTGCCAGCCATCGAACAGCGCCGTGTTGCCCCCGCTTTTCACGCCGGCCAGCGCCGCCTCGATGGCCCGTTTGTGTTCGGCCGGCTGCAGCGGCACGGGCAATTGCACGTCGTGGTCGTACAGCACGACGGCGACCTGGTCCTTGGGCTGCAGCCGCGCCACGATGTGGCTGACGCAACGCATGGCTTGCCGCAAGGGCTCGCCGTCCATGCTGCCGGAGCGGTCCACCACCAGCGCGAGCCGCAATTGCGAGCGCGCGGCCGCGGGTGCCTCAGACTCGGGCGGCTGCGCCGGCGCCTGCACGCGCACCAACACCTCGAGCGTGCCACCTGCGGCGGAGACGCCCTGGCGAATGGGCGTGAGGAGAATGTTGGGGAGGGGCTGGGGGTGGGGTATGTTGGGCTGGTCCATGGTGTGTGTTCCTGGAGAGGGGGAACACATCGTGAACCTGGGGAGGCTCACTGCGAGAGCCTGGGGATAAGCGGGCGTACCAACTCATTGATTTGGGGACGGGGATGTACTCCATTGGCCGCGTCTTTGTTGAATTTCAAATTTATGCGGCCAATTGCGCCGGGGCAAGCGAAATCACGCTCGCTCGTGCCGTTTCACTCAGGAAGATCCGGGGGGCGGGGGGTCGCGGACCCCTCGCGCCGCTGTCAACTCGCTCAGCGTCAGGGCACCATGCGCGCGCAGGATGTGCAACTCAACGGGCGGGCGCTTTCCGCAGCGCACCGCCAGCCTGTCGAGCATCCGCAACCACGACTCGCTGTCCGCGCGGTCGTCATCCGTCGGCTCCTCGGGCAGCGCCAGGTGAAAGTGCCTGTAGACGTAGTCGCACTCCGCGAGTTCATAGATCGTGTCGCCGCCCTCCACGATCGCACAGGGGTTGGCATCGTGCTGCAACAGGAGTTCCAGCACGTCTGGCCTCATGCTGAAGATGGCATCGACCATGGGCCCGCAAACGCCATCCCCGTCCGGATTGGCCCCAGCGTCCAGCAGCATCCGCACCGTAGGCAAGGGGTCGATCCCGTCCAGACTCGATGAAATCGCTATTGACAGCAGGTCCTCACCGCCGTCGTCGGTGGTGTTGGGATCGGCTCCGGCCGCCAAAAGTCGGGCGAGAGCCGCGAGGTCCCCCAATACAACGGCCTGGAAAATGTCGCTTGCCATTGCCGATCAATGCAAATGTCTGCGCCCCGCGCGATGCGCCGCCGTGATCACCGCCTGGCCCGGCGCCACCACCGCATACACATCGAAGTAGCGCTCCGCCTGCGCGTACTGCGTGCGCGACAGCACGGACTGCAAACGCCGCCGCGTGCTCTTGTTGACCGACTTCAGCACCGCGCCGTGGCCGTCGTGGCTGGTCTTGCCGTGCTGGATCAGCAGGCCCAGGAACCAGGCGGGAATGCCGCGCTGCTGCAGGCGCACCGTGGCGTGGTTG
This sequence comes from Ramlibacter sp., assembly GCA_028292245.1. Taxonomy (GTDB): domain Bacteria; phylum Pseudomonadota; class Gammaproteobacteria; order Burkholderiales; family Burkholderiaceae_C; genus Ramlibacter. The sequence continues at coordinate 7,386 of JAQGMS010000074.1, forward strand.
GTGAGGCGGAACGGCGTGACGGTATGGCGGAGGTCTGCTTGCATGGTGGGCTCCTGGGGCGGCGGGGAAGTGATCGTGCGCCATGCCAGGCTCAACGGGTGAGCCTTCAACGCTGTGATTCCAGCCAGCCAACCGACATGCCGGCTCAACACGCCGAGCTCACAGCGAGAGCTATGCGGCCTCTATCGTGAGCGCGACGACAACACCTGGTGGGGACCGCGCAGAATCTGGTGACCGCATGACAGATGACCAACCCACCAAGCCACTGGCCCACTATTCCATCATGGCGGAATACGGCGGTGCGTATGCCTGGATAAATGTTAGGGGCACTCAGGCACTTGGCCCAATGTGCGCGGACGTCGACGGCTGGCACGGCGACCATCCGATTTCAGATGCCCTGCACAAAGACTTTGCTGCTTGGCAGGACGAGTTCGAGCGAACTGGCCCCTACATTCATGGCTCCATCAACCGGGACGCTTTCCATGCGCGCGGCCTTGCACTGACCTTCCGACTAAAGCTTGAGATCGGCGATGTCGCCAGAGTTTTCTACTGCAATGACAGCGCGTCCATGCTGCCGCCACGAGTGGAAGTCCTCCTCGACGGCTCGATCCAGCAGACCGACCCACCTTGGCGCTATCCAAGGTCGCCGCCCGACTGGTGGCCCACAAAAATGATTTCCGGCGGCCAAACCGGCGTGGACCGGGCTGCATTGGAATGGGCCCTGCGGCATGGCGTGGCGCACGGAGGCTGGTGCCCCAAGGGCCGCCTGGCTGCGGACGGGGCCATTCCGGAACGCTTTGCGATGCAGGAAACCGAATCTGCCGGCTACCGCCAGCGCACGAAGCTCAATGTCCGCGACAGTGACGCGACCTTGATCATCAACATCGGCCCCCTTGGTGGCGGAACACTGTTGACCAAGTCCTTCGCGGAGAAGATGACCAAGCCATGCCTCGTTGTCCAACTGGATGAAGCGGCTGGGCCCGAGGCTGCCGATGTCATTGCGCAATGGTTGCAGGAAAATCGCTTTCAAACGCTTAACCTTGCGGGGCCGAGCGAGGAAAAGCGCCCAATGATATTTGCGATGACGCTGGATGCGTTGAATCGATCGGCGCAAGGATGAACGTTCCGGATCAAACCCGCCCCACCTCCGCCACCCAACACAACATATTCACCAACGCCATCTGTTCCGGCGTCTGACACTTGATCGCCAGCAAGGCCGGGTTGGCAATCACGATAGCCAGACACTTGGCCCGTGAAATCGCGACGTTCAGGCGGTTCTTGCTGTACAGGAATTCGATGTTGCGCGGCAAGTCCTGCTCACTCGATGTAGTCATCGAAGCAATCACCAATTCGGCCTCCTGTCCCTGGAACTTGTCCACGGTACCTACGCGCGCGCCGGCTGGCAGCACGCGTTTGAGCAGATTGACCTGAACGTTGTAAGGGGCAACAACAAGAATATTGTCCGCGGTCATCGCATGCTCGACTCCATCCCGGTCGGTGTAGCGTTGCTGCAGCGCACTGGCATAAAGCTCCGAGACTAACGCGGCCTCCTGCTCGCTCCTTTGCGAACATCCCTCGTGCTCGATCGCGGCATGCACGATGCCGGCAGGGCGTAGCAGCGAATGCGCGCCCTCGCCCAACACCAACATCCGGCGGACATTGCTTGCCTCGGGTTCGAGACGTCCTTCGTACACCGCGTCAGAGATGAAACCGCAGACACCGGGGTGCATCCGCCAGCTCGTCGCCAAGAAGATGCCGCGAGCGGGCTGGATGGTCGCGGCGCCATCCAACAGGTAGTCCAGCGCGGAATCGCCGGAGCGGCCTGGGTGCACGCCTTGCACAGGCTGACTCAATTGCATCTGGTCGCCCAGCAGCACGATGTTGCGCGCACAGGTACCTGCCCCTAACAAATTGGCGAGCGCAACTTGGCCGGCCTCGTCGATAAACAAGGCGTCGAATTGCTGATCCGCCCTAGGATCGGAAAATAGCCATGCCGTCCCTGCAACAAGTGGCGCCCCGGAGCCCAAGACGTCTCCGGCATCCGCGATGTTGTCGACTCCGCCGATAGGGTCGTCAAACTCCGTATCTGGCTTGCCCGCGGTGGATTTCTTCACGGCGTCGAAGTGCGCGCCTTGCTCGCGTGCCGCTTTCATCACGCCAGCCAATAGGTTATTGATCGCTTTGTGACTGTTGGACATGATCCCGACCCGCCAGCCCTTTGCAACCAGGCTGACGATCATGCGCGAGCCGGTATATGTCTTGCCCGATCCGGGCGGGCCTTGCACATAGAGGCTCGTCTGGTCCATGGCTTGCGCTGCGGCGATGCTGCCGCCCACCAGATCCGGTCCGACACCCATGACCGGCTGACCCGGCGCCCAGCCGGTCAATCGCGGTGGCTCGCGCAGGAGCAACCGCTCCAGCGCCAAGTACCTGCCATCCCGTGCAATGAGGCTGTCGGCGAAGCGATACAGCGCGTTGACCAGCACGGCCGACTGAATCGGCCCCGTCGGCCCGATACTCAGACGGGGAGGCAACGGCTCTTTCTTTGGCCCGAGTGTCAGCTGCACACGACGCAAGCCCTCGTCGAAGTCAAGCTTGCCAATGCCCTCCCCGGTGTCGGTGCGCGTGCAGCCGTCTCCATGGGCCAGCTTGGTTTCCTGTTCCGGCGCCAGATATGTGTACCGCGTCGACTTCTTCACCGGCTCCGGTGGCTTAGTCAGGTCAAGCGTTAACGCGGCCAGGCACTCCGGGTCCTCCAGCAGCTCGTCCTCCGTCATGTCCATACGTGCGAACAGCTCCCACCAGGCTGGCTTCTCGGCGCGGCGGTGAAAGTCGAGCAACTGATAGGTCAGCTCCGAGGCGCATTGGGCAATCGACCACTGGGATTGATCAGCCGGCAACGTATTCACCAGCCGCTCACGGTAAGGGATCAGGCGTTGTTCAGCCTGCTGCGCGCGCGTCAAACCGGCGGCCTCGCCACCATCCTCCGCTGCCACCTCTTGGTCGTCTGTTTTCCACACCACCCCGTCGGGCCGCAGGGTCAGCAGCCAATCGCGCAACTGCAAAGTGGAATCCACGTCGTCGCGGTTGTAGTCCTCGATATCCTGCAACAACTGCGCATCCTTCGTTTCGCGCCAGCGCTCGTAGTACACGATGCTGGCGCCGGCGTTCTGCACATCACCCTCACGCGCCGGGCGGTAGAAGTGCTCCACGTATTTGATTGAATAGCTCGGCTCGGAGATGCGGATGCCTTCGCCCACGACCTTGTACAAGTCCACCAGCACGCCCTCGCGCAGCAGGTTGTCCACCTCCACCTCGCGCGTGGCGTGCATGCTGGCCAGTCTTTTGAGCGCCGTCTCCTCATAGTGCGCGTAGTGGTAGATGTGCGCACCTGGGTGCTCTCGACGGCGCTGAGTGACGAAGTCCATGAACTGCTCGAACGCCAGCCGTTCTTCGGCCCGGCTGTGGGCCCAGAAGGGGCGGAATGTCCACACACCGTCTTGCGTAAGACCAACGCCAAACAGGTATTCCAGCCCATCCACCTCCAACGGATCGCCTTCCATGTCAAAGAACATGTCACCGGCGTCAGCTTGTGGCAGGCGATAGAAGCCGCGGCGCGCCTCCGGATCTAACGGAAGGACGAGAGCCTTTCGCTCGCCAGTGCGGCGGGCGTACTCCTGCAGAGAGGCTTGGGACTGGAGCTTGGCCAGCGTGTCCGCGTGTAGCCGCGGGATAGCGGTCGCCGGAGGGAGCGCGGCCAGCTGAGCCATTGTCTCGACGCTTGCCTCTTGCAGTTTGACGTACTGCGTGCGGCGGATATCGGCCACTTGGCACAGATGGTCATCGGCCAAGCGTTGGGCCTCACAGCGCTCGCGCCAGTGACATAGATCGCAATGGGCGCAGGGCAGCGGATAAGTGTCGGGCCCAGCGCCGGCGACCAAGGCTCCTATCCGCGCCTGAAAGCGCGCCAAAAGCGCGCGAAAGTAGTGCATGTAGTCCGCGCTAAGGAAAGCCCGCTCGGTTTGATCTCCCAGCACCACATGCATCAGGCGCGGCTCGGCGCCCTGAGCCACGGCCAGAAGCTGGCTGTAGAAGGCGAGCTGCACCAGGAATTTGGCTTTGGCCGAGCGCGCAAGCTTGGTGTCGGCCACTTCATAGCGCCAGGAACCCAGCGAGGACGGCTGGCCATCAACCCGCCGCAGGAAGTCTGCGTAGCCGAGCAGCAGGCCGTCGCGCAGCGTAGCTTGGTAGATCACCTCCGCGCCGCTCTGCATAGCAGCTATGGTGCGGGCCACTTTTTCATCGGCTGTGCCGCCTTCCGCTGCAATGTCGATGACAACCTTGCCGTCGGCGCGCAGGCGATCCAGGTAGGCTCGTTCGTGCTCGCTGCCCTTGCGGGAAATGAGTGCGGCCGATTCGTCCTGTTCGCTTCTGCTCGATGCGGCTACGTCACCCTGGAGGACCCGCCAATCGAGGGCAGTGAGATGTTCACACTCCAAGAACGCAACGAGGTCACTTGCGGAGAGAAAGTATGCGCCGTTGTGCAGTTGCATCAGTACTGGGTCGGTTGGTCTCGGGCATATTTCATTTAAGGCTCCATGCGCGCGACCGGCGCCCGTTATGCCTCGGCCACTTCCTCTTCATCATCCCCGCTCACGCTAAGCGGAAGCATGGCCATTGCTTCGGCGGCTGGCAGCTCCTGGACGTCGCGAAGCTTTCGGCCCACAGCCCTGGACCGTACCTTGGCCTTCTCAAGGGTCTCTGAGGCTGAGTGAAGCTTTTTCTGAACTGCGTCCAAGACTTCGCCGTACTTCGTCCACTCGGTCTTGACGGCCGCGAGCAGGTTCCAGACTTCGCTGGATCGCTTCTGGATCGTCAACGTGCGGAACCCCATCTGCAAGCTGCTCAGGATCGACCAGAGCGTGGTCGGGCCGGCGATCACTACGCGACTGTCGCGCTGGATACCTTCGATCAGGCTCGTCCGACGAATGACTTCTGCGAACAGTCCCTCGATGGGTAGAAACAAGATACCAAAATCGGTTGTCTTCGGCGGATTCAAGTACTTGCCGGAAATGTCCGCGGCACATGCCTTGATACGGCTTTCCAGCTGCTTGCCCGCTGCCTCCACGCCCTCGCTGTCTCCACGTTCCTGTGCGTCGACCAGACGCTGATAATCTTCAATCGGAAACTTGGCGTCGATTGGCAGCCAGAGGACCTCATCTTTGTCCGTACCTTGCCCAGGCATCTTGATAGCAAATTCCACCCGCTCGGCCTCTCCCTTGGTCGCGACGTTTGCTGCGTACTGATCAGGATTCAGAACTTGCTCCAGCAAGGCTCCGAGTTGCACCTCACCCCAGGTTCCGCGGGTCTTCACATTGGTAAGGACTTTCTTGAGATCGCCAACCCCTGTCGCCAGCGTTTGCATTTCCCCCAGGCCCTTGTGAACCAACTCAAGGCGCTCGCTGACGTGTTTGAAAGACTCTCCGAGTCGCTTTTCGAGTGTGCCCTGCAGCTTTTCGTCGACCGTCTGGCGCATTTGCTCAAGTTGCTTGGCGTTGTCGGCCTGCATGCTTTGCAGCTTGCCCTCAACCGTTGCCCGGACTTCCTCCAATTTCTTCTCATTCACCCCGGCGAGGCTCGAAATAGCCGCAGTCATCGTTTCCAGTTGCGTCTTCAAGAGAGTCGAAACCTGCGACATTGTCGTGGTGGTCGCCTCGTTCATACCAGTCAACGTGCCGATGACCTCCTCTCGGAGCTGCTTCGCGCCTGTCGCCGATTCGGCCCGCATCCCATCGATCTTTTCACCGCTCGTCTTCGTCAGTGCGGCAATTTGAACCGAGAATGCCTCAAGCTGTGCCTTTTCCGCGATCGACAGATCCTTGAGGGTCTTGGTCATCGTCTCCGAGATGCTCTTGAGGGTGGTCACAACTTCTTCGCGCAGTAATTTCGCACTGTTTCCAGATTCCGTTCTGACGCCATCAAGCTTCTCACCGCTAACCTGAGCGAAGGAAGCCAGCTGATTTGAGAAGGCATCTAGCTGCCCCTTCTGGACAGTGGCCAGCTCACTCATCATCTTGGTGCTGGATTCGGAGAGGCCGGTCAGCGTGCTCACGACTTCCTCGCGCAGTTGCTTCGCCGCGTTGGCGGACTCTGCGCGAACACCGTCCAGTCGCTCGCCGCTACCTCGCGCGAATTCAGCAAGTTGGGCAGAGAACCCGTCGAGGTATCGCTTCTGCACCTGCGCCAGTTCGCCCATCGTCTTTGTGTTGGTTTCGGACAGGCCGCTCAACGTGCCCACCACCTCTTCCCGCAACTGCTTGGCTGCTGTCGCTGATTCGCCCCGGACGCTGTCCAGTCGCTCGCCGCTTGCCCGTGCGAAGTCAGCAAGTTGTGCAGAGAACCCATCGAGCTGTCGCTTCTGCACCTGCGCCAGTTCCCCCATCAGCTTGGTGTTGCTCTCTGAGAGCGCATTGAGCGTGCCGACAACTTCCTCTCGCAGTTGCTTGGCTCCTTGCGCGGATTCTGCGCGCATCCCGTCAAATCGATCGTCACTGGACTTGGCGAATGCTGCGAGCCGGCTTGAGAAAGATTCGAGTTGCCCCTTTTGCAAGTTTGCGAACTCTGAGCTGTTTCGCAAGAATGAATCGCCAAGCGCCTTGAAGGCATCAGCCAGCTCCTGGCGTTGCTCGCGCGACTCCTTTGTCAGCTCATCTCTGCCTCTGACCGCTTCGTCCCTGATCGCGCGCTCGGTCCGCTCGAGGACTTTCTCGAAGACTTCGAGGCGGGATATCAGAACCGACCCGTCGCTGCTCGACTCGCGCCGGTACAGCAGTGCTACGAGCACCAAAAGAATGAGTAGCAGCACAAGCGCCGCGACGCCAAGAATTTCGGTCATGAAGGATCCCCTGATTGCATTTGATATAGATGGCCGCCGCAGTCGGTCCGGTTCAGCGCGAGATGGCGCGCGGAGACGTTCTCAACGACGTCTATGTATCGACCCAAAGGCGGTTCGCTATTCTTCGCGCTCGGCGCGGTCAAACATATGCCCCGGCTGCCCGCAAGAACGCTTTCTGGACCTTGGATCTCAATGCCATGGGTGCGATGACTTCCACATCGCCGCCAAACCGCAAGACGTCTCCTACCAACTCCCGATCATCCGAATACGGCACGCTCAGCACATAGCTTCCATCCGCCTCCTCATGGCTCTCCTGCATCGGGTGCCACTGCTCCCCCTTCACCCACCGCGCCCGCTGCGGCGTGAACCTCAATGTCGCCCACGCCTTCGGCTTGCCACCGAAGATGCCATAGCCCGCACCCAGCCGCTCGTCGATCTCCCTCGGCGCAATCTCCTTCGCCGCCTGGTCCAGCACGTCGGCGTTGCTGATCGCATCAATCGAAAAGCTCCGCAGGTCTTCGCGCAGGTGGCACCACGCGTCCACATACCAGTTGTCGCGGTAGTGGACCATGCGCTGCGGCGAGATTTCGCGTTGCAGCGTTTCGCCGGTCTCGCGCCGCATGTGCTCGATCTTCAGGCGCTTGCGCGCCATCGTGGCGCTGGCCACGGCCTCGAACAGCGGCGGCGCGATGCGGCGCTTGCCGGCGTGGACGATGCGCAGGCGCTGCGCCACGTCGCGGCTGGTAAGGCCGTGCATTTCCATCAATTGCGCCAGGCGCTCTTGCAGCGGCTTGAGCTTGGGGCCCAGCATGCCGGGCTCCAATTGGCTCAGAAGGTGCTGCATGGTGAGCAGCGCCAGCACTTCCTCGGGGTTGAACCACATGCCGGGCAGCGCGCTGGCCGCCTGGCTGGGGTCGAGCATGTAGCCGCCGCGCTCGCGGTCGAAGCGGATCGGCATGTGCATCTGGTCGCGCAGCTTGGCGATGTCGCGCTTGAAGGTGGCGGGCGATATCTCCAGCTTGGCCATCAGCTCACGCGCGGGCACGGCCTGCTTCGCGCCCAGCAAGGTGGTGTAGCGGCCCAGGCGCACGAACTCACTCACTGATCCGCCCCCTCTTGTTGGCTGTTGTATGGGTCTTGCTGCATGGCCCCAGTCTGCTGCGGCGCGGGCTCTCGCCATGAGCCGGCGCGGTGCCGGTGCCTGGGCGTGGAAGCTGGATGCTCGAACAGTCCGGCAGGCTCATCGTGTGAGCCTGTGTGGCGAGGGTCGCAAAATTTCGGCGGCGCGGCAAGGGTGGAAGCGTTTAGATGTCCCCACATTGAACGGTGAGGAGGCACGCAAACAACTGTTGAGTACTTTGGTGCGCAGCGGGGCTCCGTGGCGGGAAGACGCGGGGTGGTTATATTGCAGCGATGATTTCTGCAATGAAGCCGTCGAGATTCCTCCACGCTGCGGCCTTGGCCCTCGTCCTTGCGCTGCCTGCGGCCGCGCTCGCCCAAGCCCTCCCCGCCAAGTTCGACCCCGCGCGCGACGCCGCGAAGGACGTAGCCACTGCAACCGCCGCCGCCAAGGCCCAAGGCAAGCGGGTGATCGTGGACGTGGGCGGCGAGTGGTGCATCTGGTGCCACATCCTCGACCGGTTCATCGCGGCCAACGCCGACGTCAAGACGCTGCTCGACTCGAAGTACGTGTGGGTCAAGGTGAACTGGTCGCCGCAGAACAAGAACGCGGCGCTGCTGGCGCGTTGGCCGAAGGTGAAGGGGTATCCGCACCTCTTCGTGCTGGATGCCGACGGCAAGCTCGTTCAGTCGCAGAACACGGGCCTGCTGGAGGCGCAGAAGGATTACGACAAGGCGAAGGTCTTGGCGTTCTTGAATCAGTACGCCGCGAAGTGATGGATTGCGGGTCAAGCCCGCAATGACAACACGGGAGGGAACGACAGAATGGGCGAAATGAAATTCATTCCTTTGCTGTTGCTGGCGGCTGGCGTTGCCAATGCGGCGACCTCGATCGTCGGGCGGTGCCATCTCGCCGGTCACCGCCACCGCACGCCAAGAGCATGGAGGCCACCAGCAACGCGATGTTTGCTCCGGCGGCCTGCGCGTGCGGCTTCAAACTGGGACGGAGTGGGTGTTTCATCAGAGCTCCTGAGCGGGTATACGAGCGTGCCAGCCCTTGGCGCTCCTGCAGGATTCGCGGCCAGTCCGCCCAGCAACAGCTCACGGTGGCGCATCAAGTCGGCGTGGCGCCCGACTCGATGGTGCGCTGCTTCCAGATCGGAATCTCGCGCTTGACGAAGGCCTCGAATTCGGCGGAACTCGAAGACGGTGAGGCCACCAGGCCCTGGCTCGCGAGCTTCGCCTGGGTTTCCGGGTCCTGCAGCACCTGCGAAATGGCGGCGAACAGCTTCTGGCGGACGTCCGCGGGCACTCCGGCCGGTGCCCGCAGTCCGAACCAGTGCTGCACCGAAAGCTGGGGAAGCCCGGCTTCCCCAGGCACCGGCTGGCCGGGCTGAAGGCGGTGCCCATCACCATCCTGCAGGAAGAGCCGCTGGCGCTGCGCAAGCCCAGCCACAGGATTCGGCAGATCCTGCAGCAGGTGGAAGTCCAGGAGGGAATCAAGCTGCGCCCCGCCCTGGAAAGCAACTCCTACGAGGTGCTGAAGGTCTTCGTGGCCAACAACATGGGCATGACGGTGCTTCCGATGCTGTCCGTGACGAGTGAAGTCAGCGGCGGGAAACTGGCGGCCGTACCGCTTCGGCACGAAGCCTTGAGCGGCACGGTCGCGTCGCTCGTGGTGCGCCGGGGCCGGAAGCTGCCGGTGGCCGCCACCGAGTTCCTGAAGCTCCTCCAGGAAGAGTTGGGGCATCCGTCCGCCGCTTAGACCCCATGGACGTCAGAGATCTACTGACCCGTGAACCATCGCTTTGCGCCTCAATACTGCAGTACCCTGTCCACGACATTGGCCAGCGGCTGGCCAGCCGCCAAGCGCTCCAGATTCGCGCACAGCAGCCGCATGGTTTCACTCATGTACGTAAGGGGGTCATCCGCGCCCACATGGGGCACGATGATGAGATTGGGGCTGCCCCAGAGTGGGGACGACGCTGGCAACGGCTCTTCGGGCTGCACATCGATGATGGCGTTGCCCAGATGACCCTGCGCCAGCAACTCCAGCAGCGCCTGATGGTCAAGCACATCGGCACGTCCGATGTTGATCAGCCCCGCGCCGGACTTTGCGGCCATCAGGGCAGCACGATCCATAAGCTGGCGCGTCTCGGCAGTCAGGGGCGTCGCGACGACGATGAAATCGGCATCCTTGATCGCCAGATGAAGCTGCGACGGCGGGTAGATCTGCCTGACCCCCGGAACGGGAGCAGCAGACCGGCGGATCCCGGTGATGGTCAGTCCCAAGGCCTCACCTGCACTTACTGCTGCCCGGCCCATGTCGCCAAGCCCGATCACCAGCAGCGACTTTCCTCTGATCACCGATGAAAAGGGCTGTTGCCATTGCGCATGACGCTGATTCCAGACGATCTCAGGCAGTCGCGCATTCAGTGCGAGAAGCGACATGATCAGGAATTCGCGCGCCTTGGCTTGGTGGACGCCGCTATTGTTGGTCAATGTGACGGAGGGCGGGAGCCAGTCGAGCGGCATGACATCCTCCACACCCGCGTCGATGAGATGAATAAACTTGAGCAGAGGTGCCGCCGCCGGGAGACCTTCCCTGGGAAAGCGCGGATGGTTGACGAATCCCGACGAAGTGACGAGCACCGTGGCCGTCGCGAGATTGCGATCCAGATCAGCCAAGTCCTCTCCAAGCGTGAAGTGCACTTCGGTCGTCGCCTGCGGATGCTTGGCTTTCGACTCCTGGATCAGTTGGTCGGTGAGCCAGAACGGCAGAGGTTTGGATGTGAGATTTTCCAGATGAACGTGCATGGGCTGAGAAAAAGTTGAAACCAGGTAAACGGGCTGATTCAGATGGACGTCTTCGAGGCGCCAGACCCTTTGCACGTCAGGCGACAGACGAGCACTCAAGGCGCTCGAACACCCACTGCGCGTGAGCCAGCAGGAGATGGTCCTGTCCCCACTGACCGACCAGTTGCAAACCAACAGGCAAGCCGTCGCGGCCACTGGAAAAAGGCAGATGCACACAAGGCAGCCCAAGCAGAGTCCATGCCCTGCAAAAAACAGGGTCTCCGGTGCCGTCTTTTGCTGGCGGCGCTTCCCCGATCGCACTGGGCGCGAGGAGCACATCGCAGGTCTTGAACAGGTCTTGCGCGTCGCGTCGCGCAGCCGCCGTGCGCTGCAGATCGCCGATGTGGGTCTCCAGCGAAATCCCCTGCCCTTCATCCAGCAACAAGGACAGGCGCCGGCTCAATTTCTCCGGGCGGCTGGCTCGTTCGTAGTGCAGTGCCCGGGACATCTCAAAAGCCATCACGGCCTTCTGCAAAAGGACGAGATCTGCCAACGAAGCGGGTACGTGCACGTCTACGAGGGCCTGGGCGTCAGCAGACAGGCTCGAGCAAGCTTGTGCCCACGCGCGCTGGGTGTCCGCGTCGGCCAGCGTCCATTCCGATGTGCGGCACAGCCCGATGCATGGGGCCCCAAGCCCTTGTGTTGCTGTCAGGCGCGTATCCCCAAGCAACACGGAACCGAGCAAGGCGACGTCCGCCACACTGCGCCCGAAACAGCCGACCGTGTCCAGCGTTTCCGAAATGCCTTTGACACCGGCGCGGGAGACGAGGCCGATGCTGGGCTTGTAACCGACGACGCCACAAAAGGCCGCCGGCCGGATGATGGAGCCCGCTGTCTGCGTTCCGAGCGCGAGCGGCACCATGAAGTCGGCCACTGCGGCAGCAGAACCGCTCGATGAGCCCCCGGGCGTCCGTTCGAGCTGATGCGGATTCCTTGTCGGACCTGGCGAAAAGTAGGCGAATTCAGTGGTGACCGTTTTCCCCAATACCAGTGCTCCGGCCGTGCGGCACATGCTGACCGAAACTGCATCCGACATGGGTCGATGTCCCTCGTAGATCGAGGAACCGTAGCTCGCCGGACAACCGGCCGCGTCGAACAGGTCCTTGACGCCGATCGGCAGCCCGTGCAGTACGCCGCGGATGGGCCCTTCGTCGAGCGACTTTGCTTGCTCGATAGCACGGTCCGCGTCGATATAGGTGAAGGCCTGCACGCGTTCATCGCGTCCCGCGACTCGCTCGAGGCAGGACTTCACCAGCTCGACCGCGCTGATGTCGCGCCTGGCAAGCAGATTCGCCGCCTGGCAGGCAGAAAGCTCGTTCAGCAGGGTTGATCGGCTTGGCCTGGATGAAGACTTGCGCATTGGGGCCTGGGCCTTCAAAGGTTGCGTTGGATCGACATCTCGCCTTACGACGCTGTGTCCCAGACCAGAACCCGGACGGGTGTGGGATCGAAATCATTGCAGGGATTGTTGATTTGCGGGCAGTTGGAGAAGACGCAGATCAGGTCCATCTTTGCCACCAGGTCGACATGGCTTCCCGGTGGGGAAATACCATCGAGCACCGCAAAATCCCCCGCGTCATCGATGGGCACATTCATGAAGAAGTTGGCATTGGGAACAATGTCCCGCTTCGTCATCCCGTAACGGCCGACCTCCAGCACGAAGTTTTCGCGGCACGCGTGCTGGTAACGGGTGTATTCACCGAACCGCACGACGTTGCTCTCACAGGAGCAACAGCCGGCCAGGGTGTCGTGGCGGCCCGAGCTGTCCTCGACCACCACGGCCATGACCGTCCCTTCGTTGGAAAGCAGCTCGGTTCCTTTGCCGATGTAGGCACTCCCCTGCGCGCTGACGGTGTCCTGGGCGCTGTAGCGCTGAGCGGTGTCTTCAGCCGAATAGAAAAGCGCATCGACGGCCTGCTGACCCTTGACATCGATCAGTCGCAAGGTCTGACCGCGCTTGAGGACATGCGACCACGGCGTGCGTGGCGGGATGGTGAAATCGAGGTAGGCGTCGGCGGGGAGGAGTTGGGCTGTCATGGCGTGTTTCACTTCAACGAATGGGAGTGGGTCAGGTCGAACGCGCGAATGGCTTCGTCGCAGGCCTGGCGGCAAGGGTCGGTGTCCGTGATGGGAGGCGCTGTGAAACGCACAACGTCGATCGGCGAAGGGACTGCCTTTTTGTTGGGATCCAGGGGATGGCCGGCGTTCGAGATCACCAGCCACAAGTCCATCTCGGCGCGCAGATCGACAAAGTCACCAGCGCTTCGTTGTCCTTCGCGCCAGATGAAACGACCGCTTTCGGCCACACCGACAGGGGCGAAAAAGTTGATGCATGCCGGCACGTCACGGCGCGACAGCCCGAGTTTTGCAGCGGCCTTCAAGAAGTTGTCGCGGGAATTTCGCGCCTCGCCCGCGCCGGGGATGGATTTGACCGACTCGCTGGTCGTCGGGCCCATCAACGGGTCATGGGCCGCCGATGTGTCTTCGATGATCGACAGCGCCACGCGTCCCATTTCGGTGTAGATGACACGCCCTTTTCGCAGCCCCGTGCTCCACTGGATCTTCATGGTGTCCGCCGTATTGACGCGCTCCGAGGTATCGGCGTGCGACCAGGCGATCAGCGAAACCGCGGAAGTGCCATCGCTGTTGATCAGGCGCACGGCCTGGCCGCGGCGAAGGCGCGTTGTCCAGTACCAGCCGCCAGGAACGGTCTCGTGGTGAAGCTCCGCGCCGTCGCCATCGGGCAGCGGCAAACTTCTGGCTGTCAGTTGCGGCAAGGAAGAAACCGATGTGCCCTGTCCCTGGGCCCGCAAGGCCTCGTAGCGAGCGCGATGACGCTGGCGTTCCTGCTCTGGTGTTTCAAGATGGGTGGTCATTTTTTGTTCAGATGGGTGTTGATTGGATGGGTGAGTCGCGTAGCCGGTCCGGGTGGCCGGCCAGGCCTATGAACTGGAGAACCGCTGCAGAAAAAGCCGGGCGCGTTCGGTCTGGGGCACGGTAAAAAACTGATCGGGCGCACCCGTCTCGACGATCCGGCCCTGGTCCATGAAAACGATGCGGCTGGCGACTTCGCGGGCGAATGCCATTTCGTGCGTCACGATGATCATGGTCATGCCCTCATGGGCCAGCTCCCTCATGACGGCGAGCACTTCGCCAACCAGCTCAGGGTCCAGCGCGCTGGTGGGCTCGTCAAACAGCAGGACTTCGGGCTTCATCGCGAGCGCTCTCGCAATACCGACCCGTTGCTTCTGGCCACCTGAAAGTCGTGCCGGGAAGGAATCCTTCTTGTCCAGCAAGCCGACACGTTCGAGCAGCGCCTCGGCCTCGCCGAGCACCTGCCGCTCGGGTCGGTGCTGCACATACAGCGGTGCGGCCATCACGTTCTGCAAAACAGTCAGGTGCGGCCACAGGGCGAAGTGCTGGAAAACCATGCCTACCCGGGTGCGCATGCGGGCCAGCCCGCCGTCACCCATCACCACACCGCCGGGTGAAATCCCGACAGGCTCGCCGCTGAGAAACACTCGCCCCTGGTCAGGCTTCTCCAGCCAGTTGATGCAGCGCAGCAGGGTGGACTTGCCTGAGCCCGAAGGCCCCAGAAGGCACACGGTCTCCCCGGCTCCGACATCCAGGCTGACGTTGTCGAGAACGGCCAGCTGGCCGAAGTTCTTGGAGATTCCGGCAACTTTCAGCACGGGTCGAAGGCTCGCGGGATGGTTGCTTTGAATGGTTGTCATCGGCGCGCCTCTGCCATCCGGCCCGTGACCGCAACGCATGCTTCGATCACCAGGCACAAAGCCCAATAGATCAGCATGGCCACGATGAAGGCTGCGAAGGGCACGTAGTAGTTGGATTGAATCGCACTGGCTGCATGGGTCAGCTCGGGCAGGGCAATGACGGTAAGAAAGGCGCTGTCCTTGATGACCTGAATGGTCTGGTTCCCCAGGACCGGCGCAGCATTGAGCACCAGCGGCGGGAGTACGATGCGCCTGAAGAGGCTGAGCCCGGCAAATCCGAAAGCCCGCCCCGCCTCGATCGGCTCCCGCGGCAACGCGCGCCAACTGCTGGCCAGCAGTTCTCCCATGTAGGCGGTGTGGTAAATCGCCAAGGCAACAAGGCCCGAGCTCCAGTTGTCAAGCCTGACACCGGCAGACGGGAGGCCAAAGTAGAGGATGTAGGCAAACAGCAGGAAAGGCGTGCATCGAAAGGCATCGACAAACGCCCGGCTCGCGCCGGACACGATGCGACGCCTGTGAAGCAGGCCAGCGGCCAGCACTGCTCCGAGTAAGAGCGCGCACAGCGAGGCGAAGGCAGAAAGTATCACCGTGTTGGCTAGGCCCCGGTACAGCAGATCGCGGTGCTGCCAGACTTTGAAGAAGTCCTCAGTCATGCCGCAGCCTCGTATTGCGCCTGCCGGCGCGTGAGCCATCGTTGCGTCTGGAGCAACGCCAGGATGATCGGGATATAGATCGCCAGCGCCACGAAAAACGGCGGCAGCGGCTCGTAGGTTTCTGCCCCCACCCTGACGGCTGCGCGGGTGATGTCGACGACACCGACCACGGCAAGAACCGGCGTGAGCTTGATCAGCTGCGACATCTCATTGACGAGTGCCGGCAAGCTATGGCGGAATACCTGGGGCAATACGATCAGGCGGAACCACAGCCGCCTTCCCATCCCGACGGACTGGGCAGCTTCGATCTGTTCCCTGGGGAAAGACATCAAGCCGGCCCGCCAGATTTCGCAGTTGAACGCGGACGTGTTCAGAACCAGCGCAACGATCCCTGCAGACATCGGCCCGACGTCCAATCCGGCCTCGGGCAGTCCGAAAAACAGAAGCATCACCAGCGTGACCAGCGGCGTGGCCCGCAACAGGCTCACCGCCAGCATGA
Organism: Ramlibacter sp.; assembly: GCA_028292245.1. Taxonomy (GTDB): domain Bacteria; phylum Pseudomonadota; class Gammaproteobacteria; order Burkholderiales; family Burkholderiaceae_C; genus Ramlibacter. The sequence continues at coordinate 23,142 of JAQGMS010000074.1, forward strand.
CCAGCTGCGATACCACAGGCACCCGCCCCCAACGCACCAGCGCCAGGGCCAAGCCGACCGGGAGTCCAAGCGCGATGCCCGCGACCGACATCACGAGCGTGGTGATCGCGCCGGTGAGTATCGACAACAAGGCCAGGTACGTCATGGTGCGAATCAATACTCGGGGACGAACTTCACCGGGAGGTCGAACGCCTGGCCGAACCACTTCTTCTGAAGGGCCGTGATCTTACCGTTGGCCTTCTGGCTTGCGATAAAACCGTTGATGTACTCGAGCAGTTCTGCGTTGCCTTTTTTGACCGGCCATGCAGCAACGGAGGTAGCCGAAACCTGCTTGCCCATGGCAAACACCTTGGGCTTCTCGTTCACGAGGGCACGGAGGTTGATGATCGTGTTGACGACGTATTCGGTACGTCCCAGCGCGAGGTCCTGATAGGCCTCGGGGTACGAGGTGTACTCCACGATCTTTCCGATTTTTCCGCCGCTCTTTTCCAATGTGGCTTTGAGCTGCGACAGATGTGCGAGCTGTGCGCTGCCTGCCTGCACACCCACGGTCTTTCCACTCAGGTCATTGATGGACTTGATGGAGGTATCGCTGGTTTTGTACAGGTAGTAGTCGCTTGCATCGGCAATGGGGCTTGCAAAGTCAAGCGACTGCATGCGCTCTTTGGTCATGACCGCCGCCGTGATGGCGATGTCGTACTTCCCGGTCGCCACGCCCGCAAGGATACCGGTGAACGGCAGGATCTCGTGACGCACCTGGAACGGCGCGTACTTGCGGAGTTCTTCGATCAGCTCGTTGTCAAAGCCGGTCGGCTTGCCATCCTTGACGAACTCAAACGGCGGGTAATCGTCTTCGGTGGCAACGACGATGTAGCCGCGCGCCTTGATCTCTGCCAGAGTGGCGGCGCCGGCAGTGCCGGACGCCGCGCACAAGGCGAGTGAAACCATCATGGCACCCAGGGCGCGAACGCCGAAAGCTCTAGTGATTGATGACATTTGAGACCTTTAAATTGTTGGGATGAAAAAACATACATTCGAAGTGGAAATCCAGAAGAGGCTTCTGGATGCACTTCATAATTGCAAGCGTTGTGCCATGCGCGTAACCGGTTAATTGGCTGTAGTCGGAGCGATTCTGGTGCTTGCGCAAACGTCTTTGAACGTCAGGAAATCGCGTCGCACCAGGAGGTCTCTTTGTGCGACAGGAAATCCATACAATCCGCACCAAGGGTGATCGCTGCCATCGGACTGTTGGCCTGCCCGGCTTTTGACTGCGTCTTTCAGCCTTCCAAACATGCAAAAAGTGAACGAGCCACCGAACTGGCTTTCCGATATCGCCAAGGAAGGCGTGCCTCGCTACGTGGCGATTGCTGATGCGATGGAGCGCGCGGTGGATTCGGGTGCCCTGTGCTCCGGGGACCAGTTGCCGCCGCACAGGACCCTGGCGAAACAGCTGGGCCTGGACGTCGGAACCGTGTCGCGAGCCTATGCGGAGATTCAGCGTCGTGGCTTGACGACCGGGGAAGTCGGTCGTGGAACATTCGTCAGCCACCGCAAGCCTGATGCGCCAACCTCGCTATGGCAGTCGTCGACGACGCAGTTCACCGACCTGTCTCACAACTTTCCCGAAACTGCGCCGATCAATCCCGAAGCGGCCCTCCTGTCGGAAGCCTCGGAGGGCCTTCTCGATACGAACTATCTGCTCAGCCTTCAGTCCGACTCCGGGCATCTGCCGCACCGCCAGGTGATGGCGCGCTGGCTGGAGTCGACGGCCTCCACGCGGGTAACACCCGACGACGTGGTGATTACGACAGGCGCCCAGCATGGCGTGCTGCTCGGAATCCAGGCGGTCACGCAGCCGAACGACGTTGTACTGGTCGAACGCGTCGCCTATTTCGGGACGCTCGCGGCGGTGCGCTTCCTTGGTCGACGGCCTGTGCCGGTAACCATTGATCGTGAAGGTCTGGTGCCCGAGGATCTCGAACGCGCCTTCGCGGAAACCGGCGCGCGCGTGGTCGTGTGCAACCCGACGCTGCACAACCCCACCACCGCCGTGATGGGCCCTGATCGACGCGCAGCCATTGCGCGGATCTGCCGAAAGTTCGACGCTGTGATCGTCGAGGACGACGTCTATGTCCTCCTTCATGCGCCCAGCCTTCCGTCGCTATGTTCTTTTGCACCGGAGCGAACTATTTACGTGACGAGCTTCGCCAAGGTCGTGGGCTGCGGTCCGCGCGTCGGCCTGATGCGTGCACCGCCACACCTGACAGGTCGCATCGGCGCCGGGCTGCGCTCGACCAGCCTGATGGCACCGACTCCGATGGTTGAGTTGATGTGCCGGATGGTGAGCTCCGACGGCATCGAAAGGCTGGCGCACGCGCGCCGCGCGCAGTTGGCTGAGCGCCAGGTCTGGGCCGACGAAATCCTCGCCGGCGCGTCGGCACAGCGCCATCCGGCGGCGTATCACGCCTGGCTGCGCATCGGGGCCTGGCGCAGCGAGCGCTTCGTCGCAGTCGCCCGCGAACGTGGCGTCGCCGTCACCCCTGGTGCCATCTTCAGCGTTGAAGCCGAGACGCGCGACGCCGCCGTGCGCATCTGCATCTGCGCCGCGATTGACAAATTGAGCCTGCAGCAGGCCTTGCGCGTGCTGTTGCAACTTGTCGACGAAGGGCCTTACGGCGTGCGGCCAACGGGAAGAGGCCAACCGCGGGGCTGACGACTCAATACCGGTCCAAGCGAGCAGCGGGCATCCGCCGCGCGTACCGCGCTCCCGCAGTCGCGGCAAACAGTTCGTCACCTGGTCATTGGGACATCCTCGCCTGGATCACATCACAGTAATGAGCTCACCACTGGAAATCCGTGTCGGACCTTTCCGAGGCGTTCAGCAGTGATAGTCGCCAGCGACGCGGGTGTAGTTCAATGGCAGAACAGCAGCTTCCCAAGCTTTAGACGTGGGTTCGATTCCCATCACCCGCTCCAGCGGCTGGGCGTGTCCCCAAGGTGCGTGGCGCCCTGCGGCGGCCAGGTGGTTATATTCCTGCATGGCCCACCTCAAATCGCTCCGAACCGCCGCTCTCTCGTTCGTTCTAGCGCTATCGCTCCCTGCCTTCGCCCAAGTCCTCACCCCCAAATTCGACCCCGCGCGCGACGCCGCCAAGGATGTCGCCGCGGCCACCAGCATCGCAAAGGCGCAAGGCAAGCGCGTGATCGTGGACGTGGGCGGCGAATGGTGCATCTGGTGCCATATCCTCGACCACTTCATCACGGCCAATGGCGACGTCAAGGCGCTGCTGGACGCCAACTACGTCATGATCAAGATGGACGTCTCGGTCGAAAACAAGAACGAGGTGCTGCTGGCGTGCTGGCCCCAGGTCAACGGCTACCCCCACCTCTTCGTGCTGGACGCGAACGACAAATTGGCGTACTCGCAGAACACGGGCGACCTGGAAGCGGGCAAGGACTACGACAAGCCCAAGGTGCTGGCATTCTTGCGGCAGCACGCGGGCAAGTAGGAGACCTGATGCAGCCCGCCGTCAAACTCATCCCTTTGCTGCTTTTCGCGGCGAACTCGGTTCACGCGGCCACGCCGGTGGTCGAGGCCTCCGTCGAACAGCTTCAGAAGTCCATGGCCGCCGGCCGCGCCACGGCGCAGTCCCTGACCCAAGCCAGCCTCACGCGCATCCGCCAACTGGATCGCTCCGGCCCGGCCATTCAGGCGGTGCTGGAGACGAACACGGATGCCCTGTCAATCGCGCGGACGCTCGATGCGGAGCGCAAGGCCGGGCGCGTGCGCGGCCCGCTGCACGGTATCCCGGTGCTGATCAAGGACAACATCGACACCGGCGACCGCATGATGACCACGGCCGGCTCGCTGGCGCTGGTGGGCGCGCCGGCGCCACGCGATGCCTTCATCGTCAAGCGCCTGCGCGAGGCCGGCGCCGTCATCCTGGGCAAGACCAATCTTTCGGAGTGGGCCAACATCCGCTCCAGCAAGTCCAGCAGCGGCTGGAGCGCGCGCGGCGGCCAGACCAACAACCCCTACGCGCCGGAGCGCAACCCATGCGGCTCCAGTTCGGGGACGGGCGCGGCGGTCGCGTCGAGTTTTGCCGTGGTGGGCATCGGCACCGAAACCGACGGCTCGATCGTGTGTCCCAGCAGCGCGGCGGGCCTGGTGGGGCTCAAGCCCACCGTCGGCCTGGTGAGCCGCGCGGGGATCATCCCGATCTCGCACTCGCAGGACACGGCCGGGCCGATGACGCGCAACGTGGCCGACGCGGCTGCGGTGCTCACGGCGATCGCGGGCGTCGATCCTGAAGACCCGGCGACGCAGGCCGCGCAAGGACACATCGAGACGGACTACCGCAGCTTCCTCAAAGCCGACGGCCTCAAGGGCGCGCGCATCGGCGTGGCGCGCAAGAAGGTCACGGGCTACAGCGCGCACACGGACCGTCTGTTCGAGCAGGCCGTGGCCGACTTGAAGCGGCTCGGCGCGGAGATCGTCGACCCGGCGGACTTCGGCTCGCTCGGCGACTACGATGACGATGAACTCGAAGTGCTGCTGTTCGAATTGAAGGCCGACCTCAATGCCTACCTGGCCCGGCGCCAGGGCGCGGCGGTGCGTTCGCTGGAAGACGTCATCGCTTTCAACGACAGGAATGGTGACCGCGAGATGCCGTGGTTCGGGCAAGACCTGTTCATCAAGGCGCAGGCCAAGGGGCCGCTGACCGATGCGGCCTATCTGCAGGCGGCGGAGAAAGCGCGGCGACTGGCGCGCGCCGGCATCGACGACGTGCTGGCGCAGCACAAGCTCGACGCGATCATCGCGCCCACCGGCTCACCGGCCTGGCTGACCGATCACGTGAACGGCGACTCTTTCCAGGGGTCGAGCTCGTCGCCGGCGGCGGTGGCGGGCTATCCGAGCATCACGGTGAACATGGGTTTCGCGCAGGGGCTGCCGGTGGGGATTTCGTTCGTCGGCACGGCGTGGGCCGAAGGCAAGTTGCTGCGGCTGGCGTATGCGTATGAGCAGGGGACGCGGCACCGGCGGGCGCCGGCGCTCGCGAAGGCGCGATAGCTACTTGATGATCCGAGGCGAGCGGTCCGTCGATCATGGAACGAGGTGGCGCCCGGCCGCCTTGCGCGAGCCCAAGGCTTCTTAGCCGGTTGGCTGACCCAGCAGGACCTTCAAACCATTCAGTTTCGAGAAGTCTCGGTCATGGGTGACCAGCGCAACAGCTCCGATCTCCAATGCAGTTGCCGCCAACAATGCGTCGGGTAGGCGAAGCCCGATGGAAGCTCGCAAGCGCGCAGCAGTCACCGCAATTTCGGTCGACACTGCCACCAATTCGAAACTACCCAAGGCCTTTTCATAGCGCTTGGCGAGGGCGACGCGGCCTTCCTTGAGCGGACCAACCAGCAATTCGGCCACGGTGATCGTGGAAAGCGCAACCTGCACTTCACCGCGGTCTGCCGCTTCGAACAATCCCTGGAACAGGGGAGCGACGTGGGGATGATCTTCAAGTATGTAGATGAGCGGTGCGGTGTCGACGACCACCAGATCGCCTTCTCGCAACCCTCCCCAAAGCGACGCTGATTTGGCTTTCGCCACGGGTCAGATCCACTCGTCGCGAAGCCCGGCGATGAGCCGGGCGGCCGATTTCCCCCACAGGCCCTTGCCGGTTCCACGCAGGGCGAGAAAAGACGGCTTGCGGCGCAATTTCAGCAACAGGTCTGGAGACACGATGGCCGCATAGGGCTTGCCGTGTTTGGTGAGCAGGCTGCCTTGGCCCCCATGGGCCAGTTCGGCGAGTTGAGGGAGCTGTTTGCGGCCTTGCTCCAAGCCGATAGTCCGAGTGGCCATGATAAAATTCCTGTACAGTCTGTACATTATACGGCGATATCGCCTCTCATAACAACGGCAATTGCTCTCCCTGCTGTCCGTTGGTGGCAGGTGGCGACAGGGCTTGCCCCGGTGTCGCGCCGAACCGTTCCACGATTTCGTAGCGCGCCGGCTTGGCCTGCGGGAATAACACCGACCAGACCAGCACGAATTCATTCACGCGCCAGCGGATCGGCTTGGTAGCTGCGGGCGGCGTGGCTTGGCCCGCATTGCGCGCCAAGGTCACGTGCGGCTTGAACTGCGGCTGCGACGGTTGCAGGCCCGTCGCGGGAAGAACGAGTGCGATGCGGTCATACAGTGCCTGCAGCCCGTCGTGATTGGCGGGACGCAGCACAGCCACGTTGTTGCGCCAGACCTCGGGGACGCAGAGTTCGAGTTCGAGCGGCTCGACCGCAACTTTGCGCAAGGCCCTGCGCAGGAGGTGTTCGGGCCCCAGGCCCACATCGCCGAGAAAGTGCAGCGTGATGTGGTAGCGGCCGAAGCGCTCGGGGCGGGCATCTGTCGGCCACGCCCATTCGCGGCAATGCCGCTGGATCTGGAGCTGGATCGGCCGCTCGGGGATCAGGCCGATGAAGAGGCGCCGGGGTGGTTGGATCATGTCGGCCTCAATGGAAATCGCGGCTGCTGCTGGCCTGCTGGCCGAGGCGCCCCAACAGCGGCGTCAAATCCTTCATGCGCTCGGCGATCAGGTGCCGCACCTGGCCGCCGCTCTCCTCGTCGCGCTGCCACTTGCCCCAGACGGCCAGCAGGCGCGAACGCAACAGGGCCTCGCGCTGCGCTTCGCGCACATGCCGCCATACGATCACGTTCACCGGCCCGGTCTCGTCCTCCAGCGTCACGAAGATCGTGCCGTTGGCCGTCTGGGGCTGCTGGCGCACGGTGACGATGCCGCAGGCGGCGACGCGCCGGCCACTCGGGAGATCGCGCAACTCGTCCGCATTCAGCAGTTTCATGCGCGCCAGCCGTGGGCGCAACAGCGCCAGCGGATGACGGCGCAAGGTCAGGCCCATGGACGCGTAGTCGAAGACGATCTCCTCTCCTTCGCGCGCGGCGGGCAGGCTGAGCGCCTCCTCGTTGACCGGCGCACCCTGCAGCAACTCGGGTGCACGCCGCTGGGCCGATGCGTCCCACACCTGTTGCCGGCGATGGCCGGAGAGCGAGAGCAAGGCATCGGCCGCGGCCAGGCAATTGAGGTCCTTCACATCGAGCTCGGCGCGTATCGCCATGTCCTCGGTGCTGGTGAACGGCGCTTGCGCGCGTGCTGACACCACGCGCTTGGCACCTGATTCGCTCAGGCTGCCCACCATGCGCAGGCCCATGCGGACGGCGGGACGGAAAGAATTGGAGTCTGACCCCAATTCGGAGGGTTCGAATTCGAGGGTGCAGTCCCAGTCGCTGTGCGACACATCCGGCGGGAGCACTCGCACACCATTGCGCTTAGCGTCCTGGATCAGTTGCGAGGGCGAGTAGAAGCCCATGGGCTGCGAGTTGAGCATCGCGGCCAGGAAGCATTCGGGCTCGTGGCATTTGAGCCAGCTGCTCTGGTAGGACAGCAGCGCGAAGCTGTAGGCATGGCTTTCGGGGAAACCGTATTCGCCGAAGCCTTCGATCTGCTTGAAGATGCGCTGGGCGAAGTCCGGGTCATACCCATTCGCCAACATGCCCTCGACCAGCTTGTGATGGAACTTGTCCACCCCGCCGCTGCGCTTCCAGGCGGCCATCGCACGCCGCAATGCATCGGCTTGCGACGCGCTGAAGCCGGCCGCCACCATCGAGATCTGCATCACCTGCTCCTGGAAGATGGGGATGCCCAGCGTTCGTTCGAGCGCGTCCTGCAGCCGCGGCCTTTCTCCATCCAGCTTGCAGCGTTCGTATTCGATCTTTTCGTTGCGCGCCAGCCGTTCGCGCGCCTTGAGGTAGGGATGCACCATGCCGCCCGAGATCGGCCCCGGCCGCACGATGGCCACCTCCACCACCAGGTCGTAGAACGTGCGCGGCTTCAGGCGCGGCAACATCGACATCTGCGCGCGGCTTTCGATCTGGAACACGCCCACCGTGTCGGCGGCGCAGATCATGTCGTAGACCTTCGGGTCCTCCAGCACGATGTCGTACCGCGTGAATGGCGTGCCGCGGCGCTGGCTCACGAAATCCAGGCAGCGGCGGATGGCGGTGAGCATGCCCAGGGCCAGCACGTCCACCTTCATCAGCCCCATGTCTTCCAGGTCGTCCTTGTCCCACTGGATCACCGAGCGGTCTTTCATGCTGGCGTTTTCCACCGGCACCAGGCGGGTAAGCCGGGTCTGCGTGAGCACGAAGCCACCGACGTGCTGGCTCAGGTGGCGCGGGAATCCCATGAGGCCCTCGGTCAGCTCCAGCCACAGGCGGGCGTTGTGCTCGCCGATTTCCACGCCGGTGAGCCGCGCCAATTCGCCCAGGCGATCGGCGGCCAGGTCGTCGTCGAACCAGTGGTGGTCCTTGGCGAAGGCGTCGATCAGCGGCTCGGCAACGCCCAGGGCCTTGCCGACGTCGCGGATGGCGCTGCGCGTTCGATAGCTGATGACGACGGCGGCGATGGCGGCGCGGTCGCGGCCGTACTTGTTGTAGATGTACTGGATCACCTCCTCGCGCCGCTCGTGCTCGAAGTCCACGTCGATGTCGGGCGGCTCGTTGCGGCGGTCGATGCTGATGAAGCGCTCCAGCAGCGGCTCCGACACCATCGGGTCCATCGCGGTGATGCCTAGGCAGTAGCACACCACCGAATTGGCCGCCGAGCCGCGGCCCTGGCAAAGAATCTTCTTCTCGTTGGCGAAGCGCACGATGTCGTGCACCGTGAGGAAGAACATCTCGTATTCGCACACGGCGATCAGCGCCAGCTCTTTTTCGAGGAGCCGCGTCACTTTGTCGGGCACGCCTTGCGGATAGCGCTCGGCCGCGCCCTGCATCGTGAGCTGCCGCAGCGCCTGCGGGGGCGTGAGTCCCTTCGGCAAGCTCTCCTGCGGGTAGTTGTACTTGATGGCCGCCAGGTCGAAGCCGCGGCAGCGGCGCGTCACTTCGAGGGTGTTGGCCAGCAGCTCGGCGGAAAAAGTTTCGGCCAGGCGATTGCGCCGGCGCAGGTGGCGCTCGGCGTTGCCCTGCAGTTCGAAGCCGCACTCGGCCACCGGCTTGCCCATGCGCACGGCCGTGATGACGTCATGCAAAGGCTTGCGCGAGCGCTTGTGCATGTGCACGTCGCCGGATGCCACCAGGGAAACGCCCGCCTTCTCCCCTGCTTCGCGCAGCAGGGCCAGCCAGAGGTCGTCGTCGATCCGGTGCGGCAATTCCACCGCCAGCCAGAGCGAATCGCCCCAAAGGGCTTTCGCCCACGCCAGCCGCTCGTCCAGCGCTTGCGGATCGAACGCGGCGCGCCGCGGTGCGTACAGGATTTCGCAGCCGGCCAGCAAATCGAAGTTGCTGATGTCCCAGCCGACGCGGTAGTGACCCTTGTCCGCCGTCATCCGCGCCGCCGTGATGAACTCGCACAAGCCACCCCAGCCTTCCAGGTCGCGCGCGATCGCCACCAGGCGGCCGCCTTCCAGGTCGAACTCGCTGCCGGACAGCAGGTGGAAGTCTCTCTTGCGTACCTGGCCGGGGAATTCTCTTTCAAGGTCCGCGATGAATTCGTAGTGCCCTTTCAATCCCATGCGGGCCCGCACCACGCCGGCCACCGAGCATTCGTCGGTGATGGCCAACGCTTCATACCCCAGGTTGTAGGCGCGCTGCACCAGCTCCTGAGGATGCGAGGCGCCGCGCTGGAAGCTGAAGTTGGTGATGCAGTGCAGCTCTGCGTAGCCCGGCAAAGAATCGGGCATGCCGGTCAGCACCGGCGGCAGATCGCGCTTGCGCATGCGCCGCGAGCCTTCCTTGTCGTGCATTTCAGGCATACAGGCCCTGCAGGTACCAGCGGTATTCCCGCGCGTGCTCGAGTCCCTGCCCCATCGAAGGCGCTCGCTCGCGGAAGACCCACACCAGGCCGGCCGCATCGCTGCGAGCGACGAAGTAATCGCGCAAGGCCGGGTTGCCGCTTTCCCACCAGCCGGTTTCCACACGATAGAGGCGCGTCAGCCGGCGCAGGGGGCCGCAGTATTGCGGGACGCTGTTTTGCACTTCGAGTGGCAGGGGTTTCGCCAGCAACCATGGGGGGTAAAGCGCATCCGCCGCGCCTGTCATTGCGGGCTCGACCCGCAATCCACGCGCAGGCTCGAACTTCTGCATCCGCTCCGGCCGGTGATCCGCATGCGCCTGCGGCACCACCACATTGCCCTCCCCCAGCCGGACGCTGAGCCGCTCCACCAGTTGGTGCAGCCGCTCGCCCTTGACGTTGTCCTCCGGCAGCAGGCTCTTGTCCGCGCCGCCCCATGGCACCGTTTCGATCGAACGCAATCGCAAATGATTAGCCGGCGCCGACAACGCAGACCGCGACAAGTGCTCGCCAACCAGCCGCCGCAGGTGCGCGATGTCCTGTGTCGGCTGCGCGGTGCGCACCGTGAGCTGCTCGTGCGAAGGCAACTTCACGCCATTCAGGCGCCGCAGGTCCAAGGTCCACTCCAGTTCCAGCGCCAGCACGCCGCGGTGCCGCGCTTGCAGCCACACCTGCATTTGCGTGAGCAGCCGCTGCGCGCTCCACATCAGCTCGGGCGCGGTGGTGGCCAGCGAGGCGAGTTCGAACTTCAAGTCGAACTCCTCGGGCAATTGCAGCCAGGGATAGCGTTCGGGCCGGTCGCCATACGCGGCATCCAGCGCATCGAGCAAGGCCGCGCCGAAGCGCCGTGCCACGCCGGCGCGCGGCAGGCTGCGCAGGTCGCCCCAATTGCGGCAGCCGATGCGCTCCAGGGTGGCCACGTGATCGCCAGCGGCGCTCAGCACCTGCAGCGACAAATCCTGCGGCAGCCGGGCCGGCGCGTTCTCGCCGCGCAGTTTGGTGCGCAGCATGGCCAGCGCGATCAGCGAGGTGGCGCCTTGCGCCCATTGCGGCCGGGCCAGCGGCTCGCATTCATGCAGCAGCCGGCGCAGCAGCCGCTTGCGGCCGCCCCACAGCATCTCGGAAGCGGAAACTTCGAGCAGCAGCGCTTCATCCACCTGCGCCACGCGCGGCGTGAACTGCAACGCGCGCCAGCCCCAGGCGGTGCGCTCGTCTTCATGTGATGGCGAGAGGGCGATCCAGTACATGCGATCTCCTGTGCGGTGAAACGGCCGGCACATGGGCCGGGGCGGTGGGCATTGCGCGGCCCTTGCGTGCATCGAGCAGAGCTGCAAGGCGCGCCGAATACGCCGGCAATTCCAGCGGCGACTCCAGCGGCGGGCCGCGCCGCTTCAAGATGTGCAATTGCAAGGAGTCCACGCCTTCGATGAGCAGGCGCAAGCGGGCCGGCGATGAATCCTCGCGCGCGTTCAGCCCGCGGAACACGAACAGCAATTTGTCGTGCTGCTGCGCCGCCATGTGCAAGCGGCGTAGCTCGGCGCTTTTGGATCGAGGCAGCCAGGCCAACACGGCTGCGACATCGGCGCAGCGCAAGGCCTGCTCGGCGGCCCACAGCCGCGCCTGGGGTTTGTCGGCGCGCACGCAAAGCAGCCGTTCGCCGGGCAGGCCTTGCGCGCCCAGGCTGGGGCCGAACGGCTCGAACGGCGCACTCACCAGCACCACCGGCCCGGCCTGCTTCCGGATGGCTTGCGCCAATCCAGGCAACAGCAATTGCCAGACATGCTGGCCGGCTTGCTCCTGCAGCACTTCCACCATGCTGCCCACCGGCCAGCCGCCGCCCGGGAGGTGCTGGTCCAGAAAGGCGTGCCCCGTAGGCAGCACCGCCTCCTCGGCCCGCGCAAGCTGCGGCACCCGCCAGACGTTTGGCAAGGTGGCGAGATCGACAAGGCGCAGGCGGGAAAGCACGGGGAGACTTTGGCTAGAATACTGGTTGTTTATACAGCTTTTACAAGCCCTCAGGAAGTCTCCCCTCCCCCTTAAATTCATCGGAAAACGCGAGTCCCAATTTGGGACTAAAATCCATGCGCGTGATTGCCCTCAAGAACATCCGGACGTTTTGCGCCCAGCACCCTCAGGCAGCCCAAGCATTGAGAGCGTGGACCGAAGAAGCACGTCAAGCGTCCTGGAGAACACCGCAGGACATCAAGAAGCGCTACAGCAGCGCCAGCTTTCTGGGACGCAACCGCGTGATCTTCAACATCAAAGGCAATGAGTACCGGTTGGTCGCAGCGGTGGCCTACCAGTTCGAGGCGGTCTACATCAAGTTCATCGGCACTCACGCGCAATACGATGCCATCGACGCGCAAACCATCGAAATGGAATGACAGCCATGGACGTTCGACCTATTCATACCGACGCCGACTACAAAGCGGCACTCAAGGCTGCCTCCGTCTACTTCGACAACGAGCCCGAGCCCGGGACCGAGGATGCGGACCAGTTCGAAATCCTGCTCACGTTGATCCAGGCGTGGGAAAGCAAGCACTTCCCCCTGGATTTGCCCGACCCGATCGAGGCAATCAAATTCCGCATGGAGCAGTCGGGGCTGGCCATCAAGGATCTCGAGCCGATGATCGGCAAATCCAACCGCGTTTATGAAGTGCTCAATCGCAAACGGCCGCTGACGCTGGCCATGATCCGCCGCCTGCACCGCGGGTTGGGCATTCCGGCCGCGGTGCTGGTTGGAGAAACTTGAGATCGCCCCATAAGTTGCTTCGGCCTGCCGACTTCGCCGGGCCGGCCGATGAAGTGGCACGCGCCCTGATCGGCGCCACCCTGCTGGTCGAGGGCGTCGGCGGGCGCATCGTGGAAACCGAGGCCTACGACCATGAGGACCCCGCCTCGCACAGCTTCTCCGGGCCGACGCCGCGCAACGCCGTGATGTTCGGCCCGCCCGGCCGTGCGTATGTCTATCGCTCCTACGGTATCCACTGGTGCCTGAACTTCGTTTGCCGCGAGGAAGGGCACGGTGCGGGCGTGTTGATCCGCGCCATCGAACCGCTGCGGGGGCTCGAGCTGATGCGGGTGCGGCGCGGCTTGGACGATCCGCGCCTGCTGTGTTCAGGGCCCGGCCGCGTGGGCCAGGCATTGGCGATCACGCGCGAGCACAACGGCTTGCGGCTGGACCGCGCACCGTTCAAGGTGCTGGCGGCGACGGAACCGCCCCAGGTCGTGGAAGGCCCGCGCATCGGCATCACCAAGGCGATGGACGTGCCCTGGCGGTTTGGCCTGGCCGGTTCGCGCTTTGTCAGCCGCCGGTTTGTGTAAGGGCGCTCAGCGCGGAGCCGGCCCCAGCCGCTTCGCGCCGCCGGAGCCGACGACCGAGGTACGCACTTTCGGGTCGCCGTAGTAGTTCACCTCGCCCGAGCCCGCGATCACCACGCTGAGCTTTTCGCGCGCCCAGACGGTGGCCTGCCCGGAGCCGCCGATGCTCACATCGACGTCATCGGCTTTCAACTGGCCAGCCTGCAAGCCGCCCGAACCGCCGATGGACACCGACAGCTTGCGGGCGGAACCTGCCAGTTTCACACTGCCGCTGCCTCCCATCGCGGCGGACAGCGACTCGCACTCCGCGCTCTTGATGTCGATCGAACCGGAGCCGCCTACTTCCAGCTTCAATCCGGGAGCGCGCAACGAGTCGGCACGGATGGATCCGGAACCGCCCAGCGAGAGGCGGTTGACCAGCTTGGCCTGCACCACGATCTTCAACGTACGGGGCTCGAGGCTGGTGTTTCTTCGGGCCGGGCGGATCTCGAGCGTGCCGTTTTCCACCACGGTTTCCACCAACGCAAGGAGGTTCTCGTCGGTTTCGATGCTGACGCCTTCCGTATTGCCCAGCCGCACTTCCACCTCGGCCGGCAAGCTCAGCGACACGCCGGTAAAGGGGCCGAGTTCCCGCGCCTGTTTCCTGACGATGCCGTTGCCTTTGACGCCGTCTCCCATGAGCCAGGCGGGTGCGGCCATCGCCGGCAGAGTGCAAAGTCCCAACGCCAAGGCGCAAAGTGCCAGGATGAGGGGCGCACGGCCGGGAGTTTGTGGATGTGTCATGCGTGCTTCCTTCGAATGGACGAGTGGCGCATGGTACGGAAAGCCCGGGCGCATTGCGCGTTTGCGACAGTCCGCAGAGTGGCGGGACAGAATGCGTTTGGCGGGGACAAAGCGGAGCGGCGCCACCTGAGTTGTATTTGATGTTTCGGATTGCTCCGCAGTGGATTGGCTGCACGCCAACGGCGTAGCATGTTCCGATGGAACGCATCAGCGGCCCGTACAAAGGCTATTTCATCGCCGCTTACACCGTGGCCAGCGAACAAAATTTCGTGGGCTACGCGAAGATCTGCGTGGCTCAGCCTGAAGACGTATGGAACGTGCAGTCGGTGGAAAAACTCACCAGCGCGACCGGGTTTCGCAGCGAGCAGGAGGCCTTGGTGGCAGCCGAGCAAAAGGCCCGGCAGGCCATTGCCGAGATGGTGGGGAGTCTCGATCCGGTGACGGCGCCGGGCGCGCTGGAATAAGCGGCCCGTGAGCCGCGGCGGCTCAACGCAGCGGTGCCGGGCCAGCGCCCATCATCCTGGTCGCAGAGCCGGCGCCGTTACGGTCGGCGGTTTCGACGGTCGTGATCTCGGGATTGCGCCACTCCGTGATCACCGTGTCGCGGCCGGAACGGGGCGCCATCGCCAACTCGGTCACTGTGGCAGGAACGATGGTCACGCCGGGAGCGATGACAGCGTCGCGCGAGCGGACCAGAGCAATACCGCCGGCCAGTGTCGTATGCGGCAGGTTCATCGCCTGGGCCGTGCGCTCGTTGGTCAGCAAGGGCGTGCCGCCCAGGACCGGCGCCGGCGTCAACGCGACGATGGCGGGGCACTCAGTGTTGGTGTCGAAAATCATGTGCCCGCCGGGGAAGCGCATCGGCACGGTTTCGTGAATCGGCCGGCTCATGTCGACCGGCGGCTGGTCGCCGTTGTAGACGACGCGATTGGACCGGTCATAGACCGTGTAGCAGGCGGACATGGCCTGCATCGACGCGGTCGCCAGCAGCGAGCAGAGCAGTATGGATTTCAGGTGATTCACGAAAGCCTCCAGGCACGCGCAGAGGTTGCGCGCTCATGCAGGCATGCTGGGCCCGCCCCGCCGGCCGTTGTGCAGGCCTGCGCACCCTCCGAGTGTCAGGAAGTTTCGCCGGTGGGTCAGCGAATGGCCCACCGGGTAAGCAAACGTGGCTGATCAGTGCAGCTTGACGCCGGTCTTGGCCTGGAGTGTTTCGCGAGTGACGCCGGGCGCCATCTCGACCACCTTCAGGCCGTCGGGCGTGACGTCCATCACGGCCAGGTCGGTGATGATGCGGTCCACCACGCCGACCCCGGTCAAAGGCAGCGTGCATTTCTCGAGGATCTTCATGTCCTCGGTGCCGTCCTTCTTCTTGGCGACATGCTCCATCAGCACGATCACGCGCTTGACGCCGGCGACAAGGTCCATCGCGCCGCCCATGCCCTTGACCATCTTGCCCGGGATCATCCAGTTGGCCAGGTCGCCGTGCTCGCTGACCTGCATCGCACCCAGGATGGCGAGGTTGATCTTGCCGCCGCGGATCATGCCGAAGCTGTCGGCGCTGGAGAAGATGCTGGAGCCCGGCAACGTCGTCACCGTCTGCTTGCCGGCGTTGATCATGTCGGCGTCGACCTGGTCTTCCGTGGGGAACGGGCCGATGCCCAGCAGGCCGTTCTCGCTCTGCAGCCACACCTCCATGCCCGAGGGCACGTGGTTGGCGACCAGGGTCGGCAGGCCGATGCCCAGGTTCACGTAGAAGCCGTCCTTCAGTTCCGAGGCGGCACGTGCCGCCATTTCGTCTCGCGTCCAAGCCATTGTCTGTCTCCGAATTCGTTGTGTGATCAAGCCGCGGTCTTGGTGACCGTGCGCTGCTCGATGCGCTTTTCCGGCGTCGCGTTCAGCACGATGCGGTGCACGAAGATGCCGGGCAGGTGGACCTGGTCGGGATCGAAGGTGCCGGTCTCGACGATCTCCTCGACCTCGACCACGGTGATCCTGCCGGCCTGCGCCACGTTCGGATTGAAGTTGCGCGCGGTGCGGCGGAACATCAGGTTGCCGGACTTGTCGGCCTTCCACGCCTTCACGAGCGACACGTCCGGGTTCAGCGCGAGCTCCATCACGTACTGGTGGCCGTCGAACTCGCGGATCTCCTTGCCGTCGGCCACGATGGTGCCCACGCCCGTCTTCGTGAAGAACGCCGGGATGCCGGCGCCGCC
>JAQGMS010000362.1 GCA_028292245.1 Ramlibacter sp.
TCCCGATCAGCGAAGATGAGCACCTTGTGGTCGCGCGCGGCATCGCCAAGCACGGAAATCAGCGTCTTGTGCTGTTCCTCGTCTCGCTGCGGTTTGCTCGCAGCCGCGTCGTCATTGGAAAAAGACGAAGCCATCGAATGTGCGAATGTCAGCCCGCAACCGCCGCAACGATAGACCTTGCAGCGCGAATGGCTGAAATAATAGGCGGCATGGGCGGTCCCGCATATCGGGCACGCAAAGTCGATTGGCTGGGCTGTCTGAGGGACGAGCCGAATCGGCCTGCTGGTCGTTTTCATCTCTGCACGCGCCTGGTACTGGCAGGTTGCTGGCGTTCGGCATCGACGATGTGTGGTGCAGAATTTGAATGCATGGACATCAATGGGATACTGGATTGTCCCTGCGTATATCAAGGTTCTTGTGGGACATCTTGACTTTACATGTCAACGCTCAAGCCGTACAAAACGTGAATCTGGGGTTCGGAGATCTTTGGGTGGCGCAAAAGCGGAATGGCATGCCTGAAGCCGATTTTGCGGGTAAAATCCATGCGTGAGTCGAAGAGAAGCGAAGCCGGATTGGCGTTTGAGCGTTTCGTCTGGCCAAAGGTTCTGCCGCCCCTTACGCCCGAGCAGCAGCGGGTCAGTGACGATTTCTACAGGCACTGGCATGAAGTGCTGCCAAACAAATACAGGGCGATCGAGGAGTTCAATCACTCCTATCCGAGGCGAATGATTCCCGATGTGCCGAACCCGCGTACGCTGGAAATCGGGCCGGGCAGCGGCGGCCATATTGCCCACGAGGATCTGTCGAACCAGAGCTACTTCTGCGTCGAGCTTCGGCAGCACCTGGCCGACTTGATCATGCAGCGCTTCCCGCAAGTCCATGCAGTGGTCGGCGATTGCCAGCGCAATATTCCGTTCGAGAACAACTTCTTCAACCGGGTTCTCGCGACCCATGTGCTCGAACACCTGCCCAATCTCCCGGGCGCGCTCGACGAGATCAAGAGGGTGTTGGCCCCCGGAGGCCTGGTGTCCATCGTGCTGCCATGCGATCCGGGGCTTGCCTATGGGTTTGCACGCAAGATTTCGGCCGAACGAATTTTCAAGAAACGATACGGAATGTCCTACGACTGGTTCATTCACCGCGAGCACATAAACTCGCCGGAGGAAATTCTGACGCTGCTTCGTGAGCGCTTCACACAGTTGCACATGGAATATTGGCCGCTTCGAGTTCCCGCCGTGAATCTCAACCTCTGCATCGGGATTACTCTCTCGAAGGCTGCCGACGAGGAATGATCTCACGCCGCATGCTTTGCGGGCATGCGGACTTTCTTCCAGTTATTTCCGGATGATTCCGAATTCCGGGGTGTCCTGCTCGGAGAGCTGTATCGGTGCGCCGTCCAGTGTGAGGACCTTGGAGTTTCCGGCCGAGGAGATCGAGGTTATTGTCCGCCGGTCGGTTGGCGAGATTGACACCTGATCTCCTTTCTTGATCAGCAGCCGACCGAAATTGTTGTTGTCCAGCAGCAATTCGGGGCGCGAGGAACGCCTGACGCCGCGGCCCCAATCTTCGTTGGAGAGAGCGTGGGGCCTGAATGTATCCGGCAGCGAAATAGTCGCGTCGCGCCGCCAGAGCGGACCTATCCCGGACGTTTCGCCGAGGTGAATTCGGGTAACGGGCCTGTCGGACTTGGCGCGCACCGCAAGGCAAGTCCCCTTGCTCGACAAAACCTGGTTCCTGTCGCGTTCGAAATCGTAGTTGACCGTGGCGCCGTCCTGCTCGGCCTCGATCTGAATTATCCTGTCGGGTGGCCGGGCAGAACAGGGGTAGAGCAGCGTGAACCAGTTGGTGTTCATCCGGAACTCGATCCCCAGTGAAGAATCTTCGAAAATCGAATGGGCGTTCGCATGCTCCGTGATTGCCCACGTGCCTGCGGTTTCTATTCGCTTGTCGACGAGACGCATTGCGATGGCCGCACCGACCACCACAATCGGTATCGAGGCCACCAGCAAGCTCTGCAGTGCATCGCCGCGCTTCAGCCTGAGATGCTCCGCGAAACTCACGATCGCGACGGCAAGCATCGCAAAGCCGAGCGGGATGGTCGGCACATACCACATCATCAGGTCAAACGGCAGATGATTGAAGGAATGTCCCTTGCCAAGTACGAGCCACGACAGCGGCGCGGTGATTGAGGCAAGGACGGCAAGCGCCAGCACCTGAAGCTTGCCGCGCCTCGTGCCATAGAACCAGTTGAACCGCTCGTCGAGCAGGATCAGGATCGCAGTCAAGGCGATGAAAGCGAGAACAAGGCCGAAGCTCTTGATCAGGGTGATGTAGTTACCGCCAAGATAGAGCCAGATGACCGCGCCGATCGGTTGAAATTTCCCGAGGACCAGTTGGTACTCGAGCGAGGGGCCGTCGCCGGTCATTCGGTTGGCGGCCTTTTGCATGAAGACGGTGAAGCTGCCCTGCTTGGCGGCTTGTGCAATAGCCGCGACAATGAAGGCGATCACCCCCACGGCAATGACCGAGGCCACATTTCGCAAGACATGTCGAAAGAGATCCGGTCTTTCTTTTACGGTGAGCAGGCAACCAACCGCGGTCGCCAGGATGATCGTGGATGTAAATTCGTACCCGGACAGGAACCTTGCCAGAAAGGCGAGAAACAAAAGCCCGAACAATACGCCCTTATGCCGCCTATCGTCCTCGTCGGCGAGCAGCATGCCGAAGGGAATGGGAAGCAGCCAGCTACCGACAAACCAGCACAGGTTCGGTGCGAGGGCGCTGAACATGGGTTCAATCGCCACCGGCAGCAGGAATCCGATGAATGCGGCCCAACCGAACTTCGAGCGCAGGATAGCGGCCATCCAGACCAGCATGCCGGCCGTGAACAACGATGCGAGTAGATGATAGAATGGAATCCGCAAGTTGCGAGGAAGCGGATTGATGAGATCGATGGCCGCGAACACAAAGCCCTGCAGGCCGAAATGGCTGGGGTAGGGACCCCAACC
>JAQGMS010000213.1 GCA_028292245.1 Ramlibacter sp.
GCAAGTTCGGCGCCGACGCGCACCGCCTGTTCGGCGCCCGTGCCGGCGCGGCGATCTGGCAACCCGAGATGACCGCCTTCCTGGCCTCGATCGGCATGCCCCACCAGGTGCAGCCGGCGATGGCGAAGTATGGACAGCGCGCCTCGGTGCCGGCCGGCAAGGGCGAGTGCCGGTTGTATTCGGTCGACGACCAGGTGGTCTGGGAGCCGCGCTGAGATGGACGCTCTTTCCAGCCTGTTCGGCACCCCGCAACTGCTCGCGCTGGCGGCCGCGCTCGGCTGGGCCAGCGGCATCCGGCTGTACGCCGTGCTGTTCATCGTCGGCGCAAGCGGCTTCATGGGCTGGATCGACCTGCCCGAGGCTCTGAAGATCCTGCAGCATCCGGGCGTGATGGCCGCCAGCGGCTTCATGTGCTTCGTCGAATTCTTTGCCGACAAGATCCCGCTGGTGGACACGATGTGGGACATGGTCCACACGGTGATCCGCATCCCGGCCGGCGCGGCCCTCGCCGCCGGTGCATTGGGCGCCGACAGCCAGGCGATGGGATGGATCGCCGCGCTGGTGGGCGGCAGCCTGGCCGCGACCAGCCATGCCGCCAAATTGACCACGCGCGCCGCGGTGAACACTTCGCCGGAGCCGTTTTCGAACATCGCCGTATCGCTGCTCGAGGACGGCTTCGTCGTCTTCATGCTGTGGCTGTCGGCCACGCACCCGCTGCTGTTCGCGATCGCGCTGGTGCTGACCCTGGCGCTGGCGGTGCTGCTGATGGTCGTGCTGATCAAGTTCCTGCGCATCGTATTGCGCAAGCTCACCGAGCTCTTTGCAGGAAACCGCTCGCCCCAAGGAAATTAGATGTTCAAGAAAATCCTGATCGCCAACCGCGGCGAGATCGCCTGCCGCGTGGCCGCCACCGCCAGGCGCATGGGCGTGCGGACCGTCGCCGTGTATTCCGATGCGGACGCCCATGCCAAGCATGTGGGCGCCTGCGACGAAGCGCTGCACATCGGCGGCAGCGCGCCCAAGGAAAGCTATTTGCGCTGGGAACGCATCATCGAGGCGGCCAAGGCCAGCGGCGCGCAAGCGATTCATCCGGGTTACGGATTCCTGAGCGAGAACGAGGAATTCGCGCAGGCCTGCGCCGATGCGGGGCTGGTCTTCATCGGCCCGCCGCCCTCGGCGATCCAGGCGATGGGCCTGAAGGCCCAATCGAAGCAATTGATGGAAAAAGCCGGCGTGCCGCTGGTGCCCGGCTACCACGCGGCCAACCAGGACCCGGTGCTCCTGAAGAAAGAGGCCGACCGCATCGGCTACCCGGTACTGATCAAGGCCAGCGCCGGCGGCGGCGGCAAGGGCATGCGCGCGGTGGACAAGACGGCGGATTTCGATGCCGCGCTGGCTTCGTGCAAGCGCGAGGCGATCAACAGCTTCGGCGACGACGCCGTGCTGATCGAGAAGTACGTGCAGCGGCCGCGCCACATCGAGATCCAAGTGTTCGGCGACACGCAAGGCAACTACGTGTACCTGTTCGAGCGCGACTGCTCGGTGCAGCGGCGCCACCAGAAGGTGCTGGAAGAGGCGCCGGCGCCGGGCATGACCGAGGCCTTTCGCAAGCAGATGGGCGAGGCGGCGGTGGCGGCGGCGCGCGCGGTGAAGTACGTCGGCGCCGGCACGGTCGAGTTCATCGTCGAGCAGCGTGCCGGCGGCGAGATGACCTTTTTCTTCATGGAGATGAATACACGCCTGCAGGTGGAACATCCCGTGACCGAGGCCATCACCGGGCTGGACCTGGTGGAGTGGCAGTTGCGCGTGGCATTCGGCGAATCGCTGCCGCTCAGGCAAGAAGACCTGAAGATTCGCGGCCACGCGATCGAGGCGCGGATCTGCGCCGAGAACCCCGACAACAATTTCCTGCCCGCCACCGGCCGCCTGGATGTCGCCCGCTGGCCGGAGCATGTGGAGTTTCTCCCTGGCCATGTGCGCATCGACGCCGGCTTCGGCGAGGGCGATGCGATCTCGCCTTACTACGACTCGATGATCGCCAAGCTGATCGTGCATGGCGACACGCGCGAGCACGCGCTGGCGCGGCTGGACGAGGCGCTGGCGCAGACGCACATCGTGGGCCTGGCGACCAACGTGCAGTTCCTGCGCTATGTGGTGCGCAGCCCTTCGTTCGCGCAGGCCAACCTGGACACGGCGCTGATCCCGCGCGAGGAAGCCGTGCTGTTCAAGCAGGAGCCGGTCGGGTTGCCGCTGGCCGCTGCCGCCGCCATCGCGCAAGCGCTGTTGCAGGAACGCGGCACCGAAGGCGCGGACCCGTTCAGCCGGCGCGACGGCTGGCGCTCGCATGGCCTGACCGTGCGGCGCTTCCAGTTCGAGTTCCATGACGAGCCGGCAAAGGCCGAGCTCACTTACCTGCACGACGGTGCGCTCAGCCTGAAGGTGGGCAATGTGGCCGGCGCGCTGCAGTTCGCGGCCACGCCGCGCGGCATCGACATCGACTACGCCGGCCAGCGCTTCGTCGCGTCGGTCTACGCCAGCGGCGAAACCGACCATGTGTTCAGCGCGCGGGGAGCCACGCAGATCTTGGCGATCGACCTGCTGGCGCATGCCGGCGAGGGTGAGGCCGACACCGGGCGGCTGACTGCGCCCATGCCAGGCAAGGTGGTGTCGTTCGCCGTCAAGGCCGGCGACAAGGTGACCAAGGGCCAGGCCCTGGCCGTGATGGAGGCCATGAAGATGGAGCACACCATCGCCGCGCCCGCTGACGGCGTGGTGGCCGAGCTCATGTATGGGCCGGGCGACCAGGTGGCCGAAGGGGCGGAGCTGCTCAAACTGAGTCAATAGACGCCCGCCAAGCCCGGCATGACGGGCTTCCAGCAAAATAGCTGTATGCACATTTCTTTCTGTTGTACCGGCACCAAGGCCGCGCCCTGGGTCGACGAACTGCGCGCGGCGCTGCCGCGGGCGAGCATCGACGAATGGCAACCCGGCTCGCCGCAGGCCGACTACGGCGTGGTGTGGGCGCCGCCCCAGCAGTTCCTGGACGAGCAGCCCGGGCTCAAGGGCATCTTCAACATCGGCGCCGGCGTGGACGCCCTGATGAAATTGCGGCTGCCGGCGGATGCGATCGTGGTGCGCATCGACGATGGCGGGATGGCGGTGCAGATGGCCGAGTTCGTGTGCCATGCGCTGATCCGCCACTTCCGCGAACTCGATGGCTACGCCGACGACATCCGCAACCGCAAGTGGTCGTACCGCAAGCCGCGCAGCCGCGCCGACTTTCCGGTGGGGATCATGGGGCTGGGCGTGCTGGGCGAGCGCGTCGCCCGGGCCGTCGATCACTTCGACTTCCCGGTGCTGGGCTGGAGCCGCACCGCAAAGGAGCTTCCCGGCGTGCGCGGCTTCGCGGGCCAGGACCAGTTCGATGCCTTTCTCGCCGCGACGAAAGTACTGGTCTGCCTGCTGCCGCTCACCCCGGAAACGCAGGGCATCATGAATGCGCGCAGCCTGGAGCGGCTGATGCCGGGCGGCTACGTCATCAACGTGGCGCGCGGAGGACACCTGGTGGACGAGGACCTGATCGCCTTGCTGGACAACGGGCATCTGGCGGGTGCCACGCTGGATGTGTTCCGCACCGAGCCGCTGCCGGCGGAACATCCGTTCTGGAAGCATCCCAGGATCACCGTGACGCCACACACCTCGGCGCGCACGCTGCGCGAGGAAACGATTGCCCAGATTGCCGGAAAAATCCTCGCTTTCCAGCGAGGAGAGCCCATTGCCGGTGTGGTTGACCGCAAGCGCGGATACTAGGACCCATCATGAAACTGCCATCCAAAGTCAAACTGGTCGACGTCGGTCCGCGCGACGGCCTGCAGAACGAAAAGGCGCCGGTGCCCGCCGAGATCAAGATTGGCCTGGTGCACCGACTGCAGGACGCCGGTCTCAAGGAGATCGAAGTCACCAGCTTCGTCTCGCCCAAGTGGGTGCCGCAGATGGCCGACGCGGCCGAAGTGATGGCCGGCATCCAGCGCAAACCGGGTGTGCGTTATTCGGTGCTCACGCCCAACATGAAGGGCTTCGAGGCGGCCGTCGCCAGCAAGCCCGATGAGATCGTCGTGTTCGGCGCGGCCAGCGAGGCCTTCAGCCAGCGCAACATCAATTGCTCGATCGCCGAGAGCATCGAGCGTTTCGCGCCGGTGGTCGAAGCGGCGCGAGCCAAGGGCATCTACGTGCGCGGCGCCATCTCGTGCGCCGTGGGTTGCCCGTACGAAGGCGAGGTCGCACCCGAGCGGGTCGAGATGGTGGCCCGGCTGATGAAGCAGATCGGCGTGCAGCACATGGGCGTGGCCGACACCATCGGCGTCGGCACGCCCACCAAGGTGCAGCGCGCGATGGAAGCTGCGCTGAAGCACTACGCGCTCGACGACATCTCCGGCCATTTCCACGACACCTACGGCCAGGCGCTGGGCAACACGCTGGCCGCGCTGGAACTGGGCGTCTGGCAGTACGACACTTCTTCCGCCGGCCTGGGCGGCTGCCCGTACGCCAAGGGCGCGACCGGCAACGTCGCCACCGAGGACGTCGTCTACATGCTGCAAGGCATGGGCATCGACACCGGCATCGACCTGGACAAATTGATCGACGCGGGCAAGTACATCAGCGACTTCCTGCAGCGCAAGCCCAACTCGCGCGCCGCTACCGCGATCCTGAACAAGCGAGCCCGTTGATGAGCTCCGACGGGCCGTCCGCTGAAGCCGGCTCCTTGCCCGAAGGCGTGCAGCGTGTCGCCCGCGCGCTGCAGGACCACGGCCATCCCCATTCCCCGGTGATGCTGGACGATGCGGCGCGCACGGCACAGCAGGCGGCCGACGCGCTGGGCATCGCGCTCGGCCAGATCGCCAAGAGCATCATCTTCCGGCGCAAGAGCGACGACGCGGCAGTGCTGGTCATCACGTCCGGCGACCGGCGTGTGGACGAGAAGAAAGTGGATGCCCTGGTCGGCAAGACCGGCCGCGCCGACGCGGACTTCGTGAAAGCCCGCACCGGCTATTCGATCGGCGGCGTCTCGCCGGTGGCGCATGCCCAGCCGCCGGTGACGCTGATCGACCGCGAGCTGTTCCGCTTCGACGAAATCTGGGCCGCGGCGGGGCATCCGCACGGCGTCTTCAAGCTTCGGCCGCAGGACCTGGAACGCCTGACCGGCGCGCCCGTCGCCGACGTGGTCCAGCAGGCCCAAGGCAGTTGATGGCGGCGCTCGACCTGCTGGCCAAGCGTGCGCGCCAGGTGGCGGCGGGCCTGTTCGCGGAAGTGCCCTCGCCCTGCATCTCGGTTTGCCGCATGGACCCGAACAGTGAAGTGTGCGAGGGATGCTTTCGCACGCTCGACGAAATCGCCGAGTGGGGCCGCATGGAAGATGCAGGCAAGCGCGAGATCTGGCTGCTGATCGCGCAACGTCTTGCCCTCACCCCAGCCCTCTCCCAGAGGGAGAGGGAGTAAGACATGAAGCAGATCACGTTCTACCTCGACTTCATCTCCCCCTATGCCTACCTGGCGTTCGAGAAATTGCCCGCGGCCCTGCAAGGCCTGAGCTACGCGGCCGACTACAAGCCGCTGCTGTTCGCGGGCCTTCTCAAGCACCATGGCCAACTGGGCCCGGCCGAGATCGCGCCCAAGCGCGAGTGGACCTATCGGCAGGTGCTGTGGCAGGCCCACAGCCAAGGCATCCCGATGCAGATGCCCGCCGCGCATCCGTTCAACCCGCTGGCGCTGTTGCGCCTGTCACTGGCTTGCGGCAAGGATGGTTTTGCCAGTCGCTACGTCTGCGAGACGATTTTTCGCCATGTGTGGCGCGGCGGCGCGGACGCCGCTGAGGCGCAGCGGATCGAGGCACTCAAGCAATCGCTCCTCCCGCAGCGCGACCCCGGCAGCGAGGAAGTGAAGGCCCAACTCAAGGCCAACACCGAGGAAGCGATCGCGCGCGGCCTGTTCGGCGTGCCGGCCTATGCGGTCGACGACAAGCTGTTCTGGGGCTTTGACGCGCTGCCCATGCTGCGCGCGTACCTGGAAGGCGATGCCTGGTTTTCGCAGGCCTGGGACGCGGCTGGGAACTTGCCCGCAAATCAGCGGAAGAAATGAGTCGACCGTCTTCAGTCGTGCGTCACCGACTCGTTCGACGTGACGTGCATTTCCCGGTGCTCGCCCATCTCGGGCTTGTCGCCGGAAACCGCCGCGCTGGCGATCTTCAGCAGTTGCGTGGTCTTGCTTTCCTTGATGTCCCAGTATTCCGCGTGCTGGATCGACACCGCCACCAGTTCCAGGTCCGGGTCTTCCGCGCCCTCGGGGAACCAGGCCTTGGCCAGCGCGTTGAACAGGCGCTTCTTGGTGGCCAGGTCTTCGCTGATGGTCGCCCGGCCGGAGACCGAGACCCAGCGATCCTCCCGCAAGTCTCCGTAGGTGACGCACACGTTGCCGTCGCCGCGCAGGCGCTGGCCGACCTCGGTCTTCTTCGAAACGAAGAAGTAGAGCGGCTCCCCGGGTTCGAGCGATCGGTTCTGCGTGGTGAGCGGATGCGCGTGCAGGCTGCCGTCGGCGTGGCGGTGCGTCAGCATCGCGAGCTTGATGTCCTTGATGAGTTCCCAAAGGCTCTGCTGGAATGTCTTGTCGTGCTTCATGGAGTCGGTCCTCTGCGGTTGCAAACTTCCATGCTCCCGGTGAAGCCGCGAATGCGGCGTCGGCGCCCACCGTTGCGGGCTGTGCGTATCGGCCGACGCGGCTACACGGCCCGCCGCAGGCGCGCGGTGAACCAGAAGGTGCTGCCGGCGCCGGGCTCGCTCTGCAGGCCCACTTCTCCGCCCATCAGTTCGGCCAGCGTCTTGGCAATCGCCAGGCCCAGCCCGGTACCGCCGAATTTGCGGGTCGACGATGAGTCCGCCTGTTCGAAGCCGCGAAACAGCATGCCCACCTGGGCGGGGTCGATGCCGATCCCGGTGTCGCGGACCTCGAACCTCAGCAGCACATCGTCGCCGGTTTGCTGCTCCACGCGGGCGCCGACCAGCACTTCCCCGCTGTCGGTGAACTTCACCGCGTTGTCGGCGAAGCAGACCAGGATCTGCCGCAGGCGCGCCGCGTCGCCGCGCAGGCGCATCGGCACGGCGGGGTCGATGTCGAAGGACAGGCCCAGGCCCTTGGCGCTGCTCTTGTCGATCAGCAGCGCGGCGACGTCTTCCAGCAGCGTGTCGAGCGAGAAATCCGAATGCTCGAGCCGCAGCCGGCCGGCCTGCATCCGGGAGAAATCCAGCACGTCGGTGATGATCCGCAGCAATTGCTTGCTGGAGCCTTGCGCCTTGTCCAGGTAGTCGCGCTGGCGGGCCGTCAGGTCGGTCTTCAGGGCCAGGTGCAACAAGCCCAGGATGCCGTTCATCGGCGTGCGCAGTTCGTGGCTGATGTTCGCAAGGAAGTCGCTCTTGGCGCGACTGGCGGCTTCGGCGGCGTCCCGCGCTATGGCCAGCTCGCTGGTGCGTTCCAGCACCCTTGCTTCCAGCTCGTCCATCTGGGCGGCGGCCTGGCGGGCCATCGACCATTTGGCCGTCAGCGTCCTGGCCAACTGGCTGACCTCGACCATGTCGAACGGCTTCTTCAGCACCAGCAGCCGATCCCGCACGTCCAGGCGGTTCATGACCTCCTCCCACGGATGGTCCGAAAAGGCGGTGCAGATCACGATCTGCAATTGCGGGTCGACGGCCCAGAGCCGCTCGACCGTCTCCACGCCGTCCCAGCCGGGCGGCATGCGCATGTCCACGAAGGCCATGGCGTACGGGCTGCCGGCTTGCAGCGCCGCCTCGACCATCGCCAATCCCTCGCGGCCCTGGTGGGCCGAATCGAGCTCGAAGCCCTGCTTGCGGGCCGCGACCGGTTGGTCGAACAGCGCCGCCTCGACCCGGTCCAGGTTTTGCGTCGGGCGCGCGCCGAGGATCTTGCGAAAGTCCTCATGGATCGATGCCACGTCGTCGATCAGCAGGATGCGGCGGTTGGTAATTTCAGTCATGCGGGGGCGCCTTCCAGCGGCAGTTCCAGGGTAAAGGTGGCGCCCCGGCCGGGGCCCTCGCTGTGGGCGCTCAGCGTCCCGCCCATCTGGCCGGCGGCCAGCGCGCAGCTGTGCAGGCCGAATCCGTGGCCGGCCTGGCGGGTGGTGAAGCCGTGCGTGAAGACACGCGTCAGGTTCTCGGTGGAAATGCCCTCGCCCTCGTCTTCGACGCACACGCGCAGCCGGCCGACCGAAGCGGCCAGCCGCAGCGTCAGCCGCTGCGACGCCATGCCCGCCATCGCGTGCTTGGCGTTGCTGATGAGGTTGATCAGGATTTGCAGCACGCGGTCGCGGTCCAGCAGCGCCGGCGGCACGTCGGCGAGTTCCTTGACGATGTCCAGCCGGGGATCGGGCTGCGCATCGTCATTGATGCGCAGGGCCTCTTCGACCAGCTCGCGCATCTGCTGGGGCACACGCGTGCCCGAACCGCCGGTGTAGGACTGCTGGGTCGCGACGACGGCCTTGATGTGCTCGATGCTGCGGATCAGGTTGGCGAGTTCCGCCGACAGTGACTCGCGCTCCTGCTCCAGTCCCTGGGCCACGCCGTCCAGGTAGGCAGGCAGCATCCGGCCCTTCTCGTCCCGCTCCAGGTAACCGGCCAGGTCGTGCGCGTGGTCTTTCATCAGTTGCACCGCGCGCCCGAGCCCGCGGCCCCTTGAATTGCGTACCTCGCTGTCGATCAAGGCCGCCGAGACATTGACCGAGTTGAGGATGTTGCCGACGTTGTGCAATACGTTGGTGGCGATCTCGGCCATGCCGGCCTGGCGCGCGGTGGTCACCAGCTGGTCCTGGGCGTTGTGCAGTTCCTCGGTGCGCTGCCGCACGCGCTGTTCGAGGTGCTCGTTGGCCTGCTGCAGCTCGCGGTTGATGCGGGCGATCAGGCGGTGGCTTCGCAGCACGTGGATGGCCGCGTACAGCAACAGGGCCGTCAGCGCGGTCGACAGCAGCAGCAGGTAGCCGTGAAGGCGTTGGGTCAGGATGTCGGCACGATGCTCTTCAAGGTTCAGGATCTGGTACAGCGCTTCCGTCTGGTCGGCCAGCCGGACGTCCAGAATGTCGGTCAGCAACCGGGTCACGACGTCCTGCTCGCTGAAGATCGTGCGCACATGGCTGCCGAAAACTTCGGTCTTCTCCCTGGCGGCGGTCGTGAACGCGGGTGTTTCGCGCTCCAGGCGCGCCAGTTCCGCCGGGATCGCGGCTGGGTCGCCTCCCGTCCCCTGGCTGAGCAGCAGCGTGTCGGCCATCAGCTTGCGCACGCTTGCGCGGGCAGCCCGGGCGCGCTGTGTTGCGGCCGGTCCGATCTGCGCCAGCAGGTCTTCGCCGGTAGGGGAGATCAGGGCAACGGAATGGTGCAGCGCCACGTTGCTGGCCATGAAGCTGTCGACCAGCGTCGCCTTGTCCCGCACGTACTGTTTGAGCATCGTGCGCCCGCCGTGCAGCTGATCCGCCTGTTCATAGTGCTCGGTGGACCTGTCGGCGTCGACTTCGTCCACCAGCCGCCGCAGTTCTTCCATCGCGTTGACCAGGGCGTCGTGGCGCGCAGTTGAGGCGATGCGTGCCTTGAGTACTTCCAGTTCCACCTGCGTGTCGAGCTGCTTGATGTGCCGCAGCGCCGTCACGTCGTTGAGGTAATCTTGTTCGTCGAAAGACTGGGCTTGAACATACAGCAGCGCCAGCACGGCAAGCAGCACGGCGACCACGCTCGCCCCCCAGGGCAGCCGGCGGTCGGAAAATATTTTCACGATGGCACTCCCGTTTCCGACCGGCCAATGCGGCTTTCATGGACCGAGCGCGCCCGTGGCACCGAGGGCAGCGTGAAATGGAAAGTGGCGCCTTCGTTGGCCTGCGTGTCCGCCCAGACCTTGCCGCCCTGCCGGTCGATGGCCCGGCGTGCCGTGACCAGCCCCACCCCCGTGCCAGGCAGCCCGTTGATGGTATGGAGCCTTTGAAAAATGCGAAACAGCTTGTCGGCGTAGGCCGCGTCGAGGCCGCTTCCGTTGTCGCGAACGTAATACACGGGCTCGCCGTCCTCGCCTTCCTGCATGCCCACCTCGATGCGTGCATGCTCGCGCAGTGACGTGAACTTCCACGCGTTGTCCAGCAGCTGCTTCATCGCGAGCTGGGTCAGGCGCCTGTCTGCGTGAACCTGCAAATCGTCCTGTACCTCGACGGACACGTCGCGTTGCGGATCGCTGCTGCGGTATTCCTGCAGCAGCTTGCGCGACAACCCGCTCAGATCGACCGGCTCGATGGAAAGCTGCGTCCGCGACACCCGGTCCAGCACCAGCAGTCCCTCGATCAGTTCCTCACCGAGGGCGGCGCTCGCCTGGATTCTCGAGAGGTAGTGCCGCACCTTGTCGCTGGGGCCGTCCAGCTCCTTGGCAAGCAGCCCGCTGAACGAGCTCATGACGCTCAGTGGCGCGCGCAGGTCGTGCGACAGGGAATGCGCGAACAGTTCGAGTTCGCTGTTGGATTGGCGCAGGGCCGATTCGGTGGCCCTGAGCTCCTGCACCGCCTGCTCCAGGCTCGTCACCTGCGACTCGGACTGCCGCGCGATGTCCCACTTGGCCGTCAGCATCCGGGCCAGCTGGCTGACCTCGATCAGGTCGAAAGGCTTCTTCAGCACCAGCATGCGGTCCTGCACGTCCAGCCGTGCCAGAACTTCCTCCCAAGGATGGTCGGCGTGGGCCGTGCAGACCACGACCTGCATCCGGGGATCGATGCGCCACAGCTGCTCGATCGTTTCCACGCCGTCCCAGCCCGGAGGCATGCGCATGTCCACGAAGGCCATCGCATAGGGCCTGCCGGCCTGCAGGGCCGCCTCGGCCAGCGCCGCCCCTTCGCGTCCCTGGTAAGCGGAATCGACGTCGAAGCCGTCGCAGCGGCGCGCCGCGGGCCGGTCGAACAGCGCTGCCTCGGCAGCATCCAGTTCGCTGGCCGGCGGCCGGTGGTCGAGGATCTTGCGGAAATCCTCATGGATCGACGGCATGTCGTCGATCAGCAGGATGCGCCGGTTGGGCGGTGGGTTGGGTGTGTTCATTGAGCGGCCTGTACGCCGTCGATCGGCAAGTCCAAAGTGAAAGTGGCTCCCAAGCCGGGGCCGTCGCTGTGGGCGGTGAGCGTGCCGCCCATCTGCCGGGCCGCCAGCGCGCAGCTGTGCAGGCCGAAACCATGGCCGGCCTTGCGGGTGGTGAAGCCATGGGTGAAGATCTGCGCGAGGTTTTGCGCCGGGATGCCTTCGCCGTGGTCCTTGACGGACACGCGCAGGCGGGATGGCGCGACAGCGTGGACGCTCAACGTGATCTGTCGCAACCCGGCTGGAACGCTTTCCATCGCGTGCCCCGCGTTGCTGATCAGATTCACCAGGATTTGCAAAAGCCGTGCCCGGTCCAGTCGCGCCACCGGAACCGCCGCGAACTCCCTGGCCACGGTCACTCCCTGCCGCTCGAGCGCGTCGCCGTTGATCCGCACAGCGTCGTCCGCCAGATTGCAGACATGGAGCGGCTCGACGACGGCGGATCCCATCGCATACGACTGCTGGGTGGCGACCACGTCCTTGATGTGCCCGATGCTTCGGGCGAGGTGTTCAAGTTCCTCCAGCATGCCCTGCTGCTCCTGCATCAATGCCTGCGCGGCGCCGTCCAGGTAGGCGGGCAGCAGCTTTCCCTTTTCATCGCGGGTCAGGAACCCGCCCAGGTCGGCCCCGCTCTCGTTCATCATCCGGACCGCTCGCGCCAATCCCAGGGCCCTGGAGCTGCGCAGCGTCTTCATGACGAGGGCCGCGGACACGTTCACGCTGTTGAGGATGTTGCCCACGTTGTGCAGCACATTCGTGGCGATCTCGGCCATGCCGGCCCGCCGCGCCGTGGCACGCAACTGGGCCTGCGAGTTCTCCAGGGATTGCGCCATCTGGTTCATGGCCCGCGCCAGGATGGCAAATTCATGTTCGCTGCCCTGCGGCGCGCGGGCGCTGAAGTCCCCGCCGGCGACGCGCCCGGAAAAGGTGATCAATTGGGCCACCGCCCCGTTGATGCGCCTCCACACGATCACCGCGACGATCGCGCCGATCAGGCTGGTGAACGCAACCGCGGCGAAAACAGTCCACCGCGCGATGTTGGCCGCGTGCTCCACGCCGCTGCGCGTCGCGATCGCGCGCTTGGTGGCGGCCGTATGCACGTCTTCCAGCGACGACTCGATGGCTGCCGTGATGACGGCAAACCCCTGGTCCGCCTGCTGCAGGGTTTCCACCTGGCCGGGCGTCCCATACACGTGCGCGAGGGAGAAAACGCTTTCCTCGTAGCGCCGCATCTGCTGGTCGATCCCCGCGATCTGGTCGCGCAAGGCCGCGTCGGAAGAAATGATGCGAACGCTCTCCAGGTATTCCCGCGCGTCGCCCAGGTGCGACCGCATCGGCAGCAGATAGAGTTCGCGCGCCGCCGCGACGCCGAGCCGGTCCACGGACAG
>JAQGMS010000109.1 GCA_028292245.1 Ramlibacter sp.
CCCCCGCCCGAGGTTTCCCCGCCGCCTCCCGCGCCGCCGCCGCCGGTTCCTCCGCCGCCGCCTCCTCCTCCCGCGCCGCCGCCCCCGCCGGTGGCCGTGGCAGCTTTGGCTTGGGGACGCTGGGCGGCCCAGCCGGCCGGCTCGTCGGACTTTTCGCTCACCCGCGACGAAGCGAAGACCGGCCGCACCTATGTGACCGGCAATACGCAGTACACGCTGTACCGCTCCGAAAGCGGCGGCAGCGTGCTGACGCCGGGTCTCGGCGCCTACAGCTTCTCGCTGAACCAGGGATACGCCCAGTACAACAGCAAGGGGCTGGTCACCGCTGCCGCGGTGCAAGGCGGGCAGCTGTCGATTGACTTCGCGGCGCGCCGATTCGCGACGCAATTGAACCTCACCAGCGTGCCGACGGGCGCCGTCACCATTTCGGGCAGCGGTGCGGTCGGCAGGGACGGGACGTTCAGCGATTTCGCCGTGTCCGGCCAGTCGATCCAGGGCGCGTCCGCCTTCGACGGCAAATCCGCCGCTTATCTGTTCCAGAAGGCGATTGGCGGCGGCACGCTCTCGGGCATCACCCTCTGGTCGCGCCCATGATCAAGGGTCTGGGCCAGTCCTTGCTGCGCCCGTGGCGCATGCGTGCGTTCGCGGTTGCCGCAGCTGCAGTGGCCTGGCTCGGCTTCCTCTTTTTCGCGCCGACGGCGTTGCACCAGGCCGATGAGCGCGCCACCGACCTGGTCTGGCAATTGAGCGGTGACAGCCAGCCCGAGCGGCGCGTCGTCGTCGTCGATATCGATGACGCGAGCTTGCAGCGGATCGGCCCGTGGCCCTGGCCGCGCCAGACGCAGGCCAAGCTGGTCAACGCCTTGCGGGAGCAGGGCGCCGCTTTGCAGCTGTACGACGTCGTGTTTCCCGACGCGCGGCAAGGCACGGCGGAATTGGCCGCGGCCATCGCCGCCGCCGACGCCACGGCCCCGGTGGTGCTGGCCCAAGTGTTCGCCCTCAACCATGAAAGCCGGCAGACGGCCGGCCAGCTGGCCGGCGCGCTGCCCGGCGATGCCTGCCTTTCTCCGGCGGCGCCGGCCACCGGCTACGTGGCCAATGTCGGCGGGCTCGGCAGCCGTGCCGGGCACATCACGCCCAGGCTCGATCCCGACGGCGCGGTGCGGCGCATCCCGGCGGTGGTCTGCTATGGCCAGCGCAACTACCCGGCGCTGGCGCTGGCGGGGCTGCTCGCACTCGACTCCGGCAGCAAGCCGGGATCCTTGCGCGTCGAACCCGGCAGCAAGCCCTGGGACCCGGCCTGGACGCTGACGCTCGACGGCATGCCCGACATGAAGGCGCCGCTGGACGCAAACGGCGACCTGCGCGTGCCCTATCGCAAGGCGCGCAGCGCCATCGTCTCGGTTTCGGCCGCGGACGTGCTGGAAGGCAAGCTGGGCCAGGCCAACCCGTTGCACGGCGCCTGGGTGCTCGTGGGCGCCTCCGCTTTCGGCCTGGGCGACACCGTTCCCACGGCGCTGGGCGGCGCTGTCAGCGGCGTCGAAGTCCACGCGCAGCTGCTGACGGGCCTGCTCGATGGCGTGATTCCGGCCACGCCCCGCTCGGTCAATTGGATTCAAGCGGCGTGGCTGCTGGCTGCCACGCTGGCGCTGCTGGCGTTGAGCGCGACACGCGCGATTCCGTCCGGCAGCAAGCCCCAGCGCAGGCCTTCCGCGCGGGTTCTATGGGTGCCGCTGGCGGGCCTGACGCTGGCCGCGCTGGGTTTTGTGCTGCACGCCGGCGCGCTCTTGCTGGCCGGCTGGTGGCTCGGCTGGGCCCAGGTGAGCCTGGCCATCGCGCTGCTGGGCCTGTTCCTCGGGTTCGCCGAACACGCGCGCAGCCTGGCTGAAAAGGGCCTGCTGTTTCGCAACCTGGCCAGCTACCTGCCGGCCGCCGTGGCCGAAAAGATCGCGCTGGCCGAGCCCACCGGAGAGATCGAGGCCGAGCGCCGGGACCTCACCGTGGTGGTGGCCGACGTCCGCAATTTCTCCGCTTACTGCGAGGCGCGCAGTCCCGAGGACGCGGCCCGCGTGCTGCATCGGTTCTACACGACTGCCAGTGCCGTGGTGCAGGCTCACGGCGGGGCCGTGGAAGAAATGGTCGGCGACAGCCTGATCGCGGTGTTCAACGGGTCGCAGCCTTGCGCCGACCACCCGATGCACGCGCTTGCCGCCGCCCGCGAAATCTGGCTGCGCTGCAGCGAAGAACTCCCCAACGTGCCGCCGCAAGGGCTGGAGCCGCTGGGACTGGGCGTGGGTGTGGAGAGCGGCATGGCGCTGTTGGGCAGCTTCGGTCCGGCCGGCCGGCGAGTCCATGCGGTGCTGGGCCAGACCATCACCGTGGCCATGCGGCTGCAGGATATGACCGCCGAGCTGGCCTGTCCGGTGCTGGTGGGAGCCGAAGCGGCAGAACGCATCGGAGTGCCTTTCGAGCGCAGCGACCTGGCGTTGAAACCGCTGGGCAGTTTCCTCTTGCCTGGGTTGCGGCACAGCAGCAAAGTATTTACACTGCGCACCTTGATGCAACCCGGCGGCGATGCGGAGCAGCAGTCGCTGCGCTATCTCCAGCAGCAGGGCCACCTTGCAGCCTGAGTTCGCAGACTGACGGTCTGCGGGTGCGTTCAGTTGACTAAAAGCACGGCCCACCGTGCCGCATTCCCTTGTGGCTGTCCATTACCTTCAACGCCCGGCTGTTGCCAAACTGATTCGCCGGGCCGTATGGGCCGCGTGCATGACATCGCCCCTGGCGTGGGCGCAAGACCCCCCCCAACAGCTGCTGCCGGCCATTCCCTGCGCCGCCCAGCCGAGTTATCCGCTGCCCAAGGACGAGGGTGAGCTGCAGGGCCTGTCCGACCGGCTGCAGGCTCTCTCGACCGAAAAGGCCTGCCTTGCCGATGCCCGCTTTCACGCCTGGCGCGGCGCAGTGCTGATGGCGCTGGGCCGGCCGGTCGAAGCCGTCGAGCCGCTCGAGCGGGCGCTGATGACCGACCCGGACCTCCCGGGAGCCCAACTGGATCTGGCGCAGGCGCTGGCATTCCAGGGAGACCCGGATTCGGCCGTGGCGCTGCTGAAGGCGGTGCAGGCTCGCCCGGACCTCGACGAGTCCCTCCGAGTGGCGATCAACACGCAACTGGCCGCGCTGACCGCCCCCGTGGCAGGCGCAGCCAACGGGGGCTGGCATTCGCGCTGGCGCGTGGCCGCATTCGCCGGCGCCGACAGCAACCTGAACAACGGGCCCGCCAACAGCGAAATCACGCTGACCATTCCTGGTGGCGACCTGACCTTGTCGCTGGACCCGTCGTCGCGGCCCAAGCGTGGCGGCGCGCTGCTGGCCTCGGCCCAGTGGCAGGGGCTGAAATCCAACGGCGAATCGCTGTGGGTCGTGCAATCCGAATTGCGGGCCCGGCAGACGGCCGAAAGCGCCACCAGCTACCAGCAAGGCGACTTGGCGGCAGCCTGGCTGCAGGCGCCCGCCGCGCCGCGGCAATGGGTGGTCCGGTTCGCGGGCAACGTGCTTCGCTTCGGTGGCGTGAACCTGTTGCAGGCCCACCGGGCCAGCCTGCAACGCCAGTTCGCTCCAATCGAAGGCAGCGGCGCCCCGGCCCTGCTGGATGCCGCGGCAGGCTGCCGGCCGACGCTGGCCGGGGAATTCGAGCATCGCCGCTATCCCTCGTCGCTCACCCTGAACGGCCTGTACAGCGGCGTCTCACTGGGCCTGTTGTGCCGGCCGGCCAACGGCGGCTCGCAAGCCAATGGCGGCGCCCCGAGGGCTTCGTTCTTCAACATCGAGGCCCGGCTGGGCGAGGACCGCCCCGCCGATTCCACCCGTGCGGGCGGGATCTACCGGCGCAGCGAGCTGCGGGTCCAATCCGAGCGTCCTGCCTTTGCCGGAGGCCAGGTCGGGATGCAATGGACTTCGACTCTTCAGACCGACAGCGCGCCGTACAGCGAGCTGCTCGGTAATATTCCACGCCGGACCCTGCGGCACGCCTTGCAGCTGGATGGCAGCTGGCCGCTGCGCGGCAGCCTGTCCCTTGGAACCGATCTGTCGCTGGTGGCGACGGCCGAAGCGGCCTGGCAGCAAAGCAATATTGCTGCCTTCGTCAGCCGCCAACGGAGCCTTTATTTGGGACTTCGTTGGGAAAAATGATGCAAGAAAACAACGGGCCGAGAACGTGCCCAACCGTGTGACTGCAATCACAAGGGGCGCTGTAGGACATTGTCTATACTTGCGACCTGAATTAGGCGCAGTGTGTGCCTGATCATTTCCAAATCCTTTACGGAGATCTGAATGTCAATCACCGCAACCGAACGAACTGAGATCGAGAAGCTGCTTGTTCTCATGTTCAATGCCGCGCCTGGCTCGACCTACCTGAGCGAGGTCGTTTCCCTGTATGAATCCCTGGGCCACAACCTGCAGTCGCTGGCTAACACCCTCGACGACATCCCGGCCTACAACACCCTGCACCCCAACTTCCAGACGGCCGCGGAATTCGCAGCCGACTTCCTGACGCCGCTGGGCCTGCAAAACGACGCACTCGCCAAGAGCTTTGTCATCGACAAGTTCAACGCCGGCGTGTCCAAGGGCGAGATCAGCTATGAAGCCCTGTTGGCCCTCGAGTCCGTCGACTCCGGCATGGCTGCCCAGTACACGAATGCCAAGGCCATCCTGCTGAACAAGACGGCCGTCTCCGAGTACTACTCGGTGACCAAGGGCATTCCCCAGACCGACATCAACACGCTGCAACTGGTTCTGAACGGCATCACCGCCGACAGCGCATCCGTGACGACCGCCGAATCGGAAATCGATTCCGGCACGCGCGGCACCAACGGCGTCGAAATCACGCTGACCACGTCGCAAGACGCAGTCGTCGGCACGCCCTCCAGCGACATCATCCACGGCCTGTTCGGCGACTCCGTGGCAGCCAACAACACGTTCAACTCCGGCGACTCGGTCGACGGTGGTGCGGGCACCGACATCATGAACCTGGTTGCGCTGGGCACGACCGCTTCGCAAGCCATCACGGTCAAGAATGTCGAAGTCATCAACATCCAG
>JAQGMS010000436.1 GCA_028292245.1 Ramlibacter sp.
TGACCCGCGCCCGCTCATCGGCATGTCCGCGCACTCAGCGGCATGACCGGACGCTAGTCCCGACAGCGCAGATTCTTGTGGACTGCGACCTGAACCAAGGTGGCAGGCTCCGGGAGCGTGGCGGCGCACGGGCGCTAGGACCGGGCCGAGCTCCTGCGCTTGGCAACCGCGCAGACGGCCAGCCACACCAAGGCTGCAACGAATACGGCACTGAACATGCTGCCGCCCACGCGCCAGTCGAAGGGACCGAAGCCAAGGGCAAGGACCACACCGAACACCACCGCGGACAACAGCGTCGCTTCGCAAGCCATTCCACGCCTGAACCGGCAGTCTCAGGCTGTCCTTTCGGCGAGAGGCGATCACGTCGAGGTCCAAACGCTGCGCCCCAGACCCTGGTCTCGTTGCGGGCCGCCGCTAGACCGTGACGGTGGAGCGAGACAGTGGGGTCCGTCGCAGGTCGATCTGGACTGTGCGGAGACTTGAGGTGCGTGCTCGCGCGAGTGCGTCCTTACGGTCGCGCTCTGACCAGGCGGGAGGGTGCCGCGCGTTACGGACGCACGGTGATGACCGTCTTACCCTTGCGGCGCTCGGTGGAGGTCAGGGTGGCGACGGCGTCATCGAGGGTCGCGACACTTCCGATGTTGGTCCGGAGACGTTTCTGCTGAACTCGCTGGACGATTTCGGTGAGCTGGAAACGGTCGGCCTCGACGACGAAGTCGATCGAGCGGCCGTCCGCCGGACGGTGCTCGACCGGGCCGACGACGGAGACGAGCGTCCCACCGGTCTTGATCAGGGCGGCCGAAGCCTTCTGGACGTCGCCACCGATGACGTCGAAGACCAGGTCGACGTTGCCCACCTCCGCCAGGTTGTCATTCTCGAGCTCGACGAACTCGTGTGCACCGAAGTCGAGTGCCTTCTCGCGGTCGGAGCCGCGACCGGTCCCGATCACATACGCGCCGGCCTCACGCGCAAGCTGGGTCACCATGGTGCCGACCGCGCCGGCCGCGCCGTGAGCGAGCACCGTCTGTCCCGCCTGGAGGCGACCGTGCTGGAAAAGGCCCTGCCACGCGGTGAGGCCCGAGATGGGCAGGGAGGCACCGGTGGTGAAGTCCACGTCGCCTGGCAGCGCGGCGAGGTTGCGTGACTCAACGGCGACATACTCCGCCAGGGTGCCGTCGCGGTGCCAGTCAGTGATGCCTAGCACCCGCTGGCCCACCGACAGTCCGGTCGTGCCGTAGCCGAGTGCGGTGACGACACCGGCCATCTCGTGCCCAAGGATCGACGGTGCCTTGTCGTGGCCAGCGCGATCGGTCCAGGTCGAGGACCAGTCCACCTCAGTCGAAACGAAGCCGGCCGCGTAGACCTGGACGATGGCGTCGTTGATCGCGGCTGCCGGCTCGGGCCGGTCCGCCATTTCCATTCCGGCCGTCCCTGCGGACAGGTCGGTGACGACGATCGCCTTCATGTGCTCTCTCCTCTTCTTGTTGGCCGGCGATGCCTACCCGGCACGGTCTAACCGTGAATCTGCAGCTGCCCTTGCTGGTCGGCTGGTTGACCCCTGTCCTCAGGGGAGGAACGACGGGCGTCGCACGGCGCCAAACGCCGTGTGTCACCCGCCCGTGCAGCAGCCCCGTCTGACCGAGAGGTCGTTGTTTCTATCATTCGACCTCGAGTCGTGGTGAGATGGCTATGGTGGCGGTGGCACGGTTGTAATCCCTTCCTATCTCGGGCGAACGGGGAATGGTGATCTCGAAAAGCTGGGCGTACCTATCCGTCGTCGTTCTGGTGACGACCTTCTTGTGCTTGAGCATGCCGCGGGCCGGGCAACTGAGCGATTTCGTGCACGGTGCCCATGGCACCCACAGCATCTCGGTGTTTGCTTGGCTGGTTGGACTCGTGGTGGCGCTGATCGCTGCACTAGCGGCGTCCCGCTCCCTGTCCGCCGCTCGGCGAGAGCTGCATCGCCACAGCCAGCTTCTCGCTGCGGCTGCGTCCACCTCTCATGACTGGTTGTGGGAGACCGATCTCGACAACCTGATCACTTACTCCAGCGATGGTGTGGAGGCGTTGCTGGGTTAGCGTGCGGATGAGCTGGTGGGTCAATATCTGCCCGTCTTGCTCATTCACGCCGCTGACCGAGAGGCGGCCCGCCGGATTGCGGAGACTTCGGTGGCAGC
Organism: Ramlibacter sp.; assembly: GCA_028292245.1. Classification (GTDB taxonomy): domain Bacteria; phylum Pseudomonadota; class Gammaproteobacteria; order Burkholderiales; family Burkholderiaceae_C; genus Ramlibacter. The sequence continues at coordinate 2,178 of JAQGMS010000436.1, forward strand.
CGCGTCCGGTTGGGGGGATGTCGAGTTCGACTGGCGACACCGCGATGGGTCGCTCGTACGGCTACAGGAGTCGGCCGTTGCCATCCGCGACGAGAAGGATCGGTTGGTAGGTTTCCGGGGGGCCAGTCGTCTTGTTCATTCGGGATGGCACACGCAGGCGTTGATGGCAACTGCTCGCCGTCGAGTCACCGAGGTGTTGTTGACTAGGTCGGTGGACATAGCGCTGCAGCCCATCGTGAGTCTCGCGTCTGGTCGCTTGGCGGGCGTGGAGGCCCTTGCACGGTTCCACGATGGCCGCAGCCCGGATCTTTGGTTTCGCGAGGCCGAGGAGTGCGGACAACGACGAGAGCTCGATGAGTTGACGTTCGCCGCGGCGCTAGCCCTTTTCGGGTCGCTGCCGGAGTCGATCTACCTTTCGGTGAATGCTGGGCCTGATCTGCTGATAGATCACGGTTTCCAGGAATGGCTCCGCGATTCCGGAGTGCCTCTCGACCGCCTGGTCATCGAGGTCACCGAACATGCCCAGGTGCCTGATTACGCCGTGCTGAACGGTGCCATCAAGACATTGCGCGAGTTCGGTGTGCGGTTCGCGATCGACGACGCGGGCGCCGGTTACGCCTCGCTGAACCATGTGATCCAACTCCGTCCGGACATCATCAAGATTGACCGCGCACTGATCATGGACCTCGGCGAGGATCGTGCTCGACGCTCCCTTGTGACCGCGTTGGTCCTCCTTGCCCTCGAGCTTGGAGCATCCGTGACCGGTGAAGGGACAGAGACCGCCGACCAGCTCCAGACGCTCGCCACCCTTGGTGTTGACGACGTTCAGGGCTATCTGCTCGCTACACCGACAACCGATCGCAAGGATTGGCAGACGTGGGCCCAGCGCCACTGGATCGACACGTTCCCGGTGGAGCCCTTACAGGCATTGGGCGCGTGACCGAACCCCGTCGCCCTCGCGCGTGCTGGGTCGGTCGCCAACAGGGGTCGCTCACCGACCCAGCCCTCGAACGAGAAGTCCCTCGTGCGCACGCTTATCCGCAACCTATTCACGAGCACCAACTGCGCCGTTCTCGCGGGGAGCGCGCCCGGCGTCGCCTGCGAACGGCGAAACACCCCGTCCTCGGGAAGGAACCGAGGACGGCCTTGGAGCGAGGAGTCGGCGCTAGTCCTGTTAAGCCTGGATCCACCGATAGACAGGGGGCGGAGTCGCTTGAGTTGAGGACGGCGGTTTCCAAGGTCGCGGGCGTGTGCCGATCGCCGACCTCGCTGCCGCGTTTTCCACTGCGTCCTTGGTCGGGCCTGGGCTGGCCGTGGTCAGGTGCTCGCGATCGGTGGTGGCCCGTATCCGTGAGCGAAGAGCTGGAGCCAGGCGGTCTCCCAGGGCCACGCGCTCGGCAGGGGCAGGGTGATCCGTCGTGCCGAGGACGCAAGCCGTGCTGGGACGGCGACCATCTCAGTGCCCACGTCGTAGAACAGGACCTCATGGTGGCACCATGAGACGGCCTGCTCGACGTGTGACATTGCGATCCCATAGAGCGACAACCGAATGCTCCGGCCGAGCATGACCGATGTGCCACGGATCGAGCCGGTGAGCCGTGGTCCTCATCACCGGTTTGGCTGGCGCGAGCGGGGACGAGGAGCATGACCGTCCGGCCGAGAACGGTAAGGGCTGTCTCGAGAAGTACGCCGCCGAAGACGTCATTTCCGTCGTGGACCCAGAGAACACCCGGTCCGAGCAGATGACGGGGGCGACCAGCGCCCAGCCGCGACGGCGGTGAGCGAACCTGTTCGGCTCGACCGCGGCCACGATTCCCCGGCGCACCCGGCGTGCAGAAGTCCTCTCTCGATGTCGCTCGCGATGGAGTCCGTCTCGGCACCGACGCAGCGGCGATCATCCGC
>JAQGMS010000403.1 GCA_028292245.1 Ramlibacter sp.
TTTGATGCTGACATTGCCTTCCCAGCCCGGCACCAGCAGGCGCAGCGGGTAGCCCTGTTCGGGCCGCAGCGCCTCGCCGTTCTGCGCGTCCACCACGAGGCAATCGGCGAGGCCTTGGTCGAGCGGCAGGCTGCGGTTCATGTGGGCGCCATCGGCGCCCTCGACCAGCGCCCAGCGCGCCTCCTTCTTGACGCCGACTTCTTCCAGCAGCGTCGCCAGCCGCACCCCGGTCCACTCCGCGCAGGAGATCATGCCGTGATTGAATTGCAGCGAGTTCAACTGCGCCGCGCGCCACTCCATGCCGCCATTGGCCGGGCATTCGATGAAATGGATCCGCGACACCTGCGTGAATCGCATGATGTCCTTCATGGTCAGGACCAGCGGACGTTCGACCAGGCCATGGATCATCAGCCGGTGTTTTTCCGGATCGATGTCCGGGCGGCCGGCATGATGGCGTTCGAAGAACAGGCCGTTCGGCGTGATGATGCCCTGCTGATTCTGCAGCGGCGAAAAGCTGACGGAGGATTCGGTGCCGGCGGTGAGCCACGGCACATTGCGCCTGATCACGCCGGCTTCGGTCTCGGCCGGCCGCCCATACGGCCGGTCCACGACGCCGGCGCCGATCGTTTGCGACCACGGCGCGTCGGCGGGCGGGGACGCCGGCTGAGGTTCGGCGCTGGAAGGTTTGGCTCCGAGCGCGAGACTGCCGGACAGCGCGGCACCGAGGCCAAGAAACGAGCGCCGGGCCAGCGGATGGCGGGAGCCCGCGAGCTTGGATACCACAGGCAGGCTGCGCCAGACGTCGGGCCGCACGTTCCCTCGCTTCGCGGTTTTGAAGGCCACCATTATTCGTTATGCTTTAGCCGTATCGGCACTAGCTAATTTAGTCAATGCTAAACAATGGGAGATGGAGTAAAGTGACCGTCGGCACCGACGTGCCGCAGCAATTTTGATTCGGACATCGGGCCATGAGAGCAGTTGCAACCACCGCCAGCGCAACAGGCGCGAGAAGGACTGTTGGCGCCGCTGACGCGGCCGATCTCAAAAAACTGGCGAGGCAGGCCGGCGAAGCCGCACAGTTGCTGAAGCTGATGGCCAACGAAAAGCGTTTGCTGATCCTTTGCTTCCTGGCGGTGCGTGGCGAAATGACGGTGGGCGAACTGGTGGATGTCGTCAAACTGAGCCAGTCGGCATTGTCGCAGCATCTGGGAAAACTGCGCGGAGATGGCGTGGTGGCCTTCCGCCGCACCTCGCAGACATTACATTACCGCGTGGCGGACAGGCGCGCCTTGCAGGTGCTCGGGGTGCTCAAGCAGATCTATTGCGGTGACCTGAAGTGAGCGACTGCGATGGCTGAGTATGTCGTGGAATTCGGACAGGACGGCCGGCCGGTACCGCCGGACGGGCGGCTCGACGCGCCGGCGTTTCATCGCAACCATCAGGCGATCGCGGCGGTCTTGCAGCCGTACCTCGCCGGAAGATCCGGCGACGTGGTCGAGGCCGGCAGCGGCACCGGCCAGCATGTGGTCGATCTCGCGACGCGGCATCCCGACATCATTTGGTGGCCGAGCGATCTCAATGAGGCGCACCTCAAAAGCATCAATGCGTGGCGGGCGCATGCAGGATTGCAAAATGTCCGGCCGCCGCTGCGTATCGATTTGTCCAATTCCCGGTGGTGCCCCGAGATGCAGGACGGCAGCGGCCCGGCCAAATTGCTGGCGGTGTTCTGCGCCAATGTCATCCACATCGCGCCCTGGCGCGTCGCCGAGGGCCTGTTTGCAGGCAGCGCGCGCTATTTGCGCGACGACGGCCGGCTGTTTTTGTACGGGCCGTTCAAGCGCGACGGCAGGCACACCGCGCTCAGCAACGCCGTATTCGACACCAGCCTGCGTGAGCGCGACCCCGAATGGGGCGTGCGCGATATCGCGGATGTGGAGAAGCTCGGCGAGGGTGTCGGGCTGAATTTGATCGAAACGTTCGAAATGCCGGCCAATAATCTCATTCTGGTGTTTGCGCCAAGGCAGGGTGACTAAGCGCGATTCCGAGTCTAAAAGAGTTTGTCGTCCCTGCAAACGCAATGCAAACGCAAGGACCATACGGCGAGGACGCTCGTTTCAGCAATGTGGTTGAGGCCTTTCGTCCCTTGGCAGGCCAGGGGTGATGGGTCCCTGCGTTCGCAGAGCCGACGGCTGAAAGATTGTCGGCGTCACCCGTGCGCATCGCGTGCATAGCGCGCGCCCGTTTGCGTTGGTTGATCGAGCGGGCGCGCGCGCTCATAGTGCCGGGAATCAATGAGGCCGGCTGCATCTGGTCTCGCCCGGGCGGAAACGGCGGATGATCGACGTAACGGCTGTTGACGATATTTCCGGCGACGCGCGCGCGCGGTCCAACGTAAAGCGGCTGGCCGTGGCGCAGGCGCTGACCGGCGCCAATTCGGCTGTGATCTTCGCCACCGGCTCGATTGTCGGTGCGACGCTGGCGCCCAGCATCGCGTTCGCGACCGTGCCGCTCTC
>JAQGMS010000142.1 GCA_028292245.1 Ramlibacter sp.
CCGTGACCTGCGACGACTTCGCGCAGGCAATCGCCGACGCCAACCCCGATTCCAAGCTGGCGCAATTGCTGCCCCAGTTCAAGCGCTGGTACAGCCAGGCCGGCACGCCGCGCGTGAAGGCCGTGGGCCACTACGACGCCGCCTCGCGCATCTACAACCTGACGCTGTCGCAGTGGTGCCCGCCGACCACCGGGCAAAGCGAAAAGGAACCCTTCGTCATCCCGATCGGCCTGGGCCTGCTGGCACCCGACGGGACCGAGCTCACCACCGGCATGCATGTCCTCACGCAGGCCAGCGAGACGCTGAGCTTCCCCGGCCTGCAAGCCGCTCCGGTGCCGTCCGTCCTGCGCGGTTTCAGCGCGCCGGTGATCCTGGAATTCGACTACAGCGACGAGCAACTGCTGACGCTGTTGGCACATGACACAGACCCGTTCAACTGCTGGGAAGCGGGCCAGCGGCTGGCCGTCAGCCGCGCACTGGGTTTCATCCGCCAGGAAGGGCTGGCGCCGGGCGACATCCGCCTGGACGCGCCGTACATCGAGGCCATGCGCACCATCCTGCGCAATCCCAAACTGGACGCCGCCTTCAAGGAGCTGGTGCTGACATTGCCGGCGGAAACCTATCTCGCCGAGCAGCTCGATGTGGTCGACCCGCAGCGCATCCACGGCGTGCGCGAAGCCATGCGCGAGCAAATCGCGCGGGAGTTGTTCAGCGACTGGGAGTGGGCGCACGAGGCACACCGCGAGAACGGCGCGTACGAGCCCGACTCGGTGTCGTCGGGCCGCCGCGCCTTGGCCGGCCTGGCGCTGACGCACATGTGCCTGGCCGCGCGCCAGAGCGGCGACGCCGTATGGCCGGGCAAGGCCCTGCAGCGCTTCAAGGACGCGAGCAACATGACCGACCGCTTCAACGCGCTGGCGGCGCTGGTGACCAGCGGCCATGAGCTCGCTGCGCAGGCGCTGCAGCGCTTCCACACGATGTTCAAGGACGAGGCGCTGGTGCTGGACAAGTGGTTCGCGCTGCAGGCCGGCGCGCCGGACCGTGGCGGCAACGTGCTGCCGGCCGTGAAGCAACTGATGAAGCATTCCGACTTCAACATCCGCAACCCGAACCGCGCGCGCAGCGTGATCTTCAGCTACTGCAGCGCCAACCCCGGGGCCTTCCACCGCGCTGACGCGGCCGGCTATGTGTTCTGGAGCGAGCGGGTGATCGAACTCGACGGCATCAACCCGCAGGTGGCGGCGCGGCTCGCGCGCGCGCTGGACCGCTGGAAGAAGTTGGCCGAGCCGATGCGCAGCGCCGCGCGCGAGGCAATCGCCCGCGTGGCGGCCAAGCCCGACTTGAGCAACGACGTGCACGAAGTCGTCACGCGCGCCTTGGGCGATTGAGGGAGCCAAACGACATGGCCACCAAGAAGAACGCTTTCTACGCGCAATCGGGCGGTGTCACCGCCGTCATCAACGCATCGGCCTGCGGGGTGATCGAGACCGCGCGCGCCAACAAGGACAAGATCGGCAAAGTCTACGCGGGCCGCAACGGCATCATCGGTGCGCTGACGGAAGACTTGATCGACACGACCAAGGAGTCCGCATCCGCCATCGCGCTGCTGCGCTCGACGCCGTCGGGCGCGTTCGGTTCCTGCCGCTTCAAGCTCAAGTCGCTGGAGGCCAACAGGCGCGAGTACGAGCGCCTGATCGAAGTGTTCAAGGCGCACGGCATCGGCTACTTCTTCTACAACGGCGGCGGCGACTCGGCAGACACCTGCTTCAAGGTGAGCCAGCTGTCCGAAAGCATGGGCTACCCGATCCAGGCGATCCACGTCCCCAAGACAGTGGACAACGACCTGCCGATCACCGATTGCTGCCCCGGCTTCGGCTCGGTCGCCAAGTACGTCGCAGTGTCCGCGCTGGAAGCGTCGTTCGACGTTCGCTCGATGGCCAAGACCTCGACCAAGGTGTTCGTGCTGGAGGTGATGGGCCGTCATGCCGGCTGGATCGCCGCGGCCGGCGGCCTGATCGCCGACCATGGCATCCCGGTGATCGTGCTGTTCCCTGAGATCGAGTTCGACCAGAAGAAATTCCTGGCCCGCGTTGACACGCTGGTCAAGCAGCACGGCTATTGCACGGTGGTGGTGTCTGAAGGTTGCCATTACCCGGACGGGAAGTTCCTCGCCGAACAGGGCACGCGCGACGCCTTCGGCCACGCGCAACTGGGCGGCGCCGCGCCGGTGGTGGCCAACATGGTCAAGCAGGCGCTGGGTCACAAATTCCATTGGGCGGTGGCCGACTACCTGCAGCGGGCGGCGCGGCACATCGCGTCGAAGACGGACGTGAAGCAGGCTTACGAACTGGGCAAGGCGGCGGTACAGCTTGCGATCAAGGGCCACAACGCCGTGATGCCGACGATCGACCGCGTGAGCGACAAGCCCTACAAGTACAAGATCGGCATGGCGCCGCTGGCCAAGGTGGCCAACGTCGAGAAGTTCATCCCGCGCAACTTCATCACGGCGGACGGCTTCGGCATCACCGAGCCCTGCAAGCGCTACCTGCTGCCGCTGATCCAGGGCGAGGACTACCCGCAGTACAAGGGCGGCGTGCCGGTCTACGCGACGCTGAAGAACGTGCCGGTCGCCAAGAAGCTGCCGGCGTTCGAGCTGAAGTAGATCAGCGCGGCTGCGGGGCGATCCATTCGTCGATCACCTTTTCCAGCACGTCCAGCGGCAGCGCGCCCTGGTCGATCACGGCGTTGTGGAAGCGCCGCAGGTCGAAGCGGTCGCCCAGCTTCTCCTTGGCGCGTTCGCGCAATTCCTTGATCTTGAGCGCGCCGATCATGTAGCCCAGCGCCTGGCCGGGCTGGGACGTGTAGCGGTCGACTTCGGACGTGACGAATGCGCGGTCCATGCCGGTGCGCTCGACCATGAAGTCGATGGCCCGTGACCTCGACCAGCCGAGATCGTGGATGCCGGTGTCCGCCACCAGCCGCGCCGCGCGGAAGGCGCGCCATTGCAGGTGGCCGAACAGGCTGTACGGGTCTTCGTAGAGGCCGATTTCACGGCCCAGGGACTCGGCATAGACGGCCCAGCCCTCGACGAAAGCGTTGTAGCCGCCCGAACGGCGGAACTGCGGCAGCGACAGCTCCACCGAGCGCGCGATCTGCAGGTGATGCCCCGGCACGGCCTCATGCGCCGTCAACGTGGCCATGCGCCAGGTCGGGCGGTTGCGCCATCCGGCGATGTTGGCGTTGAAATAGCCGGGGCGCGTGCCGTCCAGCGCCGGCTCGTTGTAGTACTCGGCTGCGTCGGGGCCCTGGAACGCCGGCATGCCGCGAACGCCATAAGTCAGGCGCGGGAGTTCCGCGAAGAGATGCGGCAGCTCGGCATCGATCCGCTTGGCGATGTCGCGATATCCGGCCAGCAAGGCTTCGGGCCCGCTGTGGAAAAACCTGGCGTCGGTGTTCAGGTACTCGATGAACTGCGCGAAAGTCCCCTCGAATTTTGTCTGCCGCATCACGCCCTCCATCTCGGCGCGGATCTGGCCAAGCTCGCGCAGGCCGACCGCGTGGATCTGCGCGGCCGACAGGCCGGTCGTCGTGCCCTCGCGCACCATCAGCTCGTACACGCGCGCGCCGCCGGGATAGGCATGCAACGCGCCATTGGCCGGCGCGCGGCGGATGTACTCGTCGGCGACGAACGCGCGCAGCTTGCGCATCGCGGGCTCCACATGCCGCGCGATCGCGGCCCGCGCCATGGCCTGCAATTGCGCCTGCTCGGCCGGCGGGATCTCGCTGCCCAGTGACTTGAACGGCGCGTAGTACGGACCGGATTCCAGGTCGGCGGGAAGCTGCTGGTCGATCTGATCCAGCACGCGCGCGAGCACGTCGCCGGACGATACCCAGCCCAGCGCCATGCCTCGCCGCATCCGGTCGATGCTGTCGTCCACGACCTTCGGATAGGCCGCCATGCGCGCCAGCATCTGCAGCACCTGCTGGCGATTGCGCACGGGCGACTCGCGCAGCAGGTTGGCGAAGTGCGACTGCGCGCCTCCCAGCGCACCCATCACCAGGCTGCGATAGCCCGGAAAGGCCTGCTCGGCGACCTCGGTCTCCAGGTTGTAGATGAACAGGTCGAGCGAGACCCGGTCGGTGGCGCCCAGCCGGTCGCGTGTCATGGACTTCGCTTGCGCGAGCCATCCGCGAACCTGGGCATCCCAAGCGGCCACGGCATCGGCCGATTCGTCGGCCAGCCGGTCGTTGTAGCGCAGGTCGCCCAAGCGGGTCGCCCACTCGGGGTAGCGCCTCGCGGTCGCCTCCCATTGCTGGTCGAAGAGCGCGTGCAGCGCGGCGGTCTGCTGCGGATCGGGGTCCGCCGCATGCGCACTGAACGCGGCCCACAAAGCCACGCAGGCGAAGGCGAAACGCCAGGCCCTCAAGGCTGGTAGCCCACCGCCGCGAGGGCCTTGGCGGGATTGACCAGCGTCCTGCGCCCGTCCTCGGTGCGCTCGGCAGTGCTGCGGATGACCGCGATCACTTCGGCGGGTTTCAGTGAAGGCTTGACGGCCAGGATCTTGGCCGCCAGGTTGGCGACTTGCGGCGAGGCCATCGAGGTTCCCGAGAAGGCGATGCGCCGGCCGCCCGGCACGAAGCTCTCGACCTGGTAGCCGTTGGCGTGCAACTGCACCGTCGGGCCGTAGCTGGTGAACGATGCCTCGTCGCCGGCCTTGTCGACGGCGCCGACGGTCACCAGGTTGGGCAGCACGATGCTGGACGGGTAGAAATCGTTGAAGGTCGCGTCGTTGCCCGAGTTGCCGGCCGCCGTGACGAACAGGACGTCCGGCGCCGACGCAATCGCCTTCGTCAGCGCCTTCAGGTGCAGGTCGAAGTAGCCGCGCGCCAGCGCCCTGCGCTCGGCGGTGTCCTTGCCGATGCCGCACTGTTCGAGTTCGACCTCGTAGGAGCGCAGGTCGCCGCCCCAGCTCATGTTGACCACCCGCGCGCCGGTCTTCTTGATGAAGTCGACATAGGCGCCGAAGGCATCGGCTGCGCGCTGGTGCAGCTCGGGCGTCGGGCACGGGTCGGGCAACAAGGTGTGCCCGAACTCGATCCGGGCGTTGGCGATCCGCGCATACGGGTTGCCGGCCATGGCGATGCCGGCCACGTGCGTGCCGTGGCTGTAGGTGCTCACCAGCCGCAGTTCCTCCAGCACGCTCTTGTACTGCGCCGGCGCCAGGTTCGACAGCAGCAACTTCACCTCCGTTGCCTCGGCGCTGTCGATGTTCGACTGGAGATCGGACAGGCCCTTGCTGCGCGCCTGCAGGCTGGGCATCTTGGCCTGCAGGTCGGCGGGCAGCGCCTTCAGGGGAAAGGGCGACGGAAGGTTCTGCAGGTCATAGGCGATCATCGCGGGCCGGTCGCCCTCGGTGACCACGCGGCCGGGAAACAGCTGCGTATCCACGCCGCTGTCCCACACGACGATGCGGACCGGCGCGTAGTTGCGGCCGGGAGGCAGGGCGACGTCGCGCGCCGCCCAGATGTCGGCCTTGTCGACGTTGTGCGCCGCGAGGTAGCGGCCATAGGTCTCGACCAGCGTGGCCTTGAGCGGCAAGATGAACTCCAGCGCGAAGCGAGCCGAGATCATGGCGGGCACCAGGTCCGAGCTCAATGCGCCGGTCTGGCTGGCCACCGGCTGCAGCACATTGCGAACACGGCCCAACACCAGCGCTTCCCCGAACGTTTCCATGCCTGCCTTGGCGCGCTGGATGTCGTTGCGGATGACGAGGTAGGGAAGGCGATCGAGTTCCTCGGCAATGAAGCGGCCGACCTCGGCCAGGTAAGCCGGTGAGCTGCGCCCGCCCGTCTTTTTCTCGGCGGCGATGATCGCCCGCGAGGTGAGGCCGGACAGCAGCTTGTCGGCCGGCTTTTCCTGCAGTTGCTGGACCTGCGCCAAACGGCGCAGGGCATCGTCGTAGCGACCCTCGAGCATGTCCTGCTGCGCCAGTTGGCTGAGGATTTGCCGGCGGGTGGCCTGCTCGGCGATGTCGTAGCCGGCCAGCGTCGCTTCGAGGTCGCGCCGCACCGCGCCGGCCAGCGCGTTGAAGCGCTGCGGCTCGCGCACGATGGCCTCGAGATCGCCCTGCACGGGATAGCTGAAACGCGGCAGGTCGTCGGCCTTGTCGACACGCTTGGGCGTCTGCGCGAAGGCGGCGGTCAGGGCCAGGGCGCCCACCAGGGCGAGCATCGGTCGGAAGTTCATTCTTGTTCCTCGGGACTATTGCGGGACTGCCGCCGCGGCTTCATAGCCGCGCGGGATCGCGGCCAGCAATTGGCGGGTGTAGGGATGTTGCGGGTTGGAATAGATCTCGTCGGAGCTGCCGCGCTCGACGATCTCGCCCTGGTTCATCACCAGGATGTCGTCGGCCATGTACTTGACCACAGCGAGGTCGTGGCTGATGAAGACATAGGTCAGGCCGAACTCTTCCTGCAAGTCCAGCAGCAGGTTCAGCACGGTGGCTTGCACGCTCACGTCCAGCGCGCTCACGCTTTCGTCGCAGATGATGACCTCGGGCTGCATCGTCAGGCAGCGCGCGATGGCGATGCGCTGGCGCTGGCCGCCGGAAAATTCATGCGGGTACTTGCCGAAGGCCTGCGCCGGCAGGCCCACTTTCTCCAGCCAGCCCAGGGCCATGCGCGCGCGTTCGTCCTCGCTGGCGCCGATGCCGTGGATGCGCATCGGCTCCATCAGGATCTGGCCGACGGTGAAGCGCGGGTTCAGGCTGGCGTAGGGATTCTGGAAAATGATCTGGATGCGCCGGCGGTACGGCCGCATCGAGGCGGCGCCCAGCGCGGCCAGGTCGGCGCCTTCGAACAGGATGCTGCCGGCGCTGGCATCGGTCAGGCGCGTGAGCATCATGCCGATGGTGGTCTTGCCCGACCCCGACTCCCCCACCACGCCCAGCGTGCGGCCCTTGTGCAGAGTGAAATCGGCCAGCTTCACGGCGTCGATCACCTTGCGCTTGAACAGGCCCTCCTTCAGGCGATAGGCCTTGCGCAGGCCGGACACTTCGATCAGCGCCGGGCCTTCGGCCGCCACCGGCATGCGTTGCTCGGTGCTGATGGGCCGGTTGTTCACGATGTCGTCGATCACCGGCAGCCGGCGCGGGCGCGCGTCCAGCCGGGGGCGGCAGGCCAGCAACGCACGGGTGTAGGCGTCGCGCGGATTGCTGAAGATGTCGGCCACCGGGCCGGCCTCGCGCACTTCACCGTGCCGCATTACGACCACGCTGCTGGCCACTTCGCCCACCAGGCCGAGGTCGTGGCTGATGAAGAGCATGCTCATCTTCTGGCGCTGCTGCAGGTTCGCCAGCAGATCGACGATCTGCCGCTGCACCGTGACGTCCAGCGCGGTGGTCGGCTCGTCGGCGATCAGCAACTTGGGTTCGCACGCGATCGCGATGGCGATCATCACGCGCTGCTGCTGGCCGCCCGAAAGTTCATGCGGATAGGCGTTCAGGCGCGCGCGCGGCTCGGGAATGCCGACCTCGTCGAGCAGCTCGAGGGCGCGCTGCAACGCCTGACGCGCGCTCATGCCCGCATGGATGCGCAGCACTTCCGCGATCTGCTCACCGACGGTGAACACCGGGTTGAGCGAACTCATGGGCTCCTGGAACACCACCGAGATGTCCTTGCCGCGGATCGCCCGCATCTCTTCCTGCGACGCGTGCAGCAGGTCGGTGCCGTGATACAGGATGCGGCTGTCGGCGCCGACCACCGCGTTGTCCGGCAGCAGCCTGACGATGCTCATCGCGCTGACGCTCTTGCCGCTGCCGGATTCGCCGACCAGCGCCACGGTGGAGTTGACGGGAATGTCGAAACTGACGCCGCGCACCGCTTCGTGCAGGCCTTCCTGGCCGATGCGGAAAGACACGCGCAGGTCGCGCACTTCAATGAGGGAAGTCATCCGCCGTCCTAACGCAGTTTGGGGTCCATCGCATCGCGCAGCGCATCGGTGAGCAGCGCGAACGCGGTGACGAAAGTGGCCATGAACAGGGTGGCCGTCGCGAGCTGCCACCACTTGCCCTGCACCAGCTCGGTCTGCGCTTCGGACAGCATGGTGCCCCAGCTGACCATGTCCAGCGGCACGCCAAGTCCCAGGAAGGACAGGATGACCTCGGTCTTGATGAAGGCCACCACGTGCAGGCTCAATTGCACCAGCACGACGTGGCTGACGTTGGGCAGGATGTGGCCGAACATGCGCGACAGTGCCGAAGCGCCGATCGCCTCCGCCGCGCGCACGTATTCGCGATTGCGGTGCTTGATGTACTCGGCGCGCACCAGCCGGTAGATACCGGTCCAGCCCACCACGCCGAGGATGATGACCACTGTCCAGACACCGTTGCCGAAATAGGTGGCCAGCGGGCCTGACTTGAAGAGCGCGGCCAGCGCGAAGATCAGCAGGATGTAGGGAATCGACGTGAAGACGTTGTAGACCCATTCCAGCAGGTCGTCGGTGCGGCCGCCGAAGAACCCGGCCAGCGCGCCCAGCACCGTGCCGATGAGGGTGGCGAGGAAGGCAGCCGCCACGCCCACCAGGATGGAGATTTGCGCGCCCTTGATTGCCTTGCTCAGCACGTCGCGGCCCATGCGGTCGGCGCCGAAGGACAGCGTGGGCGACTTCACGGTGACGGCGGCAGTCTTCACCTTGGCGGTGCGCTCGGCCCACTCCTGGTACCTGGGCGCGAGCGGATCGACGTCGCTCAAGTCCACCAGCGGGCCCGACGGCGCGCTGGTGCTGGCCCGCTCCGCACTGTCGGCGATGCGGCCGATCACGTGCGGCGGCGCGAACGGTGTGCCGACTTCGCGCTGCCAGTCGGCGCCCACGATCTGCAACTGCGCCAGCAGCACCAGCACGGCGAAGGCCAGCACCACCCATAGCGCCACCATCCCGAGCTGGTCGCGACGCAGGCGCGTCCAGGCCTGCGCCCAGACGCTCGGCGAATGCGGCAGCGCCGTGAGCACGGCTGCCACCGGCGGCGTGCCCTCGAGAGAAGTGACGGCGCTCATTTGAATACCACCCGCGGATCGACCCATTTGTAGAGCAGGTCGGTGGCCAGGTTGATCACCATGGTCAGCGCCGCGAGATAGATGGTGACGGCCTGTATCACCGGGTAGTCGCTGCGGCCCACCGCGGTGTAGACCTCACGACCCAGGCCCGGGACGGAGAAGAACACCTCGATCAGGAAGGAGCCGACGAACACGCCGGGCAACTGCGTGGCAACGTTGGTCAGGATCGGGATCATGGCGTTGCGCAGCACATGCTTGAACAGGATGGTGTTCTCCGCCACGCCCTTGGCGCGCGCCGTGCGCACGTAGTCGTGGCCGATCTCGTCGAGGAAGAAGCTGCGGTACAGGCGGGTCTGCGGCGCCAGGCTCACCAGCACCGCCAGCAGCACCGGCAACGGCGCATACACCCGCAGGTTGGTCCAGGTGCTGTTGGACCAGCCCTGCACCGGGAACCAGCCGAGCGTGAACGCGAATATGTACTGGCCGATGATGATGTAGACCAGGAAGCTGATCGACAGCGCCACGGTAGAGATCGTCATCACCAGCCGGTCGGTGAGGCTGCCGCGCACATACGCGACGGCCATGCCGGCGACGATGGCCAGGCCGACTTCGAGCACCAGGATCGGCACCATGATGGTCAGCGTGGCCGGCAGGCGGGTGCGGAAGATGTGGGAGATGGACTCGTTGGTGGCCCAGCTGTTGCCCCAGTCGAACACGGCGATCTTTTGCACGAACAGCCACAACTGCGTGAGCAAGGGCTTGTTCAGGCCCAGCTGGTTGCGAACCGACTCGATCTGCTCGGGCGTGGCATTCAGAGTAGTCATGGCGTCGGCGGGGTCGCCACCGAACAGCTTGAACAGGAAGAAGACCAGGAGGATCACTCCGGCCAGGGTGGGGATCATCTGGAGGATCCGCCGCAACAGGTAGGACAGCATCAAAAAGCCTTAGGGTAAACCGCTTGTGGCGGCACTCAAGCGGCGCATTATGCTTGCAGGTTGTCCGAAATCGTATTGGTGTTTGCAAGAATGAACCTCAAGGCCCTGGCGCCCGCCCTCTGCCTCTGCCTGGCGCTGGCCACCGCTCCCGCCGTCCCCCAGCCCGCTCCCACCCAGCCGCAGAAGGTATTCCGCTACGGCCTCCTCGCTGCAGAAACCGGGTTCGACCCGGCACAGATCTCCGACCTGTATTCATCGGTGCTGGTCTCGAACATGTTCGATGCGCCCTATTGTTACGACTACCTGGCGCGCCCGGCCAAGGTCAGGCCGAACTTGGCGGCCGACCTGCCGATCGTCTCCGCGGATTTCAAGACTTTCACTTTCAAGCTGCGTCCAGGCATCTATTTCGCCGACGACCCGGCTTTCGGCGGCAAGAAGCGTGAAGTCACCGCTGCCGATTTCATCTACACCTTGAAGCGCATCTTCGATCCAAAGACCAAGAGCCCGCGCCTGTCCTCGCTGGCCGAGGAAGGCATCCTCGGCCTGGACGAGTTGAACAAGCAGGCCCAGGCCAGCGGCAAGTTCGACTATGGCCGCGAGGCCGAAGGCGCCCGCGCGCTGGACCGCTACACGGTGCAGATCAAGTTGGCGCAGCCGCGCCCGCGCTTCGTGTCCTCGCTGGCCGACCCGGCGGTGCTGGGCATCGTGGCGCGCGAAGTGGTCGAGATGTACGGCGACCGGATCATGGAGCACCCCGTGGGCACCGGCCCGTTCATGCTGTCGGAATGGAAGCGTTCTTCCAAGATGACCTTCATCCGCAATCCCAATTTCCGCGAAGAGTTCTACCAGGCCGAGCCGAATCCCGAGGACGCGAAGGCCCAGGAGATCTACCAGCTGATGAAGGGCAAGCGCCTGCCGATGGTCGACCGCGTCGAGGTGTCGGTGATCGAGGAGCCGCAGCCGCGCTGGCTGGCATTCCTGAACAACGAGCAGGACTGGATGGAGCGGCTGCCGCAGGCCTTTGCGAACCAGGCAATCCCCAATGACAAGCTTGCGCCCAACCTGGCCAAGCGCGGCATCACCATGGACCACGTGCCGCTGTCCGACGTGACCTACTTCTGGTTCCGCATGGACCACCCGATCGTCGGCGGCTACACGCCCGACAAGGTTGCGCTGCGGCGCGCGATTTCGCTGGCCTACAACAGCGACGAGGAAGTGCGGCTGGCCCGCCGCAACCAGGCGATCGTCGCGCAGGGCCCGGTGATGCCCTTGACGCGCAACTACGATCCCACGTTCCGCTCCGACATGGGCGTGTTCGACCGGGCACGCGCGATCGCGCTGCTCGATATGTACGGCTACGTCGACAAGGACGGCGACGGCTGGCGCGACATGCCCGATGGCCGGCCGCTGGTGCTGGAGTTCAACACCCTCGCGCAGGCCGACTACCGCGAGCAGGACGAGATCGTCAAGAAGAACCTCGACGCGGTGGGCATCCGCACCACCTTCAAGGTCGGAAAGTTCGGCGAGCAGCTCCGGGCCGCGCGCGCGGGCAAGCTCATGATGTGGCAACTGGGCCTGAGCGCCGGCGGCCCGGACGGCGGCAGCGTGCTCGAACTGGGCTACAGCCCCTCGATCGGCCAGCTCAACCATGCCGCCTTCAAGAACGAGCGTTTCGACGAGCTGTACCGCCAGCAGAACCTGCTGCCCGACGGCCCCGAACGCCAGAAAGTGATCCAGGAAGCGGTCAAAATACTGGTCGCGTACGCGCCGTACAAGTTCCGCACGCACCGTATCGCGACGGACCTGAGTCAACCCTGGTTCCTCGGCTACAAGCGGCACCCGTCACTGCGCGAGTTCTGGAAATACGTCGACATCGACACCACCAAGCTGCCCAAGTAAATTTGCCGGCAGCGTTTTCTCACAAGGAAAAATTCATGATGCCCACCTTCGCCCGCCCTGCCGCGCTCACGCTCGGCCTGGCCCTTGCCTGGCCCGCGCTGGCCGCCGTGGTGCCGCCCGGCGTGCAATTGCACCCCACCCAGACGCTGATCCGCAACAACGGCTCGGAAGCGGAGACGCTCGATCCAGCCGTCGCCGAATCGGTGGGCGCGAACAACCTCACGCGCGACCTGTTCGAAGGCCTGACGGCGAACGACGCGGCGGGCAAGATCATCCCCGGAGTGGCCGAGAGCTGGAAGCAGGTCAACTCGCTGACCTGGGTGTTCAAGCTGCGGCCCAACGCCAAGTGGTCCAACGGCGACCCGGTGACTGCGCAGGATTGCGTCTATGGCATCCGCCGCTTCCTCGACCCGAAGACCGCGTCGACCTATTCGGCGACCTACGGCGTGTTCCTCCTCAACGGCAAGGACGTGGCCACCGGCAAGAAGCCGACCTCCGAGGTCGGCGTGAAGGCGCTGGACAAGTACACGCTGGAAGTCAAGACGCCGTTCCCGGTGTCCTTCCTGCCCAGCCTGATGTCCAACAACAACCTGGGCCCGCTGCACCAGGCCTCGATCGAGAAGTTCGGCCGCGACTGGACCAAGCCCGGCAACATGGTGAGCAACGGCGCCTTCATGCTCAAGGAGTGGCTGGTGAACAGCCGCGTCGTGATCGAGAAGAACCCGCAGTACTGGGACGCGGCCAACGTGCAGCTCACGCGCGTGACCTACCTGCCGGTGGAAGACGGCAATGCCGACGTGAAGCTGTTCGAATCGGGCCAGAACGAAATGGTCTACCAGCTGCCGCCGGGCACCTACGAAGAGGCGAAGAAGAAATTCCCGAAGGACGTGCGCAACGCGCCGATGCTGGGCATCCGCTACTACTCGTTCCAGACCCAGAACCCGGCCTTCAAGGACGTGCGCGTGCGCAAGGCCCTGACCATGGTGATCGACCGCGACATCCTGGCGCAGCGCATCACGGCCGACGGCCAGTCGCCGCTCTACGGCCTGGTGGTCAAGGGCATGCAGGGCGCCGACATGACGGAATACGACTGGGCCAAGTGGCCCATGGCCAAGAAGGTCGAGGAAGCGAAGAAGCTGCTGGCCGAGGCGGGCGTGAAACCGGGCACCAAGTACACCTTCTCGTACAACACCAGCGAATACCACAAGAAGATGGCGATCTTCGCGCAGTCCGAGTGGAAGACCAAATTGGGCATCAACATCGAGCTGGAAGCCATGGAGTTCAAGGTGCTGCTGAAGAAGCGCCATGACGGCGCCTTCCAGATCGCGCGCAACGGCTTCATCGCCGACTACAACGACGCCACCAACTTCCTGGCCCTGGTGCGCTGCGACTCCGACCAGAACAACAACTTCAACTGCAACCGCAAGGCCGAAGAGATCATCAACCAGGCCGAGCAGAGCGACGAGCCCGGCAAGCGCAAGGGGTTGCTGACGCAGGCCACCCAGATGATCCTGGAGGATTACCCGATCGTGCCGCTGGTGCAGTACTCGTTGCCACGGCTGGTAAAATCCTATGTCGGTGGTTACTCGCTGGAAAACGCGCAAGACCGTTTCCGCAGCAAGGACCTGTACATCATCAAGCACTGACCGCGCCCAACCTGCGCAGTCATCCACGCCGTCGCAGCACCCCGCGGCGGCGTTTTCGCGAGAGTCATTGCCATGTGGTCCTATACCTTGCGTCGCCTGCTGGCGACCATTCCCACGCTGCTGGCCGTCATCACGGTCTGCTACATCCTGGTCCATGCGGCGCCGGGCGGCCC
The DNA here is from genome assembly GCA_028292245.1 of Ramlibacter sp. GTDB lineage: Bacteria > Pseudomonadota > Gammaproteobacteria > Burkholderiales > Burkholderiaceae_C > Ramlibacter. Next base: position 13,708 of record JAQGMS010000142.1, read on the forward strand.
GTTCGACAGCGAACGGCAGGTCTCCGAAGCCGTGCTGGCGAACCTGCAGGCCAAGTACCACCTGGATTTGCCGCCCTGGCAGCAATACCTCTACTACCTGAACAACCTGGTCCACGGCGACCTGGGCGCGTCGTTCCGCTATGCCGACTGGTCCGTCAATGACCTGGTGGCCGCCGCATTGCCGGTGTCGCTGTCGATCGGCGGCACTTCGATGGTCATCTCGTTCGTGATCGGTGTCGGCCTGGGCATCGCCGCGGCCTTGCGCCAGAACAGCATCGCCGACTACAGCGTGATGCTGGTGGGCAACCTGGGCAGCGTGTTCCCGTCGTTCGTGATCGGGCCGGTGCTGGTGCTGGTGTTCGCGCTCTGGCTGCATTGGCTGCCGGCCGGCGGCTGGGACAACTACGCGCCGCAGTTCATGGTGATGCCGGTGGCGCTGCTGACGTTCATCAACGTCGCCACCATCGCCCGTGTGATGCGCGGCAGCCTGATCGAGGTGCTGCACAGCAACTTCATCCGCACCGCGCGCGCGAAGGGCCTGCCCACGCGCGTCGTCGTGCTGCGCCATGCGCTCAAGCCCGCCCTGCTGCCGGTGATCTCGGTGCTCGGGCCGCTCGCCATTTCGTCGATCACGGCGGCGCTGGTGACCGAAACCGTGTTCTCGCTGCCGGGCATCGGCAAACTGATCGTCAACGGCGCGGGCAACCGCGACTACACGCTGGTGCTGGGCCTGGTGGTGCTGATCACGGTGCTGGCGGTGCTGCTGAACCTGCTGGTCGACCTGGCCTACGCCGCGCTCGACCCCAAGATTCGCTACTGATCGCCATGCTGTTCTTCACTCGTCGCAACGCGCTGGTGGACCAGCTCACCCAGGTCGCCACGGCCCCCCCGGGCCGCAGCCCCTGGGCCGATGCGCGCGCCCGCTTCATGCGCAACCGCGCCGCGCTGGCCAGCCTGGTGGTGCTGCTGCTCATCGGGCTGGTGTGCGTGGTGGGCCCGGCCTTCCTGCCCTACGAATTCGACACCGCCGATTGGGACGCGATGAAACTGCCGCCTTCCTGGCAGGGCATGCACTGGTGGGGCACCGACGAATCGGGCCGCGACCTGCTGGTGCGCTGCCTGATCGGCGGGCGCATCTCGCTGATGGTGGGCCTGCTGGCCACGCTGGCGTCGGTGGCCATCGGCATCGCCTGGGGCGCGACCGCGGGCTTCCTGGGCGGCAAGATCGACAACTTCATGATGCGCATCGTCGACATGATGTACGCAATTCCTTATCTGCTGATCGCGATCCTGCTGGTCACGATCCTGGGCCGGGAGTTCTACCTTGTGGTGCTCGCGATCACCGCGTTCTCGTGGATGGACATGGCGCGCGTGGTGCGCGGCCAGACCTTGTCGCTGCGCACCATGGAATTCGTCGAGGCCGCGCGCGCGATCGGCGTGCCAACCCGCCGCATCATCTTCAACCACATCGTGCCCAACCTGCTGGGCGTGGTCGTGATCTACACCACGGTGACGGTGCCCTCGGTGATCCTCACCGAGTCGGTGCTCTCATTCCTGGGCCTGGGCATCCAGGAGCCGATGACCAGCTGGGGCGTGCTGATCGAGGACGGCACCAAGGTGATGGAAGTGGCGCCCTGGATGCTGCTGTTCCCGGGCGCGCTGCTGTCGATCACGCTGTACTGCTTCAACTTCATCGGCGACGGCCTGCGCGACGCGCTGGACCCCAAAGAGCGATAGCCATGAGCGCCCTTCCTTCATCCAACAAGCTGATCGAGGTCGACGACCTCACGGTGAAATTCAACACGCCCGACGGCGAGATCACGGCCGTCAACGGCCTGGGCTTCGCGCTGGAGCGCGGCCAGACCTTTGGCATCGTCGGCGAGAGCGGCTCGGGCAAGAGTCAGAGCATGCTGGCGCTGATGGGCCTGCTGGCCAGCAATGGCCGCGCCGCCGGCCGCGCCCTGTTCAACGGCCAGGACCTGCTGGCTATGCCCGCACGGGACCTCAATCGCATCCGCGGCAACCGGATCGCGATGATCTTCCAGGACCCGATGACGTCGCTCAACCCCTACCTCACGGTGGAGCGGCAGATGACCGAGGTGCTGGAGCTGCACAAGGGCCTGACCCGCAAGAGCGCCTTGTCACTGGCGATCAGCACGCTGGAGCAGGTGCGCATTCCGGACGCGCCGCGCCGCATCCGCATGTACCCGCACGAATTTTCCGGCGGCATGCGCCAGCGGATCATGATCGCGATGGCGCTGCTGTGCCAGCCCGACCTGCTGATCGCCGACGAGCCGACCACGGCGCTCGACGTCACCGTGCAGGCGCAGACGATGGCATTGCTGCGCGACCTGCAGCGCGACTTCGGCACCGCCATCATCCTCATCACGCACGACCTGGGCGTGGTCGCCGGGCTGTGCGACCAGGTGATGGTTCTCTATGGCGGTCGCATCATGGAGCAAGGCAGCGCCGAAAGCATCTTCTATCGTCCGACGCACCCCTACACATTGGGGCTGCTGGGCGCGGTGCCCAAGCTCGATCATGAAGGCGAGCGGCTGCTCGCCATTCCCGGCGTGCCGCCGAACATGGCGCACCTGCCGGCCGGCTGCCCGTTCAATGAACGCTGTACTTTCGTGATGGACCGATGCATCACTGACCGCCCAGCGCTGAGGGCTGCCGACAACGATCCACTGGTGCTGCGGGCTTGCCACCGGGAAGTAATCGAGGTTGCTCAAGTCGCACAGGCGGTGTTGCCATGACCGAACAACGCGAACCCCTGCTGTCCGTGCGCGACCTGCACGTGCACTTCAAGGTGCGCGGCGAAGGCCTGTTCCCGCCGAAGCGCACGCTCAAGGCCGTCAATGGCGTCAACTTCGACCTGTACCCCGGCGAGACGCTGGGCATCGTCGGCGAATCCGGCTGCGGCAAGTCGACGCTGGCGCGCGCCGTCCTCAACCTCATCCCGCCCACCGCCGGCAAGGTGGTCTGGCTGGGCCGCGACATGTCGGGCGCCACGCCTGCCGACTGGCAGGCGGTGCGCCGCAACGTCCAGATGGTGTTCCAGGACCCGCTGGCCTCGCTCAACCCGCGCATGAACGTCGCGCAGATCGTCGGCGAGCCGCTGCGCACCCACAAGCCGGAACTGCCCGCTAGCGAGGTGCTAGCGCGCGTCAAGTCGATCCTGGTGAAGGTGGGCATGTCCGACGCGCACCTGTACCGCTATCCGCATGAATTCTCGGGCGGCCAGTGCCAGCGCATCGGCATCGCCCGCGCGCTGATCCTCGAGCCCAAATTGATCGTCTGCGACGAGCCGGTGTCGGCGCTGGACGTCTCGATCCAGGCGCAGATCATCAACCTGCTGAAGGACCTGCAGCAGGAGATGCAATTGGCGCTGGTGTTCATCGCGCACGATCTCGCGGTGGTCAAGCACGTCAGCCAGCGCATCCTGGTGATGTACCTGGGCCGCGTGATGGAGCTGGCCGACAAGCACGAGCTGTACGCCGACCCGAAGCATCCGTACACACGCGCGCTGCTCTCCGCGGTGCCGCTGGCCGACCCGATCCGCGAACGCGGCAAGGTGATCCAGATGCTGGGCGGCGACCTGCCCTC
>JAQGMS010000146.1 GCA_028292245.1 Ramlibacter sp.
AGCTGGTGGTGGCGGCGACGCTCGCAGGGGTGCGGGCCTGCGCGGCGCTTGGATTGGCGAGCCCGAAGGTCGCGCTGTTCGGCATCAACCCGCATGCGTCGGAGGGCGGGCTGTTCGGTGCGGAAGATGAACAACGGGTGGTGCCCGCAGCCAGGCGCCTGCGTGAACTGGGTATTGCCGTCACCGGCCCCCAAGGCGCCGACATGCTGCTGGCTGACCGCAAGCACGACCTGTACGTCGCCATGCTGCACGACCAGGGCCATATCCCGGTCAAGTTGCTGGCGCCGCAGGCGGCCAGCGCGATTTCAATCGGTGCCGGGGTGCTGCTGGCGACCACCGGCCACGGCAGCGCGATGGACATCGCGGGCAAGGGCACGGCTCGGCCGGATGCGCTGCTGCGCAGCTTGCGGCTGATGGCCGGCATTTCCTGAAACCATTCGCGTTCAATTGCATGGCTTACGACGTCCGCATTGCGGGAACCGATCTGCACTTTGCGTGCGATTCGCAGCAGAACATCCTGGACGCCGCGCTGAAGGCCGGCATCGAAATGCCGTACTCCTGCCGCAAAGGTGTGTGCGGAAATTGCGCGGGCGGCATCGCGGCCGGCGAGGTGCAATGCCCGCCACCCGGCGACGCGGCGGAGCCCGGGCAATATCTGTTTTGCCAATGCCTGCCGATGGGCGACCTGGAGATCGTGCCCACTGCGTGGCATCGCATCGACCCGGCGGCGCGCAAGACTTTCAGCGTGAAGGTGTACCGCAACACGCTGGCGGCCGCCGACGTGAGCGTGCTGCAGTTGCGCCTTGCGGCCGGCCAGCGCGCCAGGTTCAAGGCCGGCCAGTACTTGCAGGTGGCGCTGCCCGACGGCAGCCGCCGCTCGTATTCGATGGCCAATCCGCCGCATGAGAGCGACACGTTGCAATTGCACATCCGCCATGTGCCGGGCGGGCAGTTCACGCAGATCGTTCCGCAATTGAAGGCCGGGGATGTGCTGGAGGTCGAATTGCCGTTCGGCAACTTCGAGCTGCGCGAGGAATCGGCGGCGCCGATGCTGTGCGTGGTGGGCGGCACCGGCTTCGCGCCGGTGAAGTCGCTGCTGGACGACCTGGTGAAGAAAGGCATCAGGCGGGCGGTGACGCTGATCTGGGGCGGGCGCGATCGAGGCGGCCTGTATCTGATGCCGGCTGTCGAGCGCTGGAAGAAGACGCTGCCCGGCTTCACGTTCATCCCGGCGGTGGAGGACGCGGCCGATGCACAGGCGCTCGGCGGCTTTCACGGCCGCGTGGACGACGCGGTACGGGCGCACCACTCGTCACTGGACGGCCACGAGGTGTATTGCTGCGGCGCGCCGCCGATGGTCACGGCGGTGAAGAAGGCCTGCATCGAGGAGCGCGGGCTGGACCCCCACCACTTCTTCAGCGACGTTTTCGTGCCCGGGCCCGCCGCGCGCTGAGTCCCGGCCTGTCTGCCGGGACATCAGGGGGTGGGACAATGCCCCACCATGCTCGACTCCTACTTCATCGCCGCCGGTTGCGCCATCGTCTGGGCGCTGGGCCTGCTGCACCTTTTCTACACCTTCAACGGGCCGAAGCTCCATCCGCGTGACGCGGCGCTGAAGCAGCGGATGCAGGAGGTCTCGCCGGTCATCACGCGCGAGACGACGATGTGGCGCTGCTGGATCGGCTTCAACGCCAGCCACTCGTTCAGCGCCATCCTGTTTGGATGGGTCTACGGGTATCTGGTGCTGATGCACCCGCGCTTCTTCTTCGACTCGCCCTTCCTGGTGCTCACCGGGCTGGCCCTGCTGGCGGGCTATGTGGTGCTGGGCCGCCTGTACTGGTTCAGCATCCCGTTTCGCGGGATCGTCACGGCAACGGTGCTCTACGTGCTGGGGTTGATCGTCCACTTCGCCTAGAAGCGTTTCCGGTGCGCCGGCGCACCGGCCTCGTGCGTTTTGTACACATTCGGCGCCAGGGATTGCGTACAAAGCTGGCACAGCTTATGCAACTCCATGGCGAATGGACGTTGCCTCCGCCCCCGCCGCGATCGAGCTTGTCGCCCTGACCAAGCGCTATGCGCAGGGCGCGCCGGCGGTGGACAGCATCGACCTGCGGATCGGCAGCGCAAGCTATTGCTGCCTGCTCGGCCCGTCCGGCTGCGGCAAGAGCACCACGCTGCGCATGATCGCGGGGCACGAGAGCGTGACCAGCGGCGACATCCTGCTGGAAAACCGCAACATCACCCTCCTGCCCGCCGCGGCGCGCGGCACGGCGATGATGTTCCAGAGTTTCGCCCTCTTCCCGCACCTGTCGGCGCTGGACAACGTGGCCTTCAGCCTGAAGATGAAGGGCGTCGCGAAGGCGCCGCGCCACAAGCAGGCGCAGGACCTGCTGGAGCGGGTGGCCATGGGCCATCTTGCGCAGCGCAAGCCCGGCGAGCTGTCGGGCGGCCAGCAGCAGCGGGTGGCGCTGGCACGCGCCCTCATCACGCAGCCGCGCGTGCTGCTGCTGGACGAGCCGCTGTCCGCGCTCGACCCGTTCCTGCGCATCCAGATGCGCGCCGAGCTGCGCCGCTGGCAAAAGGAACTCGGGCTGACCTTCATCCATGTCACCCACTCGCAGGAAGAAGCGATGGCGCTGGCCGACACCGTGGTGGTGATGAACCAGGGCCGCATCGAGCAGGTCGGCTCGCCGCACCAGGTGTACAACGCACCGGCCACTGAATTCATCGCCCGCTTCATGGGCGGCCACAACGTGATCGAGACCCATGCGGGCAAGGTTGCTGTGCGCAACGACCACATGCTGATCACGCCTTCGGGCGATGGCGTCGACGCGATGTTCGGCATTGCCGGCACGGTGACCGACGTCGAGTACCAGGGCACCTACGTGCTGCTGGGCTTGCAGGCGCAGGACGCCGGCGGCGCCAAGGGCGTCTCGGTGATGCTGCCCGAGGCGCAGTTCACGGCGCAGCCTTACGCCACCGGCGACGCCGTCCACCTTTCCTGGGCCGGCGACAGCGCGCATGCCCTGTCCGCTTGAGCCCATCGACTTTTTCTCACCCGCAAGGAGCGTTCACCATGTCCGATACCCAAGACCCCAAAAACTCCGGCGTGCAGCGCCGCTCGCTGCTCAAAGGCATGTCCGGCATCCTGGCCACCGGCCTGGCGCCCGCCATCCACGCGCAGGAAAAGATCACCCTGCGCTACCTGGGCACGGCCGTGAACCAGGACAAGGCCATCGCCGACAAGTTCAAGGCCGACACCGGCATCACCATCCAGTACGTCGCCGTCACCACCGACGACGTCACCAAGCGCGCCGTCACCGCGCCCAACAGCTTTGACCTGATCGACACCGAGTACTTCTCGCTCAAGAAGATCGTGCCCACCGGCAACCTCAAGGGCATCGACACGAAGAAGATCAAGAACGCCGACAAGATCACTTCGCTGTTCACCAAGGGCGAGGTCGCCGGCAAGAAGGTGGGCGACCAGGGCACCGCGCCGAAGAAGGTGTTCTATCTCGAAGGACAGAACTCCAAGGTGTTTGCGAAGTCGCCGACGCAGTGGATCACGCTGATCCCGACCGTCTACAACGCCGACACGCTCGGCATCCGCCCCGACATCATCAAGCGCCCGATCGAGAGCTGGAAGGAGCTGCTCAACCCCGAGTTCAAGGGCAAGGCCTCGATCCTCAACATCCCGTCGATCGGCATCATGGATGCCGCGATGGTCGTGGAAGCGAGCGGCCAGCACACCTACAAGGACAAAGGCAACATGACCAAGGCCGAGATCGATCTCACCATGAAGATCATGACCGAAGCCAAGAAGGCCGGCCATTTCCGCGCGTTCTGGAAGGACTTCAACGAGTCCGTCAACCTGATGGCCTCCGGCGAGACCATCATCCAGTCGATGTGGTCGCCCGCGGTGACCAAGGTGCGCTCGATGGGAATCCCCTGCACGTTCCAGCCGCTCAAAGAGGGCTATCGCTCCTGGGCGTCGGGGTTCCGCGTCTCCAAGGCGGTGTCGGGACCGAAGCTCGACTGGGCCTATGAATTCGACAACTGGAATCTGAAGGGCTGGGCCGGCGCCTATCTCAACCGCCAGGGCA
>JAQGMS010000542.1 GCA_028292245.1 Ramlibacter sp.
CGATTTCAGCGATGTTCTTGGGGAGTAGAGCCGGTTCGGCGCGATCAACAAGCAAATCGTTTGTTCGAATGCGCGGCGTTTACGCTGCTATTCGGCAAATAGCAAGCCAATCCGCAGCGGCATGACAAAACGCCAATGAAAACAACGGCGGCAGATCAACCGAGCCGGCTGATCTGTTCCTCGGTCACCACACGCTCGACGTTCTCGGTCTTGCTCTTGATGCGATAGCGCGGCCGTCCGTCGGCCTCGATCGGCAGGCAGGTGACGATGGTATAGACGCTGCGTTGCTTGATCACGGCGCGACCCTGCGGCCCCTGCAGCTGGTGGTGGACATCGTCATTGATCGCGTAATTATGGGCCATCGCTCGTCTTTCCGGTGAAGTGGGGCTTTTAGGCTCAATGGCGCTGCAAAGCAACCAACTTCGTTGGTCCGGGGGGCATAGAACCGTGGTGAACTGACTGTTTCTAATGATGATTTTCGGTCTTTACCGTAAAAGGCGCCGGTTCCGGCTAACCCAGCAGCGCTTTTCTTTGCCGTACCCGGCGGATGGAATCCGCAATGGCCTGCTGCGCCAATGTTCCATCCTGCAGGCGTCGCTCGACGCCATCGGCGATATCAGCCATTTCCGCTTCCTGGTTGATCAGGTTGTTGCCGATACAGAGCATATCCATGCCGGCCTTCAGCGACTGAAGACTTGCCTCGCTTGTTCCCAGCGCCTTTTGCAGCCCCTGCATTTGCATGTCGTCCGATATCAAAAGGGTATCGGGAAGGCGCTGGCGCAACCGGCCGATGCCGGCGCCTGACAGGGTGATCGGCATGTCGCGGTCCCATTGCCGGACGATGGCATGGCTGACGAGCACGGCCTCGCCAAACATTTGCGGCGCCAGCGCATAAAACAATTCTTCCTGTTCGGGATGCAGCGCATCCGAAATATCCATGAATTCCTGATGTGAATCGACCAGGGCGCCGCCGATGCCCGGAAAATGCTTCAGGCAAAGGCCGATCCGCGCATCCCGCGCCACTTCGCCGGCCAGCAAGGCATTGGCTTCGACCTCACGAATATCGGCCGAGTAGGAGCGTTTTATTTTGCCGATGCTGGGATTGTCCGGATTGTAATCGACATCGATGACAGGCGCGAAATTGTAGCGGATGCCGAGCGCCCGCAGCTCGTTGAAACTGGCTTTGAGGATCTCGCGCTTTTGCGCCGAGCCTAAAAGATTGAATTCCCTTTGGCTCGGAAGCGGCCTGAAGCCCGAGGATTCCTTGAGCCGCCGCACCAGGCCGCCCTCCTGGTCGATGAACACCAGGGGATTGGAAGGCAGGCAAGCAATCGCTTCGCACAATCGGCCTAGCTGGTCGGGCGATTCGATATTGTTGTCGTACTGCCGGGTCTGGCAGGAATAATCGAACAGGATGATTCCACCGAGACCATAACGGGCGGCAAATTCCCTGACCCAGGCCGGGATGATCTTGCCGAAAAAGCCGAGAATGAAGAGTTCGCCGACGGAGCTGACCGTCATTCGTTGACGACGACCCAGGCTGCCTTCCTGAAATCCGCCAGCTTTTCGTCCTTGGTGACGGTCTTGGCCTGTTCGGTCTTCATGTTGGAGACCACCGAGAACACCACGAAGCCGCCCTTCTTTCTCGAAACGATAAAATATTGCGAGTAGCGCGCGCCGGCGGAATCCTCGCAGGAGGAAAACCCACGGAACACGACATCGCTGTCGACCAGCTCGCTGGTGCGGCCGGAAGCAAATTTGGCTTTGCAATCCCTGGCGTCGGTCGCCACCACGGCGGCGGCGACATCGAGGCCTTTCACGCCTTCGCTGGGCGGGATGATCCTGACAAAGCCGATAGCCTCGTCGGACCTCCAGGCAGCACCGGTCGATGCAAACGCGACCGGCGTCTCGGCCCGGCTCAAGACCCGCGGATTATGCAGCGTGGCCTTGAGAATGAAATTCGACGCCAGCTCAATGGCCTCAATCTGCATGTCCGGCGAAGCGTTTGGGGGCGCGGAAGGTTTCAGGCTTCCCGCCGCCGCCACCGGCGCCGGCCTTGCCGCTGGCTTGACCGAGAAGTCGCCGGCATTGGCGATGCCCTGCTGCTTCACGACAGCGACGCAATTCGCCAATGTCGGCAGCAACGCCGCGGTTTGATCGAGGTTGAACTGGAAGAGCTGGCCCTGGGTGAAGGCGGTCATCGACTTCGCCTTGCGGAACTGGGCGATCAGCGCCGAATCGGCCGGCATCGGCACCCGCACCAGGCTCTCCCCGACCGCCACGCCCTGCACATAGACCGGACGCTGACCATCGAAGGTGAGCGCGATCGGAAATGATTGATTGGTGGCGAGGCTCCACTTCGGATGCTGGAAGCCCAGCGACCATCCCGCGGCCTGGTCGATCATGACCATGAAATAAATGCCGCTGTCGTAACTCGCTCCGCCTACGCAATGGGTGAACGCGCCGGTCTGGTCATTGGTGAACGCGCCGCCCTTCCAGTTTCCGACATTGATCGAGCCATAAGGGCCCCGCGCCTCGGCCGTGGCCATCGACAGCAGCACCGAAAGCAGCGCGCCAACTACAACCTTGCCGTTCATCACATGCCCCCACCTCCCGCCAGCATATTTCCCCGCGCCGTCCGAGTCCAAGGGAAAAGCAGGGGTAAATTCTTCAAAGAATTCGCGCCTTGGGCCGCGCCAGCGCTTCGTGATTTGAAAACCTGAGAAGAACAGCTCGTCTTCCGTGTCGGCCTGGGATGCCGTTGCAGCTGTTGGCCGCTGGTGAGCGATTCCAAATCGATCGCAATGCCTGAAGTGGACCTCGCGCTCGATCTCCATCGTGTAGTGCAGATAGAGCTGTTCGAACAATGCGCTGGCCTCGCGGGCTTCG
>JAQGMS010000471.1 GCA_028292245.1 Ramlibacter sp.
CGCGGCGATCTGGCGCTGCGTCGTTCCGAACCGCGCCATATGATAGCGCGAGAACGCCGCATAGACGTCCATGAACACGCTATAGGGCTTGTCCGAGGTGGTGCCCTCAGGCGGATCGATGCCTTCGCCGAGCTTCATCAGCCGCTCGCTGATTTGGTCCTTGCGGCTGACGTCCCAGGCGCTGTCGAATGACCCGAACATCAGCTCGCGATCCCGCGAGAACATCTTTTCGGCGCCGACCGCAAGCGCGATGTCGCCATCGCCCGCCTTGAGGAAATTGACGGCGAGGTTCAGCGCCGAACTGCCGCTGGCGCAGGCGTTTTCGACATTGACGACCGGGATCTGCCCGATGCCCATCGACCGCAGTGCGATCTGGCCGCGCACCATGTGCTGGTTTTCCATGTGCCCTTGCGATGCGTTGCCGAAGTAGGCGGCTTCCAGCGCCGCGGCCTTCAGACCGGCGTCCGCGAGTGCCGCGTCGACCGCCTCCCTGGTCATCGTCTTGATGTCCTTGTCGAGCATGCGGCCGAACGGCGTCATACCGACTCCCACCACGTAAATATTTTCCATGCTGGCGTCTCCCGTTCTCAGATGTTGCGTGCCGTCCGTTGCGACAATTCGGAAAAGACCTCATCGGTGTGTTCGCCCAGACTAGGCACGCCGCGCGTCGGCCCCGAATGGTAGCCGTCGATGATCAGGGGCTGGGCGACATAGCGGCGGCGCCGGCCATCGCTGTCGGCCACATCGCTGAACAGCCCGCGTTCGATGAAATGCGGATCGGCGGCGACCTCGTCGATCGCACTGACCGGCCCCCAGGGAATTCCCGCAGCGTCAAGCTTTTCGGCCCACTTTGCGCGCGGCGCGCTGGCGATGGCCTTGCCGATGCGTGCGACCAGCTCTATTTCGCGTTGGGTCCGTTGCGCGCGCTTCAGATCGGCAACGTCTTCCATGCCGATCAGCGTGCACAGCGGCCGCCAGAACCAGTCTTCATGCGCGATCGACAGCGAAAGCAGCTTGCCATCCTGGCACTCGAACAGGCCATAGGCGGGCTCTGCTGAGATATCGGCGAGCCGATCGCCGTTCATCGCCGGACCGACCATGACCGACATCCACGACACCAGCCCGTCGGTCATCGAAACGTCGATATAGGCTCCCTTTCCGGTCCGCGCACGCGCCAGCAACGCCGCCAGCACGCCGAGCGCTGCAAACATGCCCGATGAAAGGTCGCCGACCGCAATGTCGCTTGGAAGCTGCGTCGAACGCGTCGCGGCCTGAGCGTGCAGGAAACCGGCGAGGGCCTGGTAGGACAGATCATGCGCGGGCCGGTCGCGGTAGGGACCGGTCTGTCCGAAGCCGGAAATCGACGCGTAGACTAGACGGGGATTGACCGCGGCCATCGCCTCGAAGCCCAGGCCCAGCCGCTGCATGGTCCCGGGACGAAACCCTTCCAGCAGCACGTCGGCGGATGCGACCAGTTCGCGAAACCGCTGCTTGTCCCCTTCCACCTTGAGATCGAGCGCCACCGAACGCTTGTTGCGATTGAGCGCGGCATGAAATGCCGGGAATTGCCGCGCGGGATCGCCCATGCCGGGACGCTCGACGAGGAGAACGTCGGCCCCGAGATCGGCCATCAGCAGCGTCGCATAGGGCCCGGGATATTGCTCCGCCAGGCTGACGATGCGGATGCCTTCAAGCTGCGACATGACGATTCTTCCCCGGATGGACGCCGCCTGCGCTTGCGAATTTTATTAGCTGGCCTATAGTTTTACTCAGTAGATTATCTGTTGACTTAAAAGTCAAATATTTGTTGCGGGGTGCGGCCAATGTCGGAAAACATTAAGTCAGGCCAAAGCGTTGTAGCCGAAGTTCGTAACGGTGCGGTATGGATCACGCTCAATCGGCCGGCGGCGCTCAACGCGATCACGCCGGACATGGTTGCGGGGATCACCGCCGCTTTAGCGCGCGCCGATGATCCGGCGATCAAGGCCGTGGTGCTGATGGGTTCGGGACGGGCCTTTTGCGCCGGCGCCGATCTGAAGTATGTCAACAGCGCTACACAGGACGGCGTCACCGCGGCGTCGCGGTTCCTCGACTCCGTCCTCGACATGATGGCCCGGCTGGAAAACTGCCCGCGGCCGGTGATCGCCGCGGTCAATGGGTTGGCGCTCGCGGGCGGCCTGGAACTGGTGTTGTGCTGCGACCTGGTGATCGCGGCACGATCGGCCAAGCTTGGTGACGCGCACGCGAATTTCGGCCTGTTGCCGGGCGGCGGCAGTTCGGTGCGGCTGCCGCGGAAAATCGGTCCGACCCGCGCGAAATATCTGCTGTTCACCGGCGACTTCATGCCGGCCGACGATTTGGTCGCCTGCGGTCTCGTCAACGAGGTTGTCGACGACGCCGAATTGACGGCGGCAGTCGAGCGCCTGGTCGCCAAGCTCGGGGCAAAGAGCTCGCTGGTATTGCGGCGCATGAAGGCGCTGGTCGCCGACGGTCTCGAGCAGCCAAAGGACGTGGCGCTCCGGCTCGAATTGCTCGCCAGCGAAGTCCACGCCCATAGCCACGACATGAAAGAGGGGCTTGCCGCATTCGAACAGAAGCGCAAGCCGTCCTTCATCGGTCGGTGACCCGCGGCCTCCGCCTGAATTACCCGAGCCATCGCTTGCGGCGCCGATAGTGCTTGATGTTGCGATAGCTCTTGCGCTCGCCTTCCAGATTGAGGCCGAGATAGAATTCGCGGATGTCCTCGTTGGCGCGAAGGTCGGCTGCGTTGCCTTCCAGCACAATGCGTCCGTCTTCCATGACGTAGCCGAAGTCGGCGAGGTCGAGCGCAACCCTGGTGTTCTGTTCGACGATCAACAGCGTCAGGCCGTCGTCCTTCAATGAGCGCAGCACGCCGAACACCTCATCGACCATCATCGGCGCGAGCCCCAGCGAGGGCTCGTCGATCATGATCAGCTTCGGATTGGCCATCAGCGCGCGGCCGATCACCACCATCTGCTGTTCACCGCCGGACAAGTAGCCTGTCGTGCGCGACTTGAGCAGGGCAAGGCGCTTGATCCGGTCGTAGACGCTATCGAGCCGCCGCCGCATCGCCTGCACCGAGGGTTCCATGTGCCCGCCGGCAATCAGATTCTGCTCCACGGTGAGGTGGCTGAGGACACGACGACCCTCCATGACATGGACGAGGCCGTTGCGGACGATCCTCGCCGGATCGCTGCCCTCGATCCGCGCGCCTTCGAACGAAATCGTCCCCGACGTCACCTTGCCATCTTCCGTCATGAGCACGTTCGAGATTGATTTGAGCGTGGTCGACTTACCGGCCCCGTTGCCGCCCAGAAGCGTGACGCACGAGCCCTTGGGCACGGCGAGCGTAATGCCCTTCACCGCGAGGATGACGTCGCTGTAGATCACCTCGACATTGCTAAGCTCAAGCATCCCACAACTCCGCAGCCGGAGCGCTGTCGCGCTCCGGCTGATTGAGGTCCGTTACCATTTCGCAATCGTGGGTACCGGCACGTTTTCGCCGGCGATCACATACTTGCCGTCCTTGATGGTCGCGACGTTGACGCTCAGGCCCGTGACTGGGAAGGGGGCTTCATTGGTGTAGGTCAGGTTCGGCAGAATGCCGAAGGTCTGATCGGCCGAAATCGGTGTCGTCAGCAATGCGGTGCGAACCACTTCGCCCGTGACCTTGTCGGCGCCGACCTTGCGCGCCGCGGCTTCGATCCCCCGGAGGGCGACCAAGGTCTGATTGTAGCCCATGACGCTCGCGACCGACCATGTTCCCTGCGACTTGTACTTTGCGACGGCCATCTCGTGGAAGTCGTGGGCCTTGGTCTTTTGCTCCGTCGGCACGGCCATGCCGTAGACTTCATAGTCGCCTTCCAGGTCCTTCATGCCGCCGACAGCCTTGCCCGAGGCGATCAGACCGTTATGCGAACTCATCATGATCGGAATGTCGACTTTGCCGAGCGCCTGTAGCGCACGCTTGGTCGCCACAACCGCAGCTGTGTTGGTCTGGATATCGAGGACTTGCACGCCCTTTCGGATCAGGCGGCCAACTTGGGTGGTCAGATCCGTCGGCTGCACCTCGGTATAGATGGTCTCGACGATTTCAGCCTTATCCGGATTATCCTTGGCGAATTTCTCCGCGCCCTTCGCAATGTCGACATAGGCCGGCGAGGCTTCCGAGGAAATGATACCCACTTTCAGCGGCCCCTTGATGCCGCGGGTGCTGCGGAACCATTCGAAGAACCCGGCCGCCTCATGGCCGTAAGTCGGCCGTGGATTGAATATCCATGGATCGGCCTTCCACGCAAACCCGTAACCGGCCGTCGACATCAGCATCGGCACCTTGTCGGTCGGAAGCCGGCCTTGCAGTGCGGCGACATCAGGTCCCCCGACGCCGAGTACGGCCACCGGATTGAGCTCTGCCTTGATGCCCGGCCAAAGGCTCGCTGTCTGCGCCGCGTCGTATCGGCCGTCATAGTCCTTGATCCCGATCTTGATGCCCATGCCCTTGCCGACCTCCTCGTTCCACCAATCGACGGTGGCGCGACGGGCTCCGACGAGGTCTTTCATGATATCGGCGTAGGGTCCGGTAAAATCGGCAATCGAGGCAATGTTGTATGTTGTCTGCGCCGAAGCGGGCAGCGCGATTGCCACGATCGCCACTGCCGCGGCGCCTGTAATCCATTTGGAGAGTATGCTCTTCATTTTTAGGTCCTCCCGTTGCTGTTTTATTTATGGACACCGCCCTGCAGCGGCTTTGCTTCGTCAGTATGGAAACGGCCAGATCCGATACGACCTTTTCAGGATATTCCAGCGATGCATCAGACCGCGCGGCTCAAAGATCAGGAATGCTGCGATGACACTGCCGAGAAACACATTCATTAGCGAAAACACGACATCGCCGCCGATCGAGGGAAAAAGCGAGACTACGGATGGTCCGAGCGACACGAACGCCTCCTGAATGCATTTGATGACCACGACGCCGACGAGAGCGCCGGTGATCGACCCCATACCGCCGACGATGATCATCGCAATGAACCATATCGAATTGAACAGCGTGAACTGATCGACTGCGACAAAGCGGACGAAATAGGCCCACAACCCGCCGCCGACGCCGGCATAGAATGCCCCGATCAGAAACGCGGTCGCCTTGGTCGCCACGACGTCGATTCCCATGATGCCAGCGGCGACGTCGTCGTCGCGCACGGCGACGAAGGCGCGGCCAAACCGGCCACGGACGATGCCGTACGCGCCGTAAGTCATCA
>JAQGMS010000413.1 GCA_028292245.1 Ramlibacter sp.
GGATTGGGCTGGCTGACCTGCGGACTTTCGGAAATCGTCACGGTGAGATTGCCTTGCGCGACGGCGACGGTGGCGACACGGACGTCGCGGCCCATCACGATGATGCCGGAACGTTCGTCGATCACGATCTTGGCGGCGAGATCCGGATCGACCTGCAGCTGTTCGATCTCGGTCAGGAAGGCGACGACGTTGCCTTTGAATTCCGCTGGAATGGAGAGCTGCACGGTGGAGGGATCGATCGGCTCGGCGGCCTTGGCGCCGAGGAAATCATTGACCGCGGCGGCTATGCGCTTGGCGGTGGTGAAATCGGGATTGCGCAGCGCCAGCCGCGCGTTGGGCAGGCGGTTGAGCGCGAACTCGATCTCGCGCTCGATGATGGCGCCGTTGGCGATGCGGCCGACGGTCGGGACGCCCTTGGTGATGCTGGCGGCCTGGCCTTCGGCCTGGAAGCCGCCGATCGCGACCGAGCCCTGCGCCACCGCGTAGACATTGCCGTCGGCGCCGAGCAGGGGGGTGACGAGCAGGGTGCCGCCCTGCAGATTTTTGGAATCGCCGAGCGCCGAGACCGTGACATCCATCCTTGTGCCCTGGGTGCCGAACGCCGGCAAATTGCCGGTGACCATTACGGCCGCGACGTTGCCGGTGCGGATGGTGGCGCCGCGGATGTTGACGCCCATGCGCTCGAGCATTGCCTGCAGCGATTGCTTGGTGAAGGGGATGTTGTTGAGGGTGTCGCCGGTGCCGGCGAGGCCGACCACGAGGCCATAGCCGATCAGCTGGTTCTGCCGTACGCCCTCGATATTGGCGAGGTCCTTGATCCGCGAGGTGGCGCCGGCCGACATGATGGACAGCGCCAGCGCCAGCAGCGCGGCGCAGGCCACCTGAAAACCTCTTGCCGAAATGACGCTAGGCATCCTCTGCTCCCCGCTGAGGTACTGGCTGGACACGGCCCATCACTCCCATGACGGTGGTCCGGCCTTAACTATGCGAGATCGGTGCCACGCTGGATCGCGCACGTAACCCATTGATATATTTCAATAAATCCCACGTGGCAGATCCGCGCGGCAGGCCGGCGCGGCGGCGAAAATGCCCCCGGCGGCAGATTTTGCCGGGCTGTTTACGCTCCATTAACCATGCAAGGGCGAAGCTGCCGGCCACACCGCGAGATCAGACGATGCGCATCTACGGCCCGAACGGTACCACCCTTGGCTCTCCTGCTGGCAACGCCAAGCGGACCAGCTCGACCGGCTTCAGCCTGCCGGATGCGGCTGCTACGCCCGAAACCCGTGCCGTGGTCGCCCCCAAGGCGGCGGGAAATATCGACGCGCTGATGGCGCTGCAGGGCATCGAGGATCCGGCCGAGCGCCGCAAACGTTCGGTCCAGCGCGGCAAAGGGGCGCTGGACGTGCTGGACGACCTCAAGATCGGCCTGTTGTCCGGCAATTTCAACGCCGCGACGGTGAGCCGGCTGCGCGACGCCGCCGCCAACCTCAAATCCTCCTCCGGCGACCCTGGCCTGGACGCGGTACTCTCCGAAATCGAGCTGCGGGTCGAGGTCGAATTGGCCAAAGCCGGGCAGTTCTGAGGCAAGCCGCCTCCCGCGCCGGCTTTACGCACAGGTTCCAGCGGCTGAACTCCCGCACTGCACAGTTTCCCGCCTGCCGGCGATATTGTCTGTGTCACGACGCCGCTATATAAGGCGCGCGCGGACGGACCCTTTTTCGGCCGCCTTGGACGTGAAGTGGGCTGGCCTTGGAAAAGTTGAAGAACTACCGACCGACCGAAAAAGAGCCTTTCATGAACGATCGCCAGCGCGATTATTTTCGCGCCAAGCTGCTGGCATGGAAGGACGAGATCCTGCGGGAATCGCGCATCACGCTGCAGACCCTGCAGGAAGAGAACGTCAATCATCCCGACCTCGCCGACCGCGCCTCGTCGGAAACCGACCGCGCCATCGAACTGCGGGCCCGCGACCGCCAGCGCAAGCTGATCTCCAAGATCGACGCGGCGCTGCAGCGCATCGACGACAATACCTACGGCTATTGCGAGGAGACCGGCGAGCCGATTTCGCTGAAGCGGCTCGAAGCCCGCCCGATCGCGACGCTCTCGGTGGAGGCGCAGGAGCGCCACGAAAAACGCGAAAAGGTCTATCGCGACGAGTAGGTTCTGGCCGCCACGTGCGGTCATTTTATTGAGTCGCTGGGATTGTCGCATTTTCGCGGCTACTCCGTTCCTTGTCTCGGCACCGCGAAGGTCACTCTCGAAGTCGCGTCCGCCATAGGCAATGGTCACGATTTGGACCCGTGCTTTCAGCACTCGATAGGCAATAGTCACTCGGCGTTCGAACGCAATCGTCCGTAGCCCCTGTGCGAGGTCGTCGCGTTTTGTGCCTCGATTTGGAAACGTCGCCAGTGCCAGGCAGGCAACCTCGATGCGATCGAGATAATGACCAGCGACGTCCAAACCCGATGTTTCCGCGATGTAGCGATACAGTGCCCGCAAGTCCGCTTCAGTTCGTGGCTGAAAAAAGACCTTAAGCGCCACGCTTGGCGGCCCTTACTGCCTTGGCATGTGTTGCGTGTAAGCGTTCGAACACGTCGGATGCGGGAATGCTTTTGCGCCGGTCGGCCAAGGCGGCCGACACCTT
>JAQGMS010000239.1 GCA_028292245.1 Ramlibacter sp.
AGGTGCATCGCGTCGACCCAGCTGGCCAGCTCGCGCGGGATGCCGGTGAAGGCCATGGTCTTGGTGAGGAACGACGCGCCGGCCAGGATGAACATGATCATGCAGCTGGTGCGGGTGGTGCCCATCAGGCCCTCCTTGAACGTCTGCCAGGTGAGCGACTTGCTCCACCACGCCAGGCCCAGCGAACCCGCCACGCCATAGGCTGCGCACTCGGTGGCCGTGGCGTAGCCCGCGATCAGCACCCAGACGATGAAGATGATCAGGACCGCGCAGGGAATCAGGTTGCCCGAGAGGCGGATCTTCTCCATGAAGCTGGTGGGCGCGTCGGGCGGCGGCACCTGGTCCGGGTTGCGCAGGCTCCACCAGATGATGTAGCCCGAGAACAGGCCCATCAGCAGGAAGCCCGGGAGGAAGCCGGCCAGGAAAATGCGGATGATGGATGCGTCCGCCGCCACCGCGTACACCACCATGGTGATGGAAGGCGGGATCAGGATGCCGAGCGTGCCGGCGGTGGCGAGCGAGCCCAGCGCGATCTTTTCGCTGTACCCGCGCTTGAGCAGTTCCGGCAGCGCCACTTTCGAGATCGTGGCGCAGGTGGCGGCGGAGGAGCCCGAGACCGAGCCGAAGATGCCGCAGCCCAGGATGGTGGTGTGCATGAGCCGGCCTGGGATGCGGTTGAGCCAGGGCCGCAAGCCCTCGAACATCTCTTCGGACAACTTGCTGCGAAACAGGATCTCGCCCATCCAGATGAAAAGGGGCAGGGCGGCAAGCTCCCACGAGGCATTGCTTTCCCAGAACGCGGAGAACAGGTTGTTGCCGGTGGCGGTGGTGGTGAAGAAGGCCTGCCCGACCCAGCCGCAGATGGCCAGCGTCATTGCGATCCAGACGCCGCCCGAGAGCAGCACCATCATGATCAGCAGCAGCAGGCCGCCGATGAGGAGAATGTCCATGGGGCCTTCTTGGGGTTCAGACGTCGGAAGAGAAATCGCCCTTGGCATGGCGCTCTTCCACGGCGGCCACGTAGCTGGGCTTGGCCCCGCGCAGCACGAGGACCAGTTCGTCCACCACCGCGACCAGCAACAGGATCGAGCCCAGCGCGAAGCTGGCCTGGGGAATCCAGATCGGGATCGGCAGCAGGCCCTGCGCGACCTCGTGGAAGCGCCAGCTGTCGTAGGTGAACTTGTTGGCCCAGAAAGCCAGGTAGCCGACCGAGATTGCCGCGATCACGAGGCAGACGATTTCCATGACGCGGCGAACCCGGGGCGAAAGCGCTTCGAGCAGCAGCGTCACCCGCACGAAGTCGCCATGCTTGAAGGCATGCGCCATGGCAAAGAACGACGCGGCGGCGCAGGACCACGCCACCACGTCATTGGCCGCGCCCGTGCGCACCCCGAATTCGCGCAGGATGCTCTGCGCGATCATCACCACGCAGATGAAGGCGACGAAGGCGGCGCCGACGGCGCCCGAGGCCAGGTAGAGCCAGTCGAGAAATCGGCGCATGCTCCCGCTTACTTGCGGAAATTGGAGATCACGGCCGTGCCGTCGGCTCCGGCCTTGCCTTCCCACTCGCTGAGCATCACCGCGCCGACCTTCTTCAAGTCGCCCATCAATTGGGTCGAGGGCTTCATGATCTTCATGCCCTTTTCCTGCAGCGCGTTGACGTACCACAGGTTCTTCTCTTCACTGAGCTTCCAGCCGCGGACTTCGGCATCGGCGGCGGCCTTGAGCACCGCGTCCTGCGTGGGCTTGTCGAGCGCGTTGAAAGCCTCGGTGTTCACGATCACCGCGTTCTTCGGCAGCCAGGCCTGCGTGTCGTACCACATCTTGATGCTCTCGTAGGTCTTGGAGTCGTAGCCGGTGGAGCCCGAGCTCATGTAGCTGTTGACGACGCCGGTGGCCAGCGCCTGCGACAGCTCGGCCGCCTGGATCGTCACCGGCACGGCGCCCACCAGCTCGGCGATCTTGGCCGTCGCAGGGCTGTAGGCGCGCCACTTCAGGCCCTTCATGTCGGCGACGGTGTTCAGCTCCTTGTTGGTGTAGATGCCCTGTGGCGGCCAGGCCACCGTGTACAGCAATTTCATGCCTTGGGCGCCGAGCAACTTGTCCAGCACGGGCTTCTGGGCGGCGGCGAGCTTCTTCGCATCGGGATAGCCGGTGGCCAGGAAGGGGATGCCGTCGGCGCCGTAGATGGGGTTCTCGTTCTCGAAATTCACCAGCAGCACTTCGCCGATCGGCGCCTGGCCACCCTGGACGGCCCGCTTGATCTCGTTGGCCTTGAACAGCGACGCGTTCGCATGCACGGTGATCTTGAGTTTTCCACCCGAAGCCTTGTCCACGTCACTGGCGAACTGGGTGAGGTTTTCGGTGTGGAAATTAGTGGCCGGATACGCGGCGGGCAGGTCCCATTTGGTCTGGGCGAAAGCGTTGGCGCCCAGGGCCAGGGCGGCGGCAAACATGGCGTGTTTGAGTTTCATGGTCTCTCCGGGACAATCGAGGGAATGAAGGACGCAAGGATAAGTGCAAGTAACGCGCCAGCGCCACCGGTATTTCCCCCGGGGACGGGGCCGCGCCTGGGCGTCCTGATGCTCGATACCCGCTTTCCGCGGCCGCCGGGCGACGTCGGGCATCCCGATAGCTGGAGTGTCCCGACCGAGTTCCTGGTGGTGGAAGGCATCGGTCCGCAGGATGCGGTGCAAACGGCGTTGGGCCTGCGGGCCAGCCGGGCGCTGCGAGCGTTCTCGGATGCGGCGCGCAAGCTCGAGCAGCGCGGCGTCGCCGCCATCACCACCAGTTGCGGCTTCCTGGTGCTGCTGCAATTCGAACTACAACGAGCTGTCGCCGTGCCGGTGGTCACATCCAGCCTGTTGCAATTGCCGGCGCTGCTGGAAGAAGAGGCGCAGGTCGGGGTGCTGACGATCAGCGCCGAGCGGCTGGGCGCGGAGCACCTGGGCCAGGCCGGCGTCCCGCCCGACCGGCTGGCCGACGTGCGGGTCCAGGGCGTGGCGCCGGGCAGCGAGTTCGCGCGCGCGATCCTGGGCAACCATCCGCAGATGGACCTGGAACAGGCGCGGTGCGACGTGGTCGCCGCCGCGATCGCCTTGAAGCAGCGCGAGCCGGACTTGCGCACCGTGGTGCTCGAATGCACCAACATGCCGCCGTACGCCGACCTGATCCGCGAGGCCACGGGTTGGCGGGTTCTGGCCCTGGCCGATTCGCCGGTGCTGCGACGCTGCCTGGGGATGGACCGGGACTCGGACACGCCGTAACACGCGCGCGGCCGATCGCGTTACATTGAGAAAAAGACGCATTGGTATGCAGGACAAGTCACTCACCACCCCAAGCCGGCGCTGGCAATTCTGGATCGACCGCGGCGGCACCTTCACCGACATCGTGGCCAAGCGGCCGGATGGCACGCTGCTCACGCACAAGCTGCTGTCGGAAAATCCGGAACAGTACAAGGACGCAGCCGTCGCCGGCATCCGTCACCTGCTGGGCCTGAAGGCCGGCGAGTCCGTGCGGCCCGAAGTGGTCGAGTGCGTGAAGATGGGCACGACCGTCGCCACCAATGCGCTGCTGGAGCGCAAGGGCGAGCCGACGCTGCTGGTCACGACCCGGGGTTTTCGCGACGCGCTGCGCATCGCCTACCAGAACCGCCCGCGCTTGTTCGACCGGCATATCGTATTGCCGGAGCTGCTGTACAGCTCGGTGATCGAAGCGCACGAGCGCGTGGGCGCGCACGGCGATGTCCTTGAGCTGCTGGATGAAACGCATCTGAAGGCAGAACTGGAAGCCGCGTTCCGCCGCGGCCTGCGCAGTGTGGCAATCGTGTTCATGCACGGCTACCGTTTCACCGGCCATGAGCTGGCGGCCAGGCGCATTGCCAAGGAAGTGGGCTTCACGCAGATCAGCACGTCGCACGAAACCAGCCCGATGATGAAGTTCGTCAGCCGGGGCGACACGACGGTGGTCGACGCCTACCTTTCCCCGATCCTGCGCCGCTACGTGGAGCAGGTGGCCGGCGAGATGCCGGGCGTGAAGCTGTTCTTCATGCAATCGTCGGGCGGGCTCGCCGATGCCCATGCCTTCCAGGGCAAGGACGCGATCCTGTCGGGCCCGGCGGGCGGCATCGTCGGCATGGCGCGCACGGCGCAGCTTGGTGGCCACGTGAAGGTGATCGGCTTCGACATGGGCGGCACCTCGACCGATGTGTCGCACTACGCCGGCGAATTCGAGCGCGAGTTCGAAACCCAGGTCGCGGGCGTGCGGATGCGCGCCCCGATGATGAGCATTCACACCGTGGCGGCGGGCGGCGGATCGATCCTCGGGTTCGACGGCTCGCGCTTTCGCGTCGGTCCCCAGAGCGCCGGCGCCAACCCCGGCCCGGCCAGCTACCGCCGTGGCGGCCCGTTGGCGGTGACCGATGCGAACCTGATGGTCGGCAAGATCCAGCCGCGCTACTTCCCGAAGGTGTTCGGCCCCAAGGCCAACGAGGCACTGAGCTACGAAGCCGTGGAGGCGAAATTCAACGAGCTGGCCGCCAAGACCGGCCGCAGTGCGGAAGTGGTGGCCGAGGGCTTCATCAACATCGCCGTGCAGCAGATGGCCAACGCCATCAAGAAGATTTCCGTCGCCCGCGGTTACGACGTCACGCGCTACACGCTGCAATGCTTTGGCGGAGCGGGCGGCCAGCACGCCTGCCTGGTGGCGGACGCGTTGGGAATGAGCCGCGTGTTCGTTCACCCGTTGGCGGGAGTGCTGTCGGCCTATGGGATGGGCCTGGCCGACCAGAACGTGATCCGCGAGCAGGCGATCGAACTTCCGCTGGCCAAGGAATCGCTGCCGCTGGTCGCGCAGCGGCTCGATGCCCTCGGCGCGGCCGCGCAGGGCGACCTGGAGCGGCAGCAGGCCGGCGCCGGGACCGTCGCCGTGCACAAGAGGGTCCACGTGCGATACCAGGGGAGCGACTCCGCCCTGGTGGTGCCGTTCGGCGACCTGCCGGCCATCGTCGCCGGCTTCGAGGCGGCCTATCGCCAGCGTTTCGCGTTCCTCATGGAGGGCAAGGGCATGATGGTCGAGGCGGTCTCGGTGGAAGCGGTGGTCGCGGGCGACGCGCCGGCCGAGCCGCGCCACGAGTTGCATCCCGCGCGCGAAGTGCCGCGCCGCGAGACCGTTCGCATGTATTCCGGCGGCCAGTGGCATGACGCGGCGCTGGCGGTGCGCGAGGACCTGCGAGCCGGGGACGTGATCCCCGGGCCGGCGATCATCGCGGAGAAGAACGCCACCACGGTGGTCGAGCCCGGCTGGGAAGCGCGGCTGACGGCACTGGACCACATCGTGCTGGACCGCCGCGTCGCACGCGACGTGAAATTCGCCGCCGGCACCACCGTGGATCCGGTGTTGCTGGAGGTGTTCAACAACCTGTTCATGAACATCGCCGAGCAGATGGGGCTGCAATTGCAGAACACCGCGTACTCGGTCAACATCAAGGAGCGGCTGGATTTTTCCTGCGCGCTGTTCGACCAGGAAGGCAACCTGATCGCCAACGCCCCGCACATGCCGGTGCACCTGGGGTCGATGGGCGAGAGCATCAAGACGGTGATCAGCGAGAACGCGGGCCGCATGTCGCCGGGCGATGTCTATGTGCTGAACGATCCGTACCACGGCGGCACGCACTTGCCCGACATCACGGTGATCACGCCGGTGTACCTGAATACGCCCGTTCGGTCCGAGCCTGTCGAAGACCTCGCGGGCACTTCGACAAGCTCAGGGCGAACGGACAAGCCGCTGTTCTACGTCGGCTCGCGCGGTCACCACGCCGACATCGGCGGCATCACGCCCGGCTCCATGCCGCCGTTCTCGACGCTGATCGAGGAGGAGGGCGTGCAGATCAACAACGTCAAGCTGGTCGATCGCGGCACGCTGCGCGAGGCCGAGATGCTGGCCTTGCTGCGCAGCGGGCAGTACCCCAGCCGCAATCCCGAGCAGAACATGGCGGACCTGAAAGCCCAGATCGCCGCCAATGAGAAGGGCGTGCAGGAACTGCGCAAGATGGTCGAGCAGTTCGGGCTGGAGGTCGTGCAGGCCTACATGCGCCATGTGCAGGACAACGCCGAGGAATCGGTGCGCCGCGTGATCACGCGCTTGTCGGATGGCCAATTCACGCTGCCGCTGGACAACGGAGCCCAGATTCAGGTGGCGATCCGGGTCGATGCGAAAAATCGCAGCGCCGTAATCGATTTCACCGGCACCTCGGCGCAGCAGGTGAACAACTTCAATGCGCCGACGGCGGTGTGCATGGCCGCGGTGCTGTATGTGTTCCGCACGCTGGTGGACGACGACATCCCGCTCAACGCGGGATGCCTCAAGCCGTTGAAGGTGATCATCCCGCCGGCCTCCATGCTCAACCCGAATCCGCCGGCCTCGGTGGTGGCGGGCAATGTCGAGACCTCGACCTGCATCACCAATACGCTGTACGGTGCGCTGGGAGTGATGGCCGCCAGCCAGTGCACCATGAACAACTTCACCTTCGGCAACCAGCGCTACCAGTACTACGAAACCATCTCGGGAGGCAGCGGCGCGGGCCGGGGCTTCGACGGCACGAGCGTGGTGCAGACCCACATGACCAACTCGCGTCTCACGGACCCGGAAGTGCTGGAGTTCCGCTTTCCGGTGCGGCTGGAAAGCTACGAAATCCGCAAGGACTCAGGCGGTGCCGGCCAGTGGAAGGGCGGCAACGGAGGCGTGCGGCGAGTGCGCTTCCTGGAAGACATGACGGCCAGCATCCTGTCGAACGGCCGCAAGCACGGCGCCTTCGGCATGGCCGGCGGGCAACCGGGGCAGGTCGGCATCAATCGCGTGGTGCGCGGCAACGGTGCCGTGGAAGAGTTGGCCCACATCGGCCAGGCCGAAATGAAGCCGGGCGATGTTTTTGAAATTCACACGCCGGGCGGCGGCGGTTTCGGCAAGGGGGGATAGCGCATGGACGACAGCGCCTTCATCGACAACTACCGCTTCCTGGCCCAATACAACCGATGGTTCAACCAGCGGTTGTACGCCGCCTGCGAGCAGCTTTCCGACGAGGATCGAAAGCGCGAGCGCGGGGCGTTTTTTGGTTCGATCCACAACACGCTCAACCACCTGATCTGGGGTGACCAGCTTTGGCTGAAGCGCTTCGCCGCGCAGGGCGTGGACTTTCCATCGCTGTCACCCGATGTGCTGGACCTGCCCGACGGCGCCATGCACGGCACCGTCACGTATGAAAACTGGGCCGCGTTGCGGGCCAAGCGCGAGCAGCTGGACGCCGCGATCGAGGACTGGGCGCGCGCCATGCCGCCGGGCTATCCCCTCCAGACCATGCGCTATGCCAACACGAAGGGTGTCGTGCGCGAGCATCCGACCTGGAAGGGGCTCTCGCAATTCTTCAACCACCAGACCCACCATCGGGGGCAAGTGACGACCTTGCTGGCCCAGGCCGGCATCGACCCCGGCGTCACGGACCTGATCGCGCTGGCGTAAGGCCCAACAAAAAACCCGCCGCGGCGGGTTTTTTTGACGGGCTCGAAGTTCTTACTTCTTCGCGCTCGCCGGCTTGGCTGCGCTGGCTGCGGGCTTGGCGGCACTGGCGGCCGGCTTTGCAGCCTCTGCCTTGGCCATCTTGGCGTCGGCCTTTGCTTTCTTGTCGGCGGCCTTCTTCGCTTTGGCTTCTTCGGCCTTGGCTTTCTTCTCCGCGTCCTTCTTCGCCTTGGCCTCGGCCTTGGAGTCCTTCTTCTCTTCCTTCATTGCGGGGGCGGATGCCGCGGCCTTGGCGGGCGCAGCCTTGTCGTCCTTCCTGGCCGCCGCGGCGCCC
The DNA here is from genome assembly GCA_028292245.1 of Ramlibacter sp. Taxonomy (GTDB): domain Bacteria; phylum Pseudomonadota; class Gammaproteobacteria; order Burkholderiales; family Burkholderiaceae_C; genus Ramlibacter. The sequence goes on from JAQGMS010000239.1 coordinate 7,847, forward strand.
TTGAAGGCGGAGCCGTTGACCGTCAGGCCCTCGGTGGAGAACTTGGCGGCGTTGTTTTCGCCGACGCCCTTGACGCGATCGATGAAGTCCTGCCAGTCCTTGAAAGTGCCCTTCTTGCGCTCGTCGAGGATCTTGCCGGAGATCGCCGGGCCGATGCCCTTGATGCTGTCCAGCTCGGCCGCGGTGGCCTTGTTCACGTCGACGGCGGCGAACGAGGCCACTGCGTACAGCATGGCCAGGATGGCCAGAATTTTCTTCAGCATGGGGTCGCTCCTGATGGGGTATCGGAATGCCGGGCCGCACGGCCCGGCCTATCCGTAACGGGCGGCGCTCGGGCAGGGTTGACCCGCGCCCACCGAAAGTTTCGGGGCTAACCCTGGGAGGTGCTGCCCGACAGCGCCGCCATGTAGCTCGCCACGCCGGCCTGCACATCCGCAAACGCATGGTCGCAGCCGGCCGCGCGCAGCGCGCCGAGATCGGCCTGCGTATAGCACTGGTACTTGCCGCGCAGCGCTTCCGGGAACGGGATGTACTCGATCAGGCCCTGCGCTACCGCGCGCTGCGTGGTGGCCGGCTGGTTGGCATCGGCATGTAGCGCGTTGACCACGGCCGTGGCCACGTCGTTGAACGGCTGCGCGCGGCCGGTGCCGAGGTTGAAGATGCCCGACTTGTCGGGATGATCGAAGAACCACAGGTTCACCGCGACCACGTCGTCGATGAATACGAAGTCGCGCTTCTGTTCGCCCGGGCCGTAGCCGCCGTAGTCGCCGAACAGCTTGACCTTGCCCTCCGCCTTGAACTGGTTGAACTGGTGGAACGCGACGCTGGCCATGCGGCCCTTGTGCTGTTCGCGCGGGCCGTAGACATTGAAGTAGCGAAAGCCGGCGACCTGGCGCTTGGTCTTCTTGAAGTCCTTGCCGCATTCGCGCCGCATCCGCTGGTCGAACAGCAATTTGGAGTAGCCGTAGACGTTCAGCGGCCGCTCGAACTCGGGCGTCTCGCGAAAGGTGTCCGAGCCGCCGTAAGTCGCGGCGGACGATGCGTAGAGCAGCCGCGTGCCGCGTTCCTGGCAGGCGTTGAACAAGCCGCACGACAGCGTGTAGTTGTTGTCCAGCATGTACTTGCCGTCGGTTTCCATGGTGTCGCTGCAGGCGCCTTCGTGGAACACCGCGTCGACCTTGCCGAAATAGCCTTCGGCGAACAGGTCGTAGAACATGTCGACGTCGGCGTAGTCGGCGATCTTCAGGTCGGCGAGGTTGCGGAACTTGTCGCCCTGGGTCAGGTCGTCGACGGCGATGATGTCGTCGATGCCGCGCGCATTGAGGCCCTTGACGAGGTTGCTGCCGATGAAACCCGCGGCACCGGTGACGACGACACGCGTCATGTGAAAAGCTCCTCGTAGGAAACGGTGGCCGTGCCGAACTTGCCCACCACGATGCCGCCCGCCTTGTTGGCCAGCGGCATGGCCGCCCGCGGGCTGAGGCCGGCGGCCACCAGCGCCGCCAGCGTGGCAATGACGGTGTCGCCCGCGCCCGTGACGTCGAACACCTCGCGCGCCTGCGCCTGCGCATGCACGTCGCCCTGGGCATCGAACAGCGCCATGCCGTCCTCGCCCAAGGTGACCAGCAGCGCGTCGAGGCTGAGCGTCTCGCGCAGCTGCTGCGCCTTCTCGCGCAGTTCGGCGTCGTTGCGCCAGGCCCCCACGACCTGCTGCAGTTCCAGGCGGTTCGGCGTGATCACCGTTGCGCCGGCATAGCGGGAGTAATCGGAGCCCTTGGGATCGACCAGCACCGCCTTGCGCGCGCCACGGGCCGCGGCGATCATCGCGGTGATGTGCGCAAGGCCGCCCTTGCCATAGTCGGAAAACAATATCGCGTCGTGCGCGGGCGCGAGCTTGGCGAAGGTTTCGGTCTGCGAGGCCAGGGCCTCGTGGTCGGGTTCGTTCTCGAAATCCATCCGCAGCAATTGCTGGTGGCGGCCGATCACGCGCAATTTGACGGTGGTTCGCAAGCCCGGGTCGCGCTTGAGGTGGGTGGCGATGCCGGTCTCGCGCAGCATGGCCTCGAGACGGCGGCCCGGCTCATCGTCGCCGACAACGCCGAGGAAACTGGCCTGCGCGCCCAGCGTGGTCACGTTGTAGGCGACGTTCGCGGCGGCGCCGATGCGCTCTTCCTCGCGCGTGACCTTGACCACCGGTACCGGGGCTTCCGGCGAGATGCGGTCCACGGCGCCGTGCCAGTAGCGATCGAGCATCGCGTCGCCCACCACGAGCACACGCGCCTTCGCCAATTGTTGTTTGCTAGGGTTCATAGCTCCTCCACCCGCCTCGCAGGATAGCTGTCCCAGGCCTGGCAACCGGGGCAGTGCCAGAAGTGCTGCTTGGCCTCGAAGCCGCAGGCCGCGCAGCGATAGCGCGTGAGCGGTTTCACGGCGTGGTCGACGGCACCTTGCAGCAGAGGGTGGAACTGTTCATGTTCGAGCTTCTCGCCGGCCAGCCACTTGGAAGCCGCCACCAGCGAGGGCTCGCGCTCCAGGTGCTTGACGTACCACTGCCTGGCCAGCTGTGCATCAGGTTCGAGCGCGACGATGCCTTCCAGGACGTCCAGTGACGGCGACAACTGGTAGCTGGCGTTGAGGATCTCCATTGCCTGTGCCGGCCGGCCGCCTGCGATGGCGGCGTCGGTCAAGGGGCGCGCGATCAGCGGGATGGCGGCGGGCGCGGATTCGGCCAGGCCCGACAGCGTCTTGAACGCGGCATCGGCATCGCCGGCGCGCCGCTGCAGCGCGGCCAGGTCGATGCCGGGGCGGGCGGCGTTCGGCGCAACCTGCATCGCCTGACGCAGCAGTTTCTCCGCGTCCTGCGGCGTCGCGATGACGGCCTGCTCACACAGGTAGTGGGCCTGGCGGCCGCTGAAATTTCCCTGGCCCGAATCCTCGAGCTTTTGGGCGATCTCCGATGCCTGGGCCCAATCGCGCGATCGCTCGTAGATCGCCAGCAACGCCAGCAAGGCCTGGCCTTCGTACGCGGTGCCTTCGAGTTTGCGCAGCGCCTCCTCGGCGCGATCCAGCAGGCCGGCCTTCAGGAAGTCCAGGGCCAGTGCGTGCTGTGCGCGATGCCGGTCGGCGCGGCCGAGGTCGCCGCGCGAGAGCAGGTGTTCGTGCACGCGGACGGCACGCTCGTACTCGCCGCGGCGGCGAAACAGGTTGCCGAGGGCGAAGTGCAGTTCCGAAGTGTCCGGATCGTTCTGCACCGCCTCGATGAAGGCGTCGATGGCCTGGTCCTGCTGTTCGTTCAGCAGGAAATTCAGGCCGCGGAAATAGGCCTTGGGCGCCTGGCGGTTCTCGATGCGCATCTGCCGCAGGTCCAGGCGCGACGCCAGCCAGCCCAGCACGAAGGCGATCGGCAAGCCCCACAGCACCCAGCTCAGGTCAAAGTCCATGGTGCGAAGTATCGGACGCCTGCGCGCCCGGCGTTGCCATGGCCTGGTGCGCGCGGCGAGCCGCGACGCGGTGCTTCCACCAGCGGGGCACCATGCCCAGCGCCCCGATCGCAAGCCCCAGCGCGAACGCAGCCAGCACCACCAGCACGAGGGGTGCCCGCCACACCGTGCCGAAGAAAAAGTGCACGTCGGCCTGGTGCTGGTTGTTCAGCGCGAATGCGAACAGGGTAAAAAAAATGGCTGCCTTGAGCAGCCACATGAGGTATTTCATCGATCTCCTCAGTGGAGGAACGATTCTAGCGACAGGGACTATTTGGTCCCGGCCTCGATCTCGGCGGTGCGCTTGTCCACCGCCTCGCGCAGCGCCTTGCCCGGCTTGAAGTGGGGAACGCGCTTTTCGGGGATATGGACGCTCTCGCCGCTGCGCGGGTTGCGGCCCATGCGCGGCGGGCGCCGGTTGATCGAAAAGCTGCCGAACCCGCGGATTTCGATCCGGTGCCCGCGCACCAACGCCTCGCTCATCGCGTCAAGAATGGTCTTGACGGCGTATTCGGCGTCGCGGTGCGTGAGCTGGCTGAAACGTGCGGCCAGTTCTTCGACGAGATCGGAACGTGTCATGGGGCGTCGGGTTTGTCATCCCGGGGCTGACCCGGGATCCACGCGGCAGCATGGATGCCGGATCGAGTCCGGCATGACAGTCCTTTGCTCTTACTGCTTGTCGGTGCTGTTGTCCAGCTTGGCGCGCAGCAATGCGCCCAGGCTGGTCGTGCCGGCATTCTCGCGCGAGGATTGCTGGCTCAGGTTGGCCATCTGGCCCTGCTCGTCGGCCATGTCCTTCGCCTTGACCGACAACTGGATGTTGCGGGTCTTGCGGTCGATGTTCACGACCACGGCATTGACCTCGTCGCCTTCCTTCAGCACGTTGCGGGCATCTTCCACGCGGTCACGGGAGATTTCCGAAGCACGCAGGTAACCGATGATGTCCTGGCCCAGGTCGATCTCGGCGCCCTTGGGGTCGACGGTCTTGACCTTGCCAGAGACGGCGGAACCCTTGTCGTGCACCGACACGAAGGTCGTGAACGGGTCGGCGTCCAGCTGCTTGATGCCCAGGCTGATGCGCTCGCGGTCCACGTCGACGGCCAGCACGATCGCTTCGACTTCCTGGCCCTTCTTGTAGTTGCGCACGGCGGCTTCGCCCGGTTCGTTCCAGGACAGGTCCGAGAGGTGCACCAGGCCGTCGATGCCGGCGGCCAGGCCGACGAACACGCCGAAGTCGGTGA
>JAQGMS010000415.1 GCA_028292245.1 Ramlibacter sp.
ACAGGCATAGAGCCGCGTCGTGGTCTTGGTGCCGCCGACGGCATAGGCATCGGCGCGGGATGAAATCTCCGCTCCCTCATGGCGCAGCGCGGTCAGCCGGCCGTCACGGCTGGCGCCGAGGTCGATCTTGTGACGGGTCTCGGCGCGGTAGGTCGCGATATTAAATCCCTGGTCGCGGGTTGCGACCAGTTTTACGGGGCGTCCGAGGCGCCGTGCGAGGCTGGCAATGATGGCCGTGCGCGGGGTCATCGAGCCCTTGGAGCCGAAGGCGCCCCCGACATAGGAATTGACCACCCTCACCTTGTCGGCGTCGATGCCGAGTTGCTCGGCGACGCCGTTCTTGAGACCATGCACGAACTGGCTCGGCTCGTAGATCGTCAGATTGTCGCCATGCCAGACGCAACTGGTCGCAAACAGTTCCATCGGATTGTGATGCTGCGGCGGGGTCTCATAGGACGCCGTCACCTTCACTTCCGCCTCTGCGAAGGCCTTGGCGAAGTCGCCGACCTTTGGATCCTCCTTGAATTGCGCAAGCTGGCCCTTGGCGGCCGCGGAGGTGGTGCCCGCAGAATCGAATGTCGTCGTGGGGTTCGCGGCGGTATAGGTCACCTTGACGAGGTGCGCGGCCTCGCGCGCGGCTTCATACGATTACGCAAGAACGACCGCGATGAACTGGCCTTCCTCTGCGAACTCTTTCGACTTCAGGGGCTGGATGGTGGTGGAGGCATAGCCGCCATTGCTGAACAGTTTTGCGTCTTTGATCTTCTCGGCGTTTTCATGGGTGACGATGTCGAACACGCCGCGAACCTGCTGCGCGGCAGCGAGATCAAATCCATCGACCCTGCCTTTGGCGATCGCAGAGGTGACGAGATATGCATAGGCGGGGCTGATCAGCGCCACATCGGCCGCATACTCGGCCTTGCCGGTCACCTTGGCGACGGCGTCATAGCGCGGGATCGGCTGACCCATATTGGCTTTCGGTTCGGGCGCGGCAATCGACATGATCAAACCTCCATCGCCGCGGCCAGGTGCAGCGCGCGCGCGACCACGCGTTTGCCGAGCGCAATCTTGAACGAATTGTGTTTCTTGCCGGCCGCCCCGGTGAATGCCGCCTCCGCGACGCGCTGCGCCAGCGCATCGTCGAACTTTTGGCCTTTGATCAGCGCTTCCGCCTCAAAAGCGCGCCAGGGGATCGTTGCCACGCCACCCATGGCAACGCGGGCATCGCGCACGATCCCATCCTGCACATCGAGCGCGATCGCCGCCGAGGCCAGCGCGAATTCATAGGACTGACGGTCGCGCGCCTTCAGGTAGACCGAGCGCGGCCAGCGCCCTGCAATGCTGAAAGCGGATATCAGGTCGCCCGGCGAGAGTGCTGTTTCCAGCTGCGGCGTTTTGCCGGGCAGCTTGTGCAGCTGACCGAACGGAACGCGGCGCACGCCGGATTTGCCGGTGATCTCGACGGTCGCATCGAGCGCGATCATGGCCTGGGCAAAATCCCCGGGATAGGTGGCGATGCACTGCTCGGAGGTGCCGAGCACGGCGTGGGTGCGGTTAAAACCTTCCATCGCCGCACAGCCGGAGCCGGGAAAGCGCTTGTTGCAGGCGTCGTAGCTTACATCGCGGAAATAAGTGCAGCGCGTGCGCTGCATCACATTGCCGCCCAGCGTCGCCATGTTGCGAAGCTGCGGACTGGCGGCAAGCTTCAGCGTGTCGGCGATGACGGGATAGTTGCGCTGGATCTCCGGATTGGCCGCGACATCGGACATGCGCGCCATCGAGCCCAGCCGCAGATTGCCGCCGTCGAGGCTGACCGCGGACCACGCGGAAGCCAGCGGGTTGATGTCGACGATGGAGTTCGGCCGCATCACGTCGAGCTTCATCAGATCGATCAGTGTGGTTCCGCCGGCAAGCGGCTGGATGGTGGCTTCGGTCAACGGCGAATTATCGGCCGCGGCGGCCAGCGCCTGCACCGCCGCCGACGCATCCGTTGCCCTCTGATACGCAAAAGGTCGCACGGGCTCAGCCTTTCTGCTCGGATGAGATTGCAGGAGCGGCCTGTTTCACGGCGGCGACGATATTCGGATAGGCGGCGCAGCGACACAGGTTGCCGCTCATATGTTCGCGAATGTCTTCTTCGCTGCCGGCATGGCCTTCCCTCACGCAGGCGACCGCCGACATGATCTGTCCCGGCGTGCAGTAGCCGCACTGGAATGCGTCCTGATCGATAAAGGCCTGCTGCATCGGATGCAGTTTGTCGCCGCTCGCAAGCCCCTCGATGGTCGTGATCTCCTGATCCTGCGCGACCAGCGCCAGCGTCAGGCACGACAGCACGCGGCGGCCTTCGATCAGGACCGTGCAAGCTCCGCACTGGCCGTGGTCGCAGCCTTTCTTGCTGCCGGTCAGCCCGACATGCTCGCGCAAGGCGTCGAGCACCGTGGTGCGGGCGTCGAGATTGAGCTGTTTGCTGCCGCCGTTGACGCGCAGCGTCAGCTGGACCGGCAGGGAAGCGTCTTGCGCTGGTGATGCTGGGGATGCGGCGCCGGCTACTCTCGCCGCAAGGGGTGCTACGGCAGTTCCGGCCGCGGCCGTAATGAATTTCCGGCGATTAAATCCGGACATGGTTGCATCTTTGTTTTGGGTCATGACGGCCTCTGCCGCGAAGAAAGGCGACGCACGCCTGCGCCTTTTCTTTCTAACCACAATGATGAGGTCTGGTTCCGGCCCGCTCGCATGCGTGAACGGAAGCTGCGAAGTAGCGGTTCAATATTTGATGAGGGAGCGTGGAACAGATTGGCGGGCAAGGTCAGTCCTTGACCGAAGCCTTGTAGATTTCAGAGCCGAACTCGTCGACCACCACCACGCAGCGATCTTCGCGGCCGTCATCCAGGT
>JAQGMS010000417.1 GCA_028292245.1 Ramlibacter sp.
TGACGAAATCTGATGCAAGCGCGACGGCCCTATCGGATCACGCCCACTCGCCCTTGCGGAACACGGGGACGCGGCGGCCGTCGGCGTGGATGCCGTCGATGTCGGTCTGGTCCGAGCCGATCATCCAGTCGATGTGGATAAAGCTCTTGTTGCCGCCCTGGGCCGCGATCTGTTCCGGCGTGAGCTTGTCGCCATCGACGAAACATTTCGAGTAGCACTGGCCGAGCGCGATGTGGCAGGCGGCGTTCTCGTCGAACAGGGTGTTGAAGAACAATAGCCCGCTTTTCGAGATCGGCGAGGAATGCGGCACCAGCGCCACTTCGCCGAGCCGGCGCGCGCCCTCATCGATGTCCAGCACCTTGTTCAAAACCTCCTCGCCCCGCGAGGCCTTGGCGGCGACGATGCGGCCTTCGTCGAACCGCACTTCGATGTTGTCGATCAGCGAGCCCTGATACGACAGCGGTTTTGTGCTCACGACGTGGCCGGTGACCCGGCGGGCATGCGGGGTGGTGAACACTTCCTCGGTCGGAATGTTGGCGTTGCAGGTGATGCCGTTGCGCGCCGTCGAAGCGCCGCCTTCCCATTCATGGCCGTCGGCGAGCCCAACCGTGAGATCGGTGCCCGGACCGGAGTAATGCAGCGCGCTAAAGCGCTGTCCGTTCAGCCATTCGGTGCGGCTGCGCAGCACCGCGTTGTGCTTCCGCCATGAATCAACGGCATCGTCGGTATCGACGCGCGAGGCAGCGAAGATCGCGTCCGCCAGTTTCGCCACCGCGACGTCGTCTTCGTCATTGGGAAATACCAGCTTGGCCCAGGACAGGGTGGGATAGGCGATGATGTTCCAGTTGATCTCGAAATTGACGATCTTTTCCAGCGCCGGCTGATAGGCGACCGAATTGGCCTTGCTGGCGCGGGCCACCTTGGCGGGGTCTTCGCCCGACAGCAGCATCGGATTGTCGCCGACAATGGCCAGGCGAGCGGTATTGGCGGCGAAGGCTTGCGACATGCCCTGATAGAGCCAGCCGGCGGCGCGATCGAAACTGTCGTCGGGGGCAAACCGGTAGCGCGCCAGCGTGACCGCTTCGTCGGACAGGATTGGGGTGACGAGGCCCGCGCCGGCCTTGTAGGCATGCTCGGCGATCCGCCGCACCAGCGGCAGCGCCGCCGACGGCGCTGTCAGCAGCAGGTCCTGTCCCGGCTGCAACTGCAAGCCGATCTTGATCGCCACCTCGGCGAGACGGTCGAGTTTTATCGGATCGATCGATGCGGACATGTTGCGGTCATGGACGGTCCTGGACTGGGCCTGTGGTCGGTGGGCGTAGTATCATAAAATGCTTGTTGTGGGCCAAATCAAGATCATCACCAATATGGTCCTCAAGCCGGGGCACGGAATTTCTTCTTCGGTTTCTTGGCGGAGCCGGGTTTCGCGGCAGCGGAATGCTGCGGCGGGCCGTTATGCGCGGCCTTGTGCGAATATTTCTTTTTCTTGTCGTAGGCCGGCTCCCTGAAAACGCCCGGCGCGTGTTCGCGCTGCGGCTTGCCGTGCGGCTTCGCCGTCTCGTGACGCGGGCCGTCGTTGCGGCGCGCGCCGCGATCGCCATTGCCTTCATGGCGCGGCGGAAAGGATCGCTTTTCCCGGGGCGGCTGCGCCTGGGCCGCCTGCGCCTGCGGCGCCTCGGCCATCGCCTCGATGCGGATGTTGTCTTCCTTGTCCGGGCGCCGGATCATGGCGGCGAAGGATTCCGCAGCCGATTTCGAAATCTCGAACTCGGTCGTGGTGTCCATGATCTTGATGGCGCCGATGTCATGCTTGTCGATGCCGCCGCGGCGGCAGATCATCGGCAGCAGCCAGCGCGCCTCCGCGTTCTTGCGACGGCCGATGGCGGCGCGAAACCATACGCTGCCCTCCGCCATGCCATGGCGCGGCGATGATTTTCCGCCCTTTTGGCGCGGTCCCGCCTCGCGCTCATTGCTGTGACGATCGTCGCCACGCGAAGGCCGGCGTTCTTTTTCGCGAGCGCCATTGTCACGCGAGCGGCCGCCGCCCTGGCCGGCATCCAAAATGTCTTCGGGCGAAGGCAGCCGGGCGCGATAGAGCCGCGCCAGCGCTGCTGCGATATCCTCGGGCGAGCGTTCGGCCAGCATGGCCTGCGCCAGCACCAGATCCTCTGCTGTGTTCTCCTCCGAGAACAGCGCGTCCTTCAGCATCCGTTCCTGATCGAGTTTGCGGATTTCCTCCGCCGTGGGTGCGGTGCCCCAGACGGCGTCGATCCCGGCGAGATTGAGCAGCAGCTCGGCGCGTCGTTTGCGCGCCGGCGGCACCAGCAGCACGCTGACGCCCTTGCGCCCCGCGCGCCCGGTGCGGCCGGAGCGATGCTGCATCACCTCGGCGTCGTTCGGCAGATCGGAGTGGATGACGAGGTCGAGATTCGGCAGATCGATGCCGCGCTCCGCCACGTCGCTAGCGACGCAGACCCGGGCGCGCCCGTCGCGCAGCGAGTTCAGCGCCGCGGAGCGTACGTTCTGGGTCAATTCCCCTGTCAGCGCAACGACCGAGAAGCCGCGCTACG
>JAQGMS010000064.1 GCA_028292245.1 Ramlibacter sp.
TCCGCCTCTTCGAGCATGCTCAGGTACTGCGCAAGCTCGTCCTTGGTCGCCCAGGCCGTGCCATAGATGCGCTGGAGCATCTCATTGCGGTGATCGCCGCGCCAGTAGGCGCCAGCCACCTTCATGAGCTTGAAGAACTTCAGCTTGCCGGTGCTGGGAACGTGCGGGCCGCGGCACAGGTCCTCGAACTTGCCCTCGCGGTACAGCGAGACGTCCTCGTTGGCCGGGATGCTGGCGATGATCTCGGCCTTGTAGTGCTCGCCCAGGCTCTTGAAATACGCCACCGCCTCGTCGCGCGGCAGGACCCGGCGCGTCACGGGTTCGTCCTTGGCCGCGAGTTCGGACATGCGCTTTTCGATCGCCGCCAGGTCTTCCGGCGTGAAGGGGCGCTTGTACGAGAAGTCGTAGAAGAAGCCGTTCTCGATGACCGGCCCGATCGTGACCTGCGCCTCCGGGAACAGCTCCTTGACGGCGTAGGCCAGCAGGTGCGCCGTCGAATGGCGGATGACGTCGAGCCCTTCGGCGTCCTTGGCCGTGACGATGGCCACCGGGCTGTCCTTGGAAATCGTGAATCCGGTATCGACCACCTTGCCATCGACCTTGCCGGCCAGGGCGGCCTTGGCCAGGCCGGGGCCGATCGAAGCGGCGACGTCGGCAACGGTGACCGGGCCGGGATATTCGCGTTTGGAACCGTCGGGAAGCGTGACTTGAATCATGGTGTTCGGAAAACCTGGGACAAATAAAAAAAGCGCGGTCGTCAGCCGCGCTTTTGTGGATGCTGCAAGAGCCTCAGTGCACGCGACTACCCGACCTCTAGAGGGCCGTGGAACCTTCCGGTGTAGTTCGCGGTGTCATAACCAGGGTGCCTTTCTCGCTCTTGTGCAGTGGAACAGCCCGATTTTAACCCGCCTGGACGAATCCGGTGCCGTTGCAACGTGTGCAAGGCGTGATGATGGTCTGCTTCTCGACCTCGAAATTCTCGTTGATGTTTTCGCTGTCGATACGCAACTCGCCGGTGCCGCCGCAGTCGGGGCATTTGGTCTGGTTCAGCTTGCTGGCGTCGAAAACGCCTGTCTTCTCGTTGGATTCGGCCATGGCCCGTCCCGTGTCCTGTTACAGGCTGTACTCTACGACGAAAGCGACAAACGACAAACCCCGCCCGGGGGAAACCGGAGCGGGGCCGCAAGTACCGGGCCTTCGGCCTGGTGTTTCTCCTCCAGCGAAGCCGTTACGCGGCTTTCTTCTCCTCGAAGAACTGCTCATCCTCGGTCGAGCCCTTCAGCGCCGCGGTCGAGGCGTTGGCTTCGATCGTCGTGGTGACGGCGTCGAAGTAGCCCGTGCCGACTTCGCGCTGGTGCTTCACGGCGGTGAAGCCCCGGTCGGCGGCGGCGAATTCCTTCTGCTGCAGCTCGACGAACGCGCTCATGTTGTTGCGGGCGTAGCCGTAAGCGAGCTCGAACATCGAGTAGTTCAGGCTGTGGAAGCCGGCCAGCGTGATGAACTGGAACTTGTAGCCCATCGCGCCCAGTTCCTTCTGGAACTTGGCGATGGTGGCATCGTCCAGATTCTTCTTCCAGTTGAACGACGGCGAGCAGTTGTAGGCCAGCAGCTTGCCGGGGAACTTGGCGTGGATCGCGTCGGCAAACGCCTTGGCGAATGCCAGGTCGGGCGTGCCGGTTTCACACCAGATCAGGTCGGCGTACTCGGAATAGGCCAAGCCGCGGCTGATGGCCTGGTCCAGGCCCTTGTTCGTGCGATAGAAGCCCTCGACCGTGCGTTCACCGGTGAGGAAAGGCTTGTCGATCGGGTCCACGTCGCCCGTGACCAGGTCTGCCGCTTCCGCGTCGGTACGCGCCAGCAGGACCGTGGGCGTGCCCATGACGTCGGCCGCCAGGCGCGCGGCGATGAGCTTGGCGTTGGCCTCGCGCGTGGGCACCAGCACCTTGCCGCCCATGTGGCCGCACTTCTTGACGGACGCGAGCTGGTCTTCGAAGTGCACGCCGGCGGCGCCAGCTTCGATCATGGCCTTCATCAGCTCGAAGGCGTTCAGCACGCCGCCGAAGCCGGCTTCAGCATCGGCCACGATCGGCGCAAAGTAGTCGATATAGCCTTCGTCGCCGGGGCCCTTGCCTTCGCTCCACTGGATCTGGTCGGCACGGGCGAACGTGGCGTTGATCTTCTTGACGACCTTCGGCACCGAGTCCACCGAATACAGCGACTGGTCGGGGTACATCTCGCCGTTGGAATTGGCGTCACCCGCCACCTGCCAGCCCGACAGGTAGATCCCCTTCAGGCCGGCCTTGACCTGCTGCATCGCCTGGTTGCCCGTCAACGCGCCCAGCGTGTTGACGAAGGGCTCGGTGTTGATCAGGTTCCACAGCTTCTCGGCGCCGCGCTTGGCCAGCGTGTGCTCGATCTGCAGCGAACCGCGCAGCTTCACCACGTCGGCGGCGGAGTAGCCGCGCTTGATGCCCTTCCAGCGGGGATTTTCGGCCCAGTCTTTTTCCAGTTGGGCGATCTGCTGTTCGCGGGTCAGGTGGGTCCAGGATGTCATGAGTTCACTCCGAGGGTTGGTTGAAAACGGGGCCGGCGGTGCCTCGATGCAAGCGCGATGCCGATGACTGAACTTTAAGTTTTGTACAAGACTTTGTGACCCTCTTATGTCTTATACAAGATATAATTTTATTCCAAGCAAAATCAATAGCTTAGATATTAAATTTCTCAATGCGAAAACTCATTTCTCGTATTGAGAAATTTTGTCGCGCTGCAGCATTCGCCAATTCCGCTATATGAAACGGAATTTACGTTGGGTAAAAAAGAATCCAGTCGCCGTGCCCGATGGCCTGCTTGCCGCGCACCCGGTCGGGGTTGATCTCGTAGACGAGGCACTGCAATGGACGCCCGCGCACTTCGATCGAGAGCTCGCGCTTGAAATATTCGCTGGCTTCGCCCGGGACGATCTCCTCGATCTCGTCGAGTACCGCTTCCAGCGCCGCGCTGATCTCGTACACCTCGCCCACCACCGTCACGGCTTCGTCTCCGCCGAGCGTGAGTCCCGGATACCAATCGATGTGATAAAGCTTGCCCTTGACTTCGCCCATGCCCACATAGCGCGGCGCGGGCTGGAGGCGATTGATGTCGTTGCGCCCGCCGCGGCGCAACGTGCCGTAGACGAAGACGTGGCGCAGGGCGGGTTCGGGCATGATCCGTGGGTCTTGAAAAAGAGCCATTCTGAATGAGCCCCGGCACCCAGCGCCTGTTTGCCTATGCCTGCCTGGCCCTGAGCATGTCGCTGGTGGGCAGCTACGTCGCCCTGTCCAAGCCGCTGGTGGCTGCGATCCCGGTGTTCCTGCTGGCCTGGCTGCGCTTCGGCATCGGCGGCCTGGCGATGCTCCACTGGCTGCGCAAACCCGCCAACGAAGCGCCGATGACGGCACAGACCCGGCGGCTGGTCTTTCTCGAATCGTTTCTCGGCAACTTCCTGTTTTCGATCTGCATGCTGTTCGGCGTGAGCATGACCAGCGCCGTGTCGGCCGGCGTGATCATGGCCAGCATTCCGGCCGCCGTGGCGCTCTTGAGTTGGGCCTTCCTGCGCGAACGCATCGCCCGGCGCACGTGGGCGGCCATCGCCTGCGCCGGTTTCGGCATCGCGCTGTTGGGCTTGGCGCGGCCCGAGGCAGCGTCGCATCCAGCGCAAAGTGCCGCCGCGGCTGCCGACGCCGCCAGGGCCTGGCTGGGCAATCTGCTGGTCTTCGGTGCCGTGCTGTGCGAAGCCGCGTATGCGGTGATCGGCAAGAAGCTCACCGGAGCGCTCGGGCCCAAACGCATCACCTCGATGATCAACCTCTGGGGTTTCGCCCTGGTCACCCCGCTGGGAGCCTATGCCGCGCTGAGCTTCGACTTCGCCAGTGTCCGGCCGGGCATCTGGGCGTTGCTGCTCTTCTACTCACTCGCGGCCAGCGTCTGGACGGTCTGGCTGTGGATGACGGGCCTGAAGGTGGTGCCCGCGGCGCAAGGCGGCGTCTTCACGGTGATGTTGCCTGTGTCGGCCGCGCTGGTGGGCGTGTTCGCGCTGGGCGAGCAATTGAGCGGGGTGCAGTTGTTGGCGTTCGGGCTCGCACTGGCGGGTGTGGTGCTCGCGACTTTCCCGGTCAGAGCAACGATGTAGCGCTCACGACGATGCCGTCCTCGTCGGCATAGAGCCAATCGCCCGGCCGCACGGCAACGCCCTGGATCTCCACAGCCAGGTCGCGTTGGCCTTCGCCGCGCTTGACCGAGCGCAGCGGCATCAGGGCCAGCGCCTTGACGCCGATCCCGGCGGCTCTCAGCTCCGCGATGTCGCGCACCGCGCCATCCACCACGATGCCGGCCCAGCCATTCTTGGCGGCCGCTACCGCGAGGTTGCCGCCGACCAGGGCGCGGCGCACCGAACCGCCGCCTTCGATCACCAGCACCCGCGCTTCGCCCGGTGAATTCACGGCCTCGCGGACGCGCGAGTTGTCCTCGATGGCGCGCACGGTAGCGACCGGGCCGCTGAACCTGCCGGGCGTCCCAAAATCGTGAAACACGGGCGGCAGCACCCGGAATGCGCCTGAAGTGTCCTCTTCATGGGCGTCGCATAGATCGCAGGTGGCAAAGGCTTTCGATGTCATTTTCCGGTGACTTTCCTGATGGCGGGTTTGATGTTCTCGCGGCGCGCGGGCAGCACCATGGCGTTTTCGCGCAAGGCGTTGAGCACGATCGAGGTGGAAGTTTCGGTAAGGATACAAAACTTCGTCACCACCGCGTCCAGGTGCTCGACATCGATGACGGCGATCTCCAGGATCCAGCTGTCCTCGCCGGTGACGTTCCAGGCGGTGACGACCTCGGGCGTCTGCTCGATCAGCTTCACCACGCGCGCGTATTCGACTCTGCCCACCCGCACGACGGCTCGGATGCCGTAACCAAGCCGCTGGTAGTCGACGACCGCGCCATAGCCCTTGATCACCCCATTGAGCTCGAGCTTGCGCACCCGCTCGGTGACCGCCGGCTGGCTCAAGTGCACCCGGCGCCCCAGTTCAGCCATGGAGATGCGAGCGTCCCGTTGCAACTCGGCAAGGATGCGGCCGTCATAGGCGTCGAGTTCGGCAACTTCGGTCAGCATGGCATTTGTCTTTCAAAATAAAGGCGGTCTGTACGGATCACCTTTAATCATGCATGGAATGCGTGGCGCGGGCAAACTACGATCACTGCATGAACGCCGTCCTCGCCTCCCCCGCGCCCCGAAAGGCGGCCCTGCTGCTTCCCGCCCTGCTTGCCTGCTATCTGGTCTGGGGCTCGACCTACCTGGCGATCCGGCTGGCGCTGCCCAGCTTTCCGCCGTTCTTCCAGATGGGGACCCGTTTCCTTGCCGCGGGCGCCCTGCTCATGGCCTGGGTCCTTTGGCGCGCCGCCACATCCGCAGACTCTCGCCCGCTGCCGACGTGGCGCGAATGGCGCAACGCGCTGGTGGTCGGCACCTTGATGCTGGGCGGCGGGATGGGCCTCACGGCCAATGCCGAGCAATACATCGGCTCCGGCTTGATCGCCGCGTTCATCGCGGTGACGCCGATGCTCATGTGCGGCTGGGGCCTGATGTTCGGGCAGCGGCCCAGCCGGCTCGAGTTCGCCGGCATGGCGGTCGGGGTGGCCGGCGTGCTGCTGCTGGTGCGCGGCGCCAGTTTTTCTGCGGCGCCCGCCGGCATCGCGAGCATCGCAGGCGCGACGTTCGCGTGGTCCCTAGGCTCGGTGCTGTCCACCACCCGGCTCCGGCTGGCCGCAGGCCCCGCAGGTTTCGCCAGCGAAATGTTGTGTGGCGGCGCGGTGTTGATGCTGATTTCTCTTGCGTTGGGCGAACAGTTCAGCTGGCCCGCGCAACCGCTGGCGATCGCCGCGTGGCTCTATCTGGTGGTGTTCGGTTCGCTGATCGCGTTCAGCGCGTACCTCTACCTGCTGGGCCACGCGTCGCCTGCAATGGCCTCCAGCTACGCGTTCGTGAACCCGCTGATCGCGCTCTTTCTGGGCGTTGCGTGGGCCTCTGAGGTGGTCACAAGCAGCGAGTGGATCGCCTGCGGCGTCGTGCTCGCCGGCGTTTTTCTGATCTTCAGAGGGAAAACAGCAGCGAAGCCCGAGTGAAAAAAACGACACGCCCGAGTGAAAAAAGCCATTTTTCGCTTGGAAACGCGTTTTTTCTCCAGTAGCATCCGCAGTGCCAATGGGAATGAATGCTGGAATGCAGATTCCCGATGGTGATTACTCAACTTCTAGAAGGAAATAATCATGGCAACTGCGAAAAAAGCTGCGAAGAAGGCTGCGAAGAAGGCCCCCGCAAAGAAGGCTCCGGCGAAGAAGGCCGCAGCAAAGAAAGCCCCGGCGAAGAAGGCCGCGGCAAAGAAGGCTCCGGCAAAGAAGGCCGCACCGGCGAAGAAGGCTGCGAAGAAGGCTCCGGCCAAGAAGCGCACTCCCAACGCCGCGTTCATGAAGGCACTGACCCCCAGCCCGCAATTGGCGGCCGTGGTCGGTTCGGCTCCGCTGCCCCGCACCGAAGTGGTCAGCAAGCTGTGGGCCTACATCAAGAAGAACAAGCTGCAGGACTCGGTCAACAAGCGCATGGTCAACGCCGACGCCAAGCTGAAGGAAATCTTCGGCAAGGCCCAGGTCTCCATGTTCGAGATGGCCGGCCTCATCGGCAAGCACGTCAAGTAAGGCGCGCTTTCCTGGCACTCGACAAGGCCGGTGCAAGCCGGCCTTTTTCATTTGGGATCGGCAACTCATGAATTCACTCGAAGACCTCGTCCGCAAGACAGCGCCCGCCGCCGACTACTGGTCGGCACGCGCGGTGACCGAAACTTCGGAGCAACTGACGGTGCGGCGCGACGTCGCTCAGGCTCCCACCCGGCAGCGCGATGCCGGCGTGATGCTCAGCGTCGTGCACCAGGGCGCACTGGGCTATGCGGCGACGAGCGACATGTCCGAGGGCGGGCTGCGCGGCGCGTTTGCGCGCGCGCTCG
>JAQGMS010000227.1 GCA_028292245.1 Ramlibacter sp.
GTAGGGCAGGACCACCGGCACGATCTCGTTCCACCAGGCCAGGCCGCGCAGGTTGGGCTGGCTGCGCGGATAGTCGCGCGCCGCCAGGTGCATGCGCGCCAGCATCTCGCCCACCGCGGCGCAATGAGCGGCGGTCGGCGACAGTTCGCTGTGGCCAGGCAACTTGTCCACCACCGCCGCCGGCTTGCCGGCCAGCGTGTGCAGGATTTCGCCGTCCGGGTTTTCGGTGGAGACGCTGGAAGGAATCGACTGCGGCTCGGGCACCGGGATGCCGCGCAGCGCCAGGTGCTTCATCAGGTGCAGGTAGAACGGCAGCTGTTCGAACGTGAGGCGTTCGAAGACCGTCAGCACGTATTCACCCTGGGCAGTGGTGAGGAAGTAGTTGGTGTTCTCGATGCCGCCATGGATGCCGCGCAGCTCGCGCACTTCGCCCAATTGCAGCGCGCGCACCAGGTCGCCGGCCTCCTCCTGCGAGACTTCCGTGAAAACGGCCATCAGAATTTCAGGACGTTCCAGACCCGCTGGCCGGTCGCGCTGCTCATGCCGTCGCGGTGGTCGGCCGGACGGCTGCGGGCCATGTCGGTGGGCTGGATTTCGTATTCGGGCATGTTGCCCTTGGGCTGGACCTTGATGCTCTGCGTCTGGCCGGCGTAGCGCACTTCGTCGATGATCGCGCCCGCGTCCTCGTGGTGGATGTGCTCGACCTTCTGGTTCTTGCGGCCTTCCGGCTTGGCCTGCTCCTGCACCAGGGGAGCGGCCGGCGGCGCGGTCTGGGCGGCCAGGGCCGTGCAGGCAAAAAGCGGCAGGAGGAACAGGATTCTCGGGAGCATGGGGGGATTGTAGAGGGGCGAAAAGCGCCCCTGCCGCCACAGGCACAATCCTTTCCATGAGCGAGCTGACACAAGAGAAAGACATGGTCGACGCGCAAGCCGTGGACAACGCGCGCAAGGTGCTGCTGCTGGTGGACGGCTCCAGCTATCTGTACCGCGCCTTCCACGCCATGCCCGACCTGCGCGCCGTGCCGGGCGACCCCACCAGCCCGGCCACCGGCGCCATCCGCGGCATGATCAACATGCTGCAGAAATTGCGCAAGGACGTGCGTGCCGACTACGTGGCCTGCGTGTTCGACGCACCGGGCCCGACCTTCCGCGACGATCTCTGTCCGCAATACAAGGCCAACCGCTCGCCAATGCCGCCGGACCTGCGGCTGCAGATCGACCCGATCCACGAGGTGGTGCGCCTGCTGGGCTGGAAGGTGCTGAACATTCCCGGCGTCGAGGCCGACGACGTGATCGGCACGCTGGCATGCATGGCGACCGAGCGCGGCCTCGACACCGTCATCTCCAGCGGCGACAAGGACTTGAGCCAGTTGGTCAACGAGCACGTCACCGTGATCGACACGATGAACGACCGCAAGCGCGACGTCGCCGGCGTCGAAGCCGAATTCGGCGTGCCGCCGCGGCTGATGGTGGACTACCAGACGCTGGTCGGCGATTCGGTGGACAACGTGCCCGGCGTCGACAAGGTCGGCCCGAAGACGGCGGTGAAATTGCTGCAGGAATACGGGTCGCTCGACGCGCTGGTGGAGCGGGCGGGCGAAGTGAAGGGCGCCGTGGGCGAAAACCTGCGCAAGGCGCTCGACTGGCTGCCCAAGGGCCGCGCGCTGCTGACGATCAAGAAGGATTGCGACCTGAAGGACCAGATCCCGGGCCTGCCGTCGCTGGACGACATCAAGGTGATGGAGGGCCAGGACACGGAAGGACTGAAGGCGTTCTACGAGAAATACGGGTTCAAGGGCCTGGTCAAGCAGCTCGAAATCCACGACGTGCCGCCCGAGCTGATCGAGGAGCACAAGAGCCGCAAGAAGGTCGGCCCGGGCCCGGACGCCGGCGGGCTGTTCGAGGAGCCCGACCTGTCGGGAATTTCTCAGGCCAGCAACCTGCACTACGACACGATCTTCACCTGGGCCCAGTTCGACGAATGGATGGCGAAGATCGAAGCGGCCGACCTGGTGGCGGTCGATACCGAGACCAGTTCGCTCGACGAAATGCTGGCCGAGATCATCGGCCTGTCGTTCAGCGTCAAGCCCGGCGAGGCGGCCTACATCCCGTTGGCGCACAGCTATGGCGATGCACCCGAGCAGTTGCCGCGCGAAGAGGTGCTGGCACGCGTCAAACCCTGGCTGGAAAACCCGGACAAGCCCAAATTGGGCCAGCACATCAAGTACGACCGGCATGTGTTCGCCAACCACGGCATCGAAGTGCAGGGCTATGCGCACGACACCATGCTGCAAAGTTATGTGCTCGAAGTGCACAAGCCGCACGGCCTGGCGAGCCTGGCCGAGCGGCACCTCGGGCGCAGCGGCATCGACTACGAAACCATCGCCGGTAAGGGAGCGCACCAGATCCCGTTTTCGCAGGTGTCGGTCGACAAGGCCGCCGAATACTCCTGCGAGGATTCCGACCAGACGCTGGACGTGCACCTGGCCCTGTGGCCGCGCGTGCAGGCGGACAGCAAGTTGCGCTTCATCTACGACCTGGAGATCCGCAGCAGCGAGACGCTTTACCGCATCGAGCGAAACGGCGTGCTGATCGACGGCCCGATCCTGGCCAAGCAGAGCGCCGAACTAGGCCAGCGCATGATGCAACTGGAGCAGGAGGCGCACGATCTGGCCGGCCAGCCGTTCAACCTGGGTTCGCCCAAGCAGATCGGCGAGATCCTCTTCACCAAACTGGGCCTGCCGGTCGTCAAGAAGACACCCAGCGGCGTCCCGAGCACCGACGAGGAAGTGCTGGAGAAACTCGCCGAGGACTATCCGCTGCCCGCCAAGCTGCTGGAGCATCGCGGCCTGTCCAAGCTGAAGGGCACGTACACCGACAAGCTTGCGCAGATGGCGCATCCGCGTACCGGGCGCGTCCACACCCACTACGCGCAAGCGGTCGCGATCACGGGGCGGCTCTCGAGCAACGATCCCAACCTGCAGAACATCCCGGTCAAGACGGCGGAAGGGCGGCGCGTGCGCGAGGCCTTCATCGCGCCGCCGGGCCATCTCATCGCCAGCGCCGACTACAGCCAGATCGAGTTGCGCATCATGGCGCACCTGTCCGAGGACGAGGCGCTGCTGCGCGCTTTCAAGGACGGCATGGACGTGCACCGCGCGACGGCCGCTGAGGTGTTCGGCGTCGCGCCGGGCGACGTCTCGAGCGAACAGCGCCGCTACGCCAAGGTCATCAACTTCGGCCTGATCTACGGCATGAGCAGCTTCGGGCTGGCGCGCAACCTGGGCATCGACAACACGGCAGCCAAGAACTACATCCAGCGTTATTTCGAGCGCTATCCCGGCGTCAAGAACTACATGGACGAGACGCGCATGTCGGCCAAGGCCAAGGGCTACGTCGAAACCGTGTTCGGCCGGCGCCTGTACCTGCCCGAGATCAATTCACCGAACGGGCCGCGCCGCGGCGGCGCCGAGCGGCAAGCGATCAACGCGCCGATGCAGGGCACGGCGGCCGACCTGATCAAGCTGTCGATGGTGAAGGTGCAGGACGTGCTGGATGCCGAGAAGCGCCGCACTAGGATGATCATGCAAGTGCACGACGAACTGGTGTTCGAAGTGCCCGAGGATGAAGTCGAGTGGGTGAAGACCGAGGTACCGCGCCTGATGGCCGGCGTCGCCGAACTGCGAGCGCCGTTGCTTGCGGAAATCGGCGTGGGCGAGAACTGGGAGAAGGCGCACTAGCGCCGGCAACCGGCTAGCCGCAGCGCACCCGGACCACGCGCCCGCTGGCGTCGACGTCCAGCGTCAGGCGCATCGCGTCGAATTCCATGGTGACCATGTCGCCGGGCCGCACCATGCGCACCCGCTGCGCGCTGGCGCGCGTGCGGGCCTCCTCGGCCAGTTGGGCGTCGGCGGTCTTGCCCACCGCGAACCGGGCCGCACCGTCGTCGCACTGGCCCGATGCGATCACCGGCGGAGGTGGCGCGGGCGGCACTTGAGGCGGCTCCTGGGCGCAGGCGGTGAGCGTGGCCACGAGGCACACGCCGCCGATGGACTTGAAGCAGGGCATGGCGCTACTTTCGCTCCGACCACAATTGCCCGCCGGTGGCCCAGTCGCTGCGCTTGATGTCGAACAGCAGCACATCGACCGCTTCCGGCTTGCTGCCCAATGTCTCCACCACGGCATGGGTCAGGGCCTGGACCAGGTTTTTCTTCTGCTCGGGCGTGCGGCCTTCCAGCAGTTCGACGCGGATCGTGGGCATGGCTGTCTCTCCTTCGGTTGTGCAGGGCACATTGTGCCGATTGTTAAGATGGCCGCCGGAAAAAGCATGACATTGATAGCAATCCTGATCGCGACCCTGGCCGCCGGCATCGGCAGCGTCTGGCTCGCCGCCGGCCTCATGCGCCTGGGTTTCATCGCGCGCGGCGACGAAGGGCCTAGCCACCTCGGCCCCCACCACTTGCTCAGCCTGGCTGCCGGTGCGCTCCTTGCCACATCATTCATGCACCTGCTGCCGGAGGCTTTCGAAAGCCAGACCGGCCCCAAGGCGCTGTTCGCGACCTTGCTGGTGGGCGTCGTGTTCTTCTTTTTGCTCGACAAGGCGGAACTCTGGCATCACGGCCACGAGCACCACCGCGAGGAGGCGGATGCGGACGCGCACGGGCATGTGCATGGACATCATCATGCGCCGCCGCTGCGCTCAGGCGGCTGGGCGGTCCTTACCGGCGACAGCGTGCATTGCTTCGGCGACGGCATCCTGATCGCATCGGCCTTCGTGGCCGACATGCGGCTGGGCCTGGTCGCCGCATTGGCCGTGCTGGCCCACGAGGTTCCGCATCACATCGGCGACCTGGCGGTGTTGCGGCTGTCCAGCCCGAATCGCAGTGCCGCCCTGGTCAAGGTGTCGCTGGCCGGGGCCGTCACGGCCCTGGGCGGCGTGACCGGCTGGTGGCTGGTGGACCGGCTGCACGACTACCTGCCTTATTTCCTGGTGGTCGCCAGCAGCAGCTTCATCTATGTCGCGCTCGCCGACCTGATTCCGCAGCTGCAACGGCGCTTGTCGGCGCGCGAAACCGCCACGCAGGTCGCGTGGCTGTTGCTGGGCATCGGGCTGGTCACGCTGGTGAGCAACCTTGCCCACCAGCACTGATCCAGCCGGGGCTCAGTAGCGATACCGGTTGTCGGGCGCCCGGTCGAAGCGATTGGGCACGCCGTCGCCATCGCGGTCGCGATCGTAGCGGTCGGGAATGCCGTCACCGTCGCGGTCGTAACGCGTGGGGTAGCTGGCGCGCGGATGCGCGTAGTAACCGTGGACCCAGGAATGGCGGTTGCCCTGCCACTCCCAGTGGCCCGGCACCCATACATTGCCTTGCGCCATGGGGGTGTACTGATACACCGGAACCGCGGGTGAGACGTACACCGGCGCCGGGATGCCGATCTGCACCCCGACCGATGTATACGCCGCAGCAGGTGCGCTGCCCAGCGCGGCGGTGCCGGCGAGTGCCGCGATGGCGCAAATCCAGACTGTTCTCTTTCCCATGATGGCCTCCTGTGTGTGGGTGTTTCCATGGTTTGCGCGGCAGGTAAACCCAACGTGCTCCGATTGCGAAGCGCGCGTGAAGAACTGTGCAGTTCGTAAGGCCGAGCAGTCCTACATGGAATCGGAGCTGTCCGACAGGCAAGCTCAGCGAGCCGCCCTAGTGTTTCGCCAACAACACTTTCCAGGAGAGCCAGATGAAAAATATCGCTGCACGTTTTCTTCCCATCGCCGTGTTGCTCGGGGCTTCGCTCGCGCAGGCGCAGAACCCGGCCGCAACCCCCAACACCGGCTCGTCGATGACTGGCGGCCGGGCCGCCCCGATGGCCCAGCCGGGCACAGGTACCCGCAACGCCGGGACCCGCAAGGACGACAAGCTGGTCCGCGCCGACCGCAAGTTCATCCAGAAGGCGGCCGAAGGCGGGATGTTCGAGGTCCAGGTGGCGCAACTCGCGGCGAGCAAGGCCGCCGACCCGAACGTCAAGAGCTTCGCCGACACCCTGGTGAAGGAGCACTCCGACGCCAACAACGAACTGGTGCAATTGGCCAACAGCAAGGGCGTCGAGCTGCCCGCCGCTCCGCCGCATGGGATGCGCAAGGACATCGAGAAGATGGGCAAGCGCACCGGCGCCGATTTCGACCAGCACTTCGTGCGCGAAATTGGCATCAAGGATCACGAAAAGGACATCAAGATGTTCGAGAAGGGCAGCGAGAAGGTGAAGGACCCGCAGCTCAAGACCTGGATCGACAAGACGCTGCCGCACTTGCGCCAACACCTTGCGATGGCTCAGAAGCTGCCGCAGGCCGGGCGTGGTGGCGATGCCAGCAGCATGGGCAATCGCGCCAACCCCACCGGCAAGACGGGTGGCTGAAGAAACGCGGCCGGAGGGCGGCGGCGGGCTGTCCTACGCGGCCATGCGGCTGCTTCCGACACGCTCGTTGCTGAGCCTTCAACAAGATGAGGCAAGCGCCCCTCAGCAGTTTGAGCCGGGCGCCTCTGGGGGAAAGCGATGAAGTGCGTGAGCTATGCAATCCTCGTCACGGCTGCCGCCGTCCTCGTGGCCGGCGCGGCGCGCGCCGAAAGCGAGGCGGAGTATTCAAGCCCGAGCCCGAGCCCGAGCCCGGCCGCCGGCGCCCGCTCATCCTCGCCCTCGGCCTCGCCGTTCGGCCCGCGCGCGATCGAGCCGGCCAAGCCCAAGGCCAACCCGTCGCTGTTCGCGCCTGCCTCGGCGGCGAATGCCAAGCCGATGTCCGCGCAGCAGCGCGAGGAGCGGCAATTCCTGAAGGACGCGGCGGCCACCGGGCGCTTCGAGAGCGACGCCTCGCGGCTGGCGCTGAGCAAGTCCAGCAACTCAGCCGTGCGGTCGTTCGCCGCCACGCTGATCAACCACCACACGGCCTCCGGCAACGAACTCCTGTACATGCTGCAGGTACGCGGCATGGCGCCGCCGATGCTGGCGAACGACAAACGCAAGACGCTCAATCGCCTGGCCAAATTGCAAGGCGCCAAGTTCGACCGCGAGTACATGGCGCAGGTGGCGCTGAAGAACCAGCAGGAGGACGTGCAGTCGTTCGAGCGGGCCAGCCTCAACACGCGTGACCCGCAGCTGAAGGCCTGGATCGACAGGACTGTGCCGACCCTGCGCTATCACCTGACGACGGGCGAGCGGATGGCGCCGTCGGACATCAAGCCGGTGAAAGTGGCGGGACCCACCCAGTCGATGGGCGCGGGGCCGTCCCAACTGGGGATGAAGCACAACCCCGTCGCGACCTGGTCTATCGAGTCGAATACCCGGTGACGCGCCATTTGCCGTCGCCCTCGCGCACGACGGTCACCACTTCCTGCAATTCGCGCTGGTCGAATTTGCTGAGGAAAATCGCCGTGACGTACTCGCCTTCCGGCCGGCCTTCCAGCGAAGTCTTGTAGACCGATTCCGCCGGCGTGCGCTCGACGATGGAGCCCAGGGACTCGCGCACCTTCGGGATGCCATCCATCCAGCTGGGCAGCGGCACCGAGTTGCGAAAGACACCGCTGGCGGTTTCCCAGGCCCGTCCCCAGTCGCGCCGGTCCAGCAGGATCAGCCAGCCCTGGGCGGCCAGCTTGCCGGCGGCCTCCTTCTCAGAGCTGTCCGGCGCGGCTGCCGGTGCCGTGGCCGCAGGCGCAGCCGCGGCGGGAACGGCCGGCAGCGGCGCATTGCGCGGCATCTTCAGCTGGGCCCCGGCCGTCGCCGCGAACAGGACGGCGCACAGCGGAATCAGCAACGCGGGGGAAAACTTCATGCGGACTTTCGGGAAGGCAAAGGGATGGCGACGAGTCTACGCCAGCAGCTGCCTCATCAGCCGAGCGTTGGCCTGCCCCTGGTCCTCGTAGTTGGTGTTGAAGACGATGTGCAGCGAATCGGCCAGCCCGGCGACGCGGTGGATCTCGGGCACCATCGCCGCCAGTTCTTCCCGTGAATACCAATAGTTGAAGCGGCTGGACGAAGCCGGGCCCTTGATGTTCCAGGTGTCGCTGTTGCGGCCGTGCAGGCGCAGCAGCGCCACTGACGGCTGCGTCACTTCCCACACGCGCGGCACGCAGTTGGCGAAGCCTTGCGGCCCGTCGACGATGGTGTGCACCACACCCAACCCACGCTCGAAGTCGATGGTCTTGCGCAGGTTGTCGCCATCGAACCAGCTCTTGTTGCGAAACTCCACCGACAGCTGCTGGCCCTGCATCTTCTCGACGCAGTGCTCGACGTGCGCCATGCCTTCGCGGTTGCGCAGCAGCCAGGGCGCGAACTGGAAATGCACCGCGCCCAATTTGCCGGCCTGGCGCAGCGGCTCCAGCGCTTCCGAAAAGCGCCGCCACAGTTCGTCGGCGATCTCCTTGGGCATGTCCTTGTAGTAGAGCGTTTTCGGCGCATCGGGCCCGAGGGCCTGCTGGAGGTCCTTGTGCAGCACGATCGGCGAAGTCTGGTGCCCGGTGAAGAGGCGGAACGCCTTCACGTTGAAGATGAAGTCCTGTGGCGTGCGTTCGGCCCACAGTTGCGCGTTGGCGGGCGTGGGCATGCCGTAGTAGCTGGAATCGACTTCGACCATTGGAAATTGCGTCGCGTAGTGGCGCAGCCGCGCCTCGGCGCTCTTGCAGTCCTTCGGGTAGAAGCGTCCGCAATCGATCAGCGTCTTGTCGGTCCAGGAGGCGGACCCTATGAGAATGTTGCCCACTGTATTAATATACAGCTGAGCGACCACCCATGCAGTACCCGCAAGCAACACCCGTCCCGGCCGATCCGCTGGATCAACTGAACGAGCAGCAGCGCGAAGCGGCCGCGCATGGCACGGGTGAAACCGAGAAGGACACGCGCCCCCTGCTCGTCATCGCGGGCGCGGGTTCCGGCAAGACCAACACGCTCGCGCACCGAGTCGCCAATCTGATCCGCCATGGGGCGGATCCGCAACGGATGATGCTGCTCACCTTCAGCCGGCGGGCCGCGCAGGAGATGGAGCGGCGCGTCGGCGGCGTGCTGCAAAAAGCACTGGGCCTGCCGCCGACGCAATCACTGCCCAATCTTCCGTGGTCCGGCACCTTCCACAGCATCGGGGCGCGGCTGTTGCGCGAATACGCGGGCCGCATCGGGCTGGAGGAGAGTTTCACCATCCACGACCGCGGCGACGCCGAAGACCTGATGGGCATGGTGCGGCACGAGATAGGCCAGTCCGAGACGAAGAACCGTTTTCCGCTCAAGGGCACCTGCCTGGGCATCTACTCGCGCGTGCTCAACACGCGCGAGCCGTTGGAGCTCGTGCTGCAGAACACCTACCCGTGGTGCAGCCAGTGGGAGAGCCAATTGAAAAAGCTCTTCGGCGCGTATGTCGAGGCCAAGCAGCAACAGAACGTGCTGGACTACGACGACCTGCTGCTGTTCTGGGCCGAGATGATGGCCGAGCCGCAATTGGCGCAGGAGGTCGGCGGCCGCTTCGATCACCTGCTGGTGGACGAATACCAGGACACCAACCGCCTGCAGTCCGAAATCATCCTGGCGCTGAAGCCGACCGGGCAGGGCGTGACAGTGGTGGGCGACGATGCGCAAAGCATCTACTCCTTCCGCGGCGCCACGGTGCGCAACATCCTGGACTTCCCCAATCAATTCACCCAGCCGGCGCGCATCATCACGCTGGAACGCAACTACCGCAGCACGCAGCCTATCCTCGATGCCAGCAACGCCGTGATCGGCGAGGCGCGCGAGCGCCATGCCAAGAACCTGTGGACCGACAAGGCGTCCAGCCAGAAGGCGCAATTGCTGCTGGTGCCCGACGAGGCCGAGCAGGCCCGCTGGGTGGCCGACCAGGTGCTGCGCCAGCGCGAGGCCGGCAGCACGCTCAAGAGCCAGGCGGTGCTGTTTCGCACCAGCGCGCACAGTGCGGCCCTGGAACTGGAACTGGCCCGGCGCAACATCCCGTTCGTGAAGTTCGGCGGCCTCAAGTTCCTGGAGGCCGCGCACGTCAAGGACCTGCTGGCGGTGTTGCGTTTCGCGCAGAACCCGCGCGGGCGGATGGCGGGGTTTCGCGTCACGCAGCTGATTCCCGGCGTCGGCCAGGCCACCGCCACACGGCTGCTGGATGCGATGGGTGAAGCGGCCGAGCCGACGCAAGTCCTGCAGCAGTTCGAGCCGCCGGCGCAGGCCAGGGACGAATGGGCCGCGTTCGCCGCGCTGTACGCGCAGTTGCGCAACCCGGAAGTCGCCTGGCCGGCCGATTTGGAACTGGCCAAGGCCTGGTACCTGCCGCAGTTGGAGCGCATCCACGACGACGCCCAGGTGCGCAAGCTCGACGTCGACCAATTGGTGCGGCTGGCCGCCGGCTACGCCAGCCGCGAGCGCTTCCTGACCGAGCTCACGCTGGACCCGCCGCAATCCACCAGCGACCAGTCGGGCGTGCCGCACCTGGACGAGGATTACCTGATCCTGTCCACCATCCACAGCGCCAAGGGCCAGGAGTGGAAGGCGGTGCATGTGCTCAACGTGGTCGATGGCTGCATCCCCAGCGACATGGCCACTGGCACGCAGGCCGAGCTGGAGGAAGAGCGGCGCCTGCTGTACGTGGCCATGACGCGCGCCAAGGAACACCTGCACCTGATCGTTCCGCACCGCTTTTACGTGACGCAGCAAGGCGGGGGCGGCGACAGGCACATGTATGCGGCGCGCACGCGCTTCATCACCGATGCCATGGCCGAGAAGTTCGAGCGCCTCACCTGGCCGGAAGCGGGCGGGACCGGCGCGGTCGGCGGGACCAGACCGTCCGCGCCCATCCTGCAAGTGCGCGATCGTGCGCGGGCGGCCTGGCGCTGACTTCAAGCCGTAGAAGGCCTGTCCTACAGGCATGCGCAATGCATGCCGACAGCGCGCGGCTCGCATCCCCTTAGAGTCGCTTCGTGGCCGCGCATGGTGTGCGGCCCGTGCAATACCACCCAAAGGAGGCTTCCATGGCATCGCGTAAATCCAAGACCGCGCCCTCGTCTTCCGGCCGCAAGAGCGGAACGTCCAGCCAGGCCAGCCCGTCGCAGGACGGCAAGGCCAGTGCCAGCCGCGGCGGCGCCAGCAGCAAGCGCAGCAGCCGGCAAGGCGAACAGAAGTCCAGCGGCAGCAAGAGCAGCAAGTAAGGAACAGCTCGCCCTTCGAAGCCCGGCAAGTGCCGGGCTTTTTGCCGTGTTTTGCGATCTCGTTGGGTCGATCGTTCAAAATCGACCGATGAATCTCGCGGGCTGCTCCAATTTTCGAACGACCGGCTTCCTGAAACCGGCGCTTTTCCGCTCCGATCACCTCGGCGCCCTCAACGAGGACGATGCGCGCCAGCTCCAGTCGCTCGGCATCCGCCGTGTCCTCGACTTCCGCGGCGTGAACGAACGGGCCGGTGCCATCTGCGCCTTGTCCGGGGTCACGGTTCACTCGCTGGCGATCGAACCCACCATCGTCCAGACCCTCAACGGCCTGCTCGCCGCCGGGCACCAGCTCACCTCGGCCGACGTCGTGGCCCACATGCAGGACACCTACCGCGGCTTCGTGCGCCACAACACGCATCGCTTCGCGGAATTCTTCGGCCATCTCCTTGCATCGAACGAGCCGACGGTGTTCCATTGCACCGCCGGCAAGGACCGCACGGGCTTCGCCGCCGCGCTCCTGCTGCATGCGCTGGATGCCTCGCAGGAGGACGTGATGCGCGACTACCTGCTGACTAACGAGCGGCTGAAGCCGGTCTCGCTGACCGGCGGGCAATTGCCGCCGCACGTCACCGCCGTGCTGTACCGGGTCCAGCCCGAGTTCCTGCAGGCCGCGTTCGAGGCGGTGGATGCCGACTACGGCGGGTTGGACGGGTATTTCCGGGAAGGGCTGGGCCTGCGCGAAGCCGAAAGGGAAAGGCTCCGGGAGCTGTACCTGGCAAATACGTGATGACAGAAATGGGTACTGCGGCCCGGTATCCTGTGGCAACAAGGAGCCGCCCATGCCCCACACGCCCATCACCCAGCAAGACAAAGCCCACCACTTCCGCGCCCTGCATCAGGGCCGCCACGCCTTCGTCATCGCCAATGCGTGGGACGCCGGCTCGGCGCGCGTGCTTGCCGGGCTGGGCTTCGCAGCGCTGGCCACTTCCAGCGGCGCCAGCGCCGGCGTGCTGGGACGGCGCGACGGCAAGGTGACGCGCGACGAGGCGCTGGCGCATTGCCGCGCAATCGTCGACGCCACCGACCTGCCGGTGTCGGCCGACCTGGAGAACGGCTTCGGCGATGCGCCGGCCGAGGCGGCTCGCACGATCCTGTTGGCGGCTGAGGCGGGTCTCGTCGGCGGCTCCATCGAAGACGCCACCGGCAAAGCGGACGCACCGCTCTATCCCATGCCGCAAGCCGTCGAGCGTGTCGCCGCCGCGGTGGAAGCCGCTCGCTCGCTGCCGTTCCCCTTCACCCTCACCGCCCGCGCCGAAAACTACCTGCGCGGCAACCCGAGCCTGGACGACACCATCGCGCGGCTGCAGGCTTTCGAGAAGGCGGGTGCCGACGTGCTGTTCGCCCCGGGCCTGCCCGACCTTGCCGCGGTGCGCGCGGTCTGCAGTGCCGTGGGCAAGCCGGTGAACTTCATGGTGGGCATCAAGGGCAAGTCGTTCACCGTGGCGGAACTGCAAGCCGCAGGCGCGCGGCGCATCAGCCTGGCCACTTCGCTGTACCGCGCCGCGATGACCGGCCTGGCCGAAGCGGCCCGCGAGGTGAAGGAGCAGGGAACTTTCAGCTATCTCGAGCGCACGATGTCCACGGCGGAACTGAACGCGTTCATGCAGGACTAGCCGGCTGTAGGAAGACTTCCCTTCCTCACCAGGAGGACCCCACGATGGCTCTGCAGCGCAGTAGGATGGCGCGGCACTACCGCAAAGCCACGTGAAGCACAAGAAATTGATCCTCGTCACCGTCGCCGTCACGCTGCTGGCCGGGCTGATCTACATCAACTTCGCCGGTCCGGAGAAGAAGGTCGATACCGAGATCGAGCACCTGTACACGGTGGACGATCCGCAGTTCCTGCGCTCGATGGGGCTGCTGCTGGGGCCTTCGATCCTGGACGGCAACAAGGCGACCGAACTGCTCAACGGCGACGCGATCTTCCCTTCGATGCTGCAGGCCATCCGTGCGGCGAAAAAGACGATCCTGTTCGAAACCTACATTTACTGGTCGGGCGAAATCGGCGACGAGTTCGCCGATGCGCTTTCGGAGCGCGCGCGCGCCGGCGTGAAGGTCCATGTGCTGCTGGACTGGGTGGGCAGCGCCAAGATCGACGACGCCGTGATCGACAAGATGAAGTCGGCCGGTGTCGAGGTCGAGAAGTTCCATCCGCTGCGTTGGTACAACCTGGGCCGCATGAACAACCGGACCCACCGCAAGCTGCTGATCGTCGACGGCACCGTGGGCTTCACGGGCGGAGTGGGTATCGCCCCGGTGTGGACCGGCAAGGCGCAGGACCCGGACCATTGGCGCGACTCGCACTACCGCGTCGAAGGCCCGGTGGTGGCGCAGATGCAGAGTGTGATGCTGGACAACTGGGCCAAGACCACCGGCAAGGTGCTGCACGGCAAGGAGTATTTCCCACCGCCCAAGCCGGTGGGCACGCTGAGCGCGCAGATGTTCGCCAGCTCGCCCAACGGGGGCAGCGAGAGCATGCTGATGATGTACCTGCTGTCCATCACCGCGGCCACCCGCAGCATCGACCTGTCCAGCGCGTACTTCGTGCCCGACGACATCACGCGCAAGGCCCTGGTCGCGGCCGTCAAGCGCGGGGTGAAGGTGCGCATCATCACGC
Source organism: Ramlibacter sp. (assembly GCA_028292245.1). GTDB lineage: Bacteria > Pseudomonadota > Gammaproteobacteria > Burkholderiales > Burkholderiaceae_C > Ramlibacter. The sequence continues at coordinate 13,854 of JAQGMS010000227.1, forward strand.
CGGGCGAGAACATGGACGCCGAGACGGTGCGCCGCGCGTCGCGCGGCCTGTGGGGCGAGCTGCTCGAGGCCGGCGTCGAGATGTACGAATACCAGCCGACGATGTACCACTGCAAGGTGATGATCGTGGACGGCACGATGACCTCGGTGGGTTCCACCAATTTCGACGTTCGCTCGTTCCGCCTGAACGACGAGGCCAACCTGAATATCTACGACCCGGCCTTCGCAGCGCGCCAGACGCAGGTGTTCGAGGACGACATCAAGCAGTCGCGCCGCATCACGCTGGACGGCTGGAAGGCGCGGCCGCTGGTGGCGAAACTGCACGAGCGCGCCTGGTCGATCCTGGGGCCGCTGCTGTAGCTGCCTGTCCGGCGCCCGCGCGGGGCTCCTACGTTTTTCGCCGCACAACTCCTACATCGAAGAGCAGGGGCGCATCGCATGCTTCGTCCATAGCAAAGGAGTTCGCAATGGCCAAGAAGGATAAATCCGAAGCCACGGTCTCGCCCCAGGACAAGGGCCCGGCTGCGAACCCCGACGACGAGCCGGTGGCCGGCGGCACGCTCAATTTCGACGACGACGACATGGCGCATCCCCGCGGCAATGTCACAGGGCAGGGCGGCACCTGGGAGGCGCAGGGCGGCGACAGCGGAAAGCTGGGCCGCCCGGCGGAAATTCTGTCCGATCGGATCGGCCCGAGCGATCCGGACAAGAGCCGGAAATAAAATGAAAAAGGGGAAGAGCATGGTGTACGCATTGTTTTCCCTGGGGGTCATCGCCGCGGTCGGTGCGGTCTACACCGCCGCCATCGGCTGGCTCTGGTTCCGGCAGGAGCGCTTGCTGTTCGAGCCCACGCCGCTGCCCGCCGACCATGTCCTGTCCAACGACGCCGACGTCCACGAATTGACGATCGACGTGCCCGGCGCGCAATTGTCGGCAGCGCACCTGCGCTTGTCCGCCCCGCGCGGCGTGGTGTTCTTCCTGCACGGCAACTCGGGCAACCTG
>JAQGMS010000474.1 GCA_028292245.1 Ramlibacter sp.
CGCTTGATCTCTTGCGGATGCCCCTGATCGTCGATCGAGACATAGGTGAAGTTACCGTCGGTCACCAGGATCGAGCGAACTTCCTTGCGGCGCAGCACCCAGGCCTCGAGGTGAACCGTGACCGAGGTCCGGCCGATCCGGACCAGGTTCGCATGCACCGAAACGAGATCGCCGACATAGACCGCCTTGCGGAAGTTCATCGCCTCGATCGCCACCGTGACAGTGCGGGATTTTGCGATTTTGGAGGCGAACACGCCGCCGCCGATATCCATCTGACTGAGCAGCCAGCCGCCAAAGATGTCGCCGTTGGCATTGGTGTCGGCCGGCATCGCCAGGGTGCGGATGCAGAGATCGCCGCGCGGCTCGACCTCGGTGTTCGGGGCAGCATGAACGGCCGCTGTGTCCGTCACTTGAAATTCTCCCAGCCGGCGTCCGGCGCAAAACGGTCGCCGAATTTCTGCGCCAGCGCCCGCAACGCCGATACCACATTCTCGGGCCCGCGGGTGCGGGCATAGTTCAGCGGCCCGCCGCGGAACGGCGCATAGCCGGTGCCAAAAATCATGGCGCCGTCGACCGTGTCGGGGTTGTCGACAATGCCCTCGCGCAGGCACGCGACGCAGACATTGGACATCGGCAGCACCAGCCGGTCGATCATTTCCGGGCTCGGCTGCGCCGCCGACGGTGCGGCCATGTGCTTGTCGGCCTTGCCGTCCTTCCAGACGTAAAAACCCTTGCCGGTCTTGCGGCCGAGTTCGCCCTTGGCGACTTTCTCGCGCAGCCAGGCCGGCGTCGGCGGCAGCAAATCGCCGAATTTCGAGCGCAGCATGTCGCCGACCGCCAGACAGATATCTAGCCCGACCTGATCGGCGAGCTCGATCGGTCCCATCGGCATGCCGAATTTTTCCGCCGCGGCGTCGATGACCGATTTGTCGATCTTCTCGTCGAGCATCACCATCGCTTCCAGCATGTACGGCGTCAGCGCGCGGTTGACCAGAAAACCCGGGGAGCTCTTGACCGGCAGCGGCAGCCGGTCGATGGCCCCGACAAAGGCAAGTGCGGCCTTCAGCATGTCCGAACTGTTGCCGTCATGGCTGACCACCTCGACCAGTTGCAGCCGCGATACCGGATTGAAGAAATGCAGTCCCAGCAGCCGTTCCGGCTTGGCGAGGGTGCTGCGCAGATCCTGCAGCGGAATGCTTGACGTGTTGGTGGCGAGGATCGCGCCTTCCTTCATCCGCGGCTCCAGCCCGGCATAGACCTTCTGCTTCAATTCGAGTTTTTCGGCACCGCCTCGATGATCAGATCGGCATTGCGAACGCCCTCGCCGTCGATATCGGGCGCCAGGCGATCCAGCGCGTCGCGGATGTCGGTGCGCTTCTTCATGATCTTGCCGAACAGGTCGGTGGCGCGCTTCATGGCCCCCGCAATCGGCTCGGCCTTCATGTCGGCCAGCGTGACCCGCATGCCCTGATTGGCGCACCAGGCCGCGATGTCGCCGCCCATCGCGCCGGCGCCGATGACGTGAACATGATCGATGGTGCTGCCGGAGCCGGCCAGCTTCTTCATCTGCTCGCGCAGGAAGAAGACCCGGATCAGGTTCTGCGCCGTCGCGGTCACCATCAGATTGGCGAACGAGGTCTTTTCCGCCGCCAGCATCGCGGCCTTGTCGCCGCCGTGCTTTTCCCAGAGATCGATCAGCGCATAGGGCGCGGGATAGTTTTCGTGGGGTGCTGCCTTCTCCGCCTCGGCGCGCATCCGCGAGGCCAGCAAGCCGCGTACCGGGGCGAGATTCAGGATGGTGTTCAGGAGACCAGGCCGGGCGCGTTTCAGGCGGCCGAACACCGCGTCCCGCGCGGCATTGCGGACGTGACGTTCTTCGGTCACCGCATCGACCAGCCCGAGCGATTTTGCGCGGCGCGCGTCGATCGTCTTGCCGGTCAGCATCAAGGTCATCGCCTGCATCGGATTGACCAGGCCCGTAAAACGCGCGGTGCCGCCGAGGCCTGGATGCAGGCCGAGCAGCACCTCTGGAAAACCAAAGCGCGCGCCCTCGATGGCGATGCGCGACTGGCAGGCGAGTGCGACCTCGAGGCCGCCGCCGAGGCAGAAGCCGTGAATGATGGCGACGGTCGGAATCTTGAGCGCTTCGAGGCGGTCGATCACCTCGTGGGCATGACCGATCGCGGTCTCGACCGTGCGGGGATCGGCGGCGCCGCGGAATTCATTGACGTCCGCGCCGGCGATGAAGCCGGACTTTTTCGCCGAGCGTATGACCAGTCCCGCCGGCCGGTCGCGTTCCAGAGCCGCCAGCACGGTGTCGAGGTCCTCGATACCATCGGACGACAGCGTGTTGGCGCTGGCGCCGGCGCGATCGAACAGCAGCCAGGCGATGCCGTCGTCGTCGCGGGTCAGCTTGAAATTTGAATAAGGGCTGTCGGCGGCGGGCTTTGGCCCCAATTCCAACACCCGGTCGGCGAGAACGTCCATGACCCTTGAATCCATGATCACACCGTCTCTATCAGCATGGCGCCGCCCTGCCCGCCGCCGATGCATTCGGTGGCGATGCCGCGCTTGGTGCCCAAACGTTTCATCGCGTTGACCAGATGCAGAACGATGCGGTTGCCGCTGCAGCCGACGGGGTGACCGAGGCTGATGGCGCCGCCATCGACATTGAGCCTGGCGTGGTCGATGGTCCCGGCCGCACCGTCGAGACCCAAAATCTCGCGGCAGAATTTGTCGTCGTTCCAGGCGGCAAGACAGCCCAGCACTTGCGTGGCGAACGCTTCGTTCAATTCCCAGGTCTCGATATCGCCGAGCGACAATCTGTTGCGCTTCAATAGTTCGGTCGCCGACAACACTGGCCCGAGGCCCATGATCGAGGGATCGAGCGCCGACCATTGGCTGTCGACGATAACAGCCTTCGGCTTGAGCCCATGTTTTGCCACCGCTTCTTCCGACGCCAAAATGGTCCACGAAGCGCCATCGGTGATCTGCGACGAATTGCCGGCGGTGACCTGGCCCCAGGGCCGCTCGAACACCGGCTTTAATTTCGCCAGCGTCTCCGGCGAGGAGTCAGGCCGCACGCCATCGTCATGA
>JAQGMS010000483.1 GCA_028292245.1 Ramlibacter sp.
CTGATCAATGCGCTCGGCGGGTTGATGCTGCAGCGCGCCTGCATGGACGCCGCGCGCTGGCCCGACGACGTTCGCGTCGCGGTCAACCTGTCGCCATTGCAGTTTCGCGTCGGCAATCTGTTATCGGTGGTGATGGACGCGCTGAAGCAATCCGGACTGCCGGCACGGCGGCTCGAACTGGAAATCACCGAAACGCTGCTCCTGGAAAAAAGCAGTCAGGTGCTGGCCACGCTGCACGCGCTGCGCGCGCTCGGGGTGCGGATCTCGATGGACGATTTCGGCACCGGTTATTCCAGCCTGAGCTATCTGCGGAGCTTCCCGTTCGACAAGATCAAGATCGATCAGTCGTTCGTGCGCGACCTCGCCGCCAATCGCGACGCGCAGGCGATCATCCGTTCGATCGTCAGCCTCGGCATCGGCCTCGGCGTGACCATTACCGCCGAAGGCGTCGAGACCGAAGCCGAATTGAGCTGCCTGCGCGCCGAAGGCTGCCACGAGGGCCAGGGCTTCCTGTTCAGCCGGGCGCGGCCCAACGCCGAGATTGTCGCGCTGTTGCAGGCGCAATGCATTGTATCGCCGGCGGAGAGCGCCGACAAAGCCGCGCTGGTGGCGTGAGGCTTTCTTCCCCTCCCATGGAGGGGGGCTTCAGCGCCTGTCCCAAACCGATCGCGTCGACGCCGGATCCGGAAAAGCCGGCGAGATTTACCCGCGGGCTCTTTGCGACGATCCCGGCCGGCTGCTCATCGCGCTGTTCGAACCTTTGCCTAGGCTGTTGCTCCGACAATCCTGGAATACGGTCCAGACCGACGGAAGCGGTTTCGAGACGTTTATTTCCGCCGCGCCGATTTGCGCGCACCGGATTTCGCGTTGGCGTTTCTCTTACGGGTGGCGGCTGCCTTCTTGGCGGATCGGGACCGCGCCGCGGCCGGCCTGTTGGCGGCAGCCTTGCCACCACGCGGCCCGCCGATGCGGCCGCCGCGTTTCGAGGACACGTTGGTGTCGGGAACGCCGCGTCCGGAGCCGCGCTTGTTGCCGCCACGGGTTTCCTTGTTGACCGTGGCCCAGGCCCGCCGCTCGGCTTCCTTCTTGCCGACGCCGCGGTCCTCGTAACCTTCCTCGATGTGTTCGGCTTTGCGTTTCTGCTTGTCGGTGTAGGCCGATTTGTCGCCGCGGGGCATGAACTTCTCCCTCGCTGTTGGGGTTGCCAAACAGCGAAACGCGCATGGCGCGCCGGGGTTCCGGGTGCGACCGAACCCCCCTCAGCGCGTGGTGGGCGGTGTGCCGAGTTTCGAGCCGAGAATAGCTTTGCCGGCATCTTCATAATGGGTATCGCGGGCCTGGATCTGCTGCGCGATCGCGTGCATGTCGCGGAAGCGGCGCTCGAACTTGTTGGCGTTGAACACAGCGGTGGCGCCCGCCATGTGATAGGCGGTATCGACCACCGAGGCGGCCTGATGGATGGTCCAGGTCGCGGCGATACGAAGCGCGATACGGTGTTCTTCGGTGATCGGATCGCCGCGCTCCAGATCGCTCCAAACCTCGGCTGCCGTCGCATAGAGATAGGCGCGCGCGGCGCGCAGGCTGGCTTCGGTGCGCCCGATCAGGCCCTGCACGGCGTTGTTCTCGCGCATGGCGCCGAGGCCCTGGGGCATCTTGCTGCGGGCAAGCTCGATCGAGGCCTCGAGCATGGCGCGGGCGACGCCGACCGACGTGGCGGCAAAACCCATCCCGAACACCATGTTGGTGGTCAGCTTGTAGAGCGGGCCGGTTTCGCGCAAGCCTCTGGGATCGTCGCGCAGTGCGGCGAATTTTTCCGGAATCACGAGGTTCTCGACCGAATAGGAATCGGTGCCGGTGCCCCGCAGCCCGATCACGTCCCAGACATCGTACATCGTGGCGCTGCTCGCCGGGAACAGGATGGTGCGGATCTCCGGCGAGCCATCCGGCTTCTTGCGTGTTGAGCCGTCGGCTTCGACCACCCGGACATGCGAACCGAGCCAACTCGCCTGCCGCGAGCCCGAGGCGAATTCCCAGCGCGCATTGGCGAGGTAGCCGCCGGGCACCACCTTCACTTCATGGGCGATCGCGCCCCAGGCGAGAATGCCGGGCGGCGTATTGAAGATCTCGGCAGCCGCGTCGTGATCAAGATAGGCGGCCGTCATGGCGCAGACCGAGCATTGGCCGAGGCACCATGCCGTCGAGGCGTCGGCCTTTGCGATCTCCTCCTGCATCTGCATGAAGATTTCGAGCGGCGCTTCGCTGCCGCCGAGGCTTTGCGGCAGCAGCGCGCGATAAAGTCCGTTCTCGATCAGGGCGGAGACCACCGGCGCGGTCAGGCGCCGCGTCCGTTCGATCTCATCGGCTTCCCGCGCGATCAGCGGCTGGAGCGAACGCGCACGTTCGATGAGCTCGAAACCCGGGCGCTGGCTCATGCAGTTCCTCGCAGTTTTTTGGTTTTTGGTCGGCGGGAGCGCAATGGTGGCCTATCCGCCGTCGCCGATCAAGATGGCCGGGGACGGCCGACCCCTGGTCAGGCCGCCGCCCGCCCGAGCTGGAGCGCAGGTTGCGACGGCCGGCTCGCTCTGGGGAAACTCAACGCCACCGCGGCCGCCGCGAGCCCGATGCCGAAGGAACCGACATAGAGCCAAGTATAGCCGTGGAAGGTGTCGAACACCCATCCGCCGGCCCATGGTCCCAGCGCCATACCGAGGCTCGCAAATGCGGAAACCGCGCCGAACACCGTACCCATGATGCGCGCGCCGAAAAATTCCCGCACCAGCACGGCGTAGAGCGGCATCACCCCGCCATAGGCGAGGCCGAAGATGACGGAGAGCGCGTAGAATTCGCCGAGCTGGCCGACGGCGAGATAGGTCGCCACGGACAAGGCCTGCACGAAAAGCCCGCCGACTAGCACCGGCTTGGCCCCGATGCGGTCCGCCATCACGCCAAGTGCGAGCCGGCCGCCGAGTCCGGAGAGCCCTGCAAGGCTGTAGACGGTGACCGCCGTCATCGGCGCGATGCCGCAGACCATCGCAGAACTCACCATGTGGAAGATCGGGCCCGAATGCGCCGCGCAGCAACCGAAATGCGCCAGCGCCAG
>JAQGMS010000341.1 GCA_028292245.1 Ramlibacter sp.
CACCTGGACTCCGGGACGATCCAAGATGCCCGCGGGGTCCAGTATCAGGGCGGCGCCGGCCGTCAGGGCGAATATCACCTGGACAGTCAGCACGCCCACGAGCACATCCCGTGCCCCCGGCGTCACAAATTCTGTATCGGTCATGGAAAGCCCACTCCTGCATCCTAGCTGAAACGCCTGCTCCGTCACGCCCGGCGCTGCGGGACCTGCCGTGCAAGCCGAACTCGCTGGACGAGCAGGCGTTTTAGGACCTCGGGAGGGCGTACGACGACGCCGCTGGCGCCGCCTCGCGCGGCGAGGCGCGGCCGCTGCTGCTGGGGGATAGGGCGGGGACAGGCTCAACGCTTGAAGCGTTGAGCCTGTTTCTGGTGGTAGGTGCGAAGTGCGGCCGTCCCCAGGAGAACTCCTATGACAGAGCCTCCCGAGTTTGTGACAACATCAGCGAAGCTTGAAAACCGGTTGTGAAGAAACAGCAACTGCCCCAGCTCCATACAGCCGGACACCGCGATTCCGAGGGCGGCATTTTGCCACCGCCGTTTGTCCGGGTAAGCCAAGGAGGTGGCGACGCCGAAGGGAACGAAAAGCACCACATTGGCTGATTTTTCCACGAACGAGTAATTGATCCAGCCCGGGATTCCGTGGGCGTGCAGGAAGTCCAGAGCGCTGGCGATTGTTCCCTGGGCTGGCGCGTCCACGGGGCTCGGCCAGAGGCCAACCAGTGCCAGCACGGCCAGCATTGCGGCGAGAACTGCACGCCACAGCAATGGCTTTTCCAGTAGCTTCAAGAGGGCCTATTGGTGGGATTTGCGGAGTTGCTTGGAGAAAAAACAAGGGTGGGCAGTTCCCATGATTCCCTGGGAACTGCCCACCCTGATTGGTGCTTGTAAGCCGTTACGCGGCGGCGCTAGCCTTGGCGCGGCGACGGACCACAACTACGGAGGTTGCGCCGGCAGCCAGTGCGCCTGCGCCCACCAGGGACCAGAGAACCAGGCTAGTGTCCGCACCGGTGTTGGCGAGGGCGGCACCGGCGTTAGCCGTGCCCCCGGTGTTTGCCAAGCCGGCACCGGTACCCGAAGCGGCAGCCACAGTCACGCTGGCGGTTGCGGTCTTGCCGGAGACGCCGGTGGCCACCAGGGTGAAGGTGCCCGCTTCGCTGATGCTGACGGGGAACGAAATGTTGCCGTTGGCATCCGCAGTCGTTGTGAAGGTCTGAGTGGCCAGCGGCAGGTTGATCTTGCCCGGTACAGCCATGCTGGCACCACCGGAGAAGCTGGCGCCCACGGCCTGCGGAGCTCGGCTGAGCGTCACCGTGATGGTGACGGATTCGCCGGGAACGAAGCCTGAGGCGGAGAAAGTGAAGGTTTTGCCGGGTGCTACGGTTCCCTCGGAAACGGTGCCCTGCACCGGCGGTGCGGGGTAGCTATCCGCCGCCATTGCCGGAACTGCTCCGACGAATGCGATGGACCCTGCGAGTGCGATTGCTGCGAGTGATTTTTTCATGTGTCCCCCTGAGACCGTATATACGAAAGTCATGCGATGGCGAGATTTCCGATACCCCGAGTGGCCGCAGGTTGAAATCTCATGTTGATGTCCAAAGAGACGATAGCACCCCGTGACGCCTGTTACCAAAGTGAATCAAGTCGTTTTACTAACTATTAACGCAATGTCTACTTTGCAGGGCCGCAAACCACGGGCTCGGTCGCCAAAACCACGTCTTTGACAGCCTGAACAGTCGGGGTGACAACCAAATTAGGTTCCGTGTGCTGGACAATTTTTCCGAACGTGAACTCGACGCTGCTACTTTGCCCCGGGGCCAGGCTCACTGTCACCATGGCAACCGGCCTGTTGCTGTGTAAGTAGGAGCCGAAGTTTGACTTCGTCCCATCAACAACTGCAGATTCCACGTTTGCCTGGACCGGCCCGTATGCCGCAACGTTCGTTCGGACTGTTCCCGCCGGAACACCGAAAACGCCGTCTCCTGTCACGTAGGCAGGGAGGGAAGTCGCTGCGTCGGCGGGTGCAGTATTTGTGCTAGTGACGCGGACCTTCACTTGCCCGTACTCGTCGCCGGTGCATTCCTCGACGAGCTGGACCGTTCTCTTGACGTAGTAGTCCATCTTCGCCCCAGTCCCGTCGTTGAAGTAAACCCCGAACTGTGCGGGGGAGACGCTGGGACCGGCGATTGATCCGCTGAGTGGATACTTGGCGATAACCGATTGTTCTGGAGCAGCCCCGGACCAAAGAAGGATCCGGCCTTCCGACGATCCTCGGGTGATGCCTTCGATCAAGCCTTTGGCGTCGCCCTTTCCGCTTGAAAGTGCACCGAAGATTTCTTGCGCTACCCCCGCAAAGTAGGCATCCTGATATTGTGGCTCGGCGATTTTGGCGTACACGTCGGAGAGAAGGGTTGGAACCACGTTCTTGCCGCTGAGTTTAGTCGGCAGCCGACTCCCGGCGAGGGCGATCAGTTCAGGACTACTGATCTGAACTGGCCCTGTGGCATCGAGCACATATCCCAGTGCCACGGGGTCCATGGAAATCACCCCGTCCACGTGCTGACCGGTCTTTTTGTCCCACATGGCCTGTGCTGTGCTGGCCGCCGTTGGAAAGTCCG
>JAQGMS010000310.1 GCA_028292245.1 Ramlibacter sp.
TGACCTGTTCATTGAGGTAGAAGTCGCGCTGGTTCTTTTCCATCTGGCGCTTGACGCGGCCGCGGATCTTCTTGTCGACATTCAGGATGTCGACCTCGCGCTCGATCTGCTCGAACAGGTTCTCCAGCCGCAACTTGACGTCGGCCAGGTCGAGCACGATCTGCTTGTTGTCGAGCTTGAGCGGCAGGTGGGCCGCGATGGTATCGGCCAGGCGCCCCGGGTCGTCGATGCTGGAAATCGAGGTAAGGATTTCCGGCGGGATCTTCTTGTTGAGCTTCACGTACTGGTCGAACTGCTGCATCACGGCACGGCGCAGCGCCTCGACTTCGCTCGATTTCGGGTCCTTCTCGCCGGTCTCGACGGGCGTGACGTTGGCCGAGAAATGGTTTTCGCCGTCCTCGATGCGGTTGACGCGGGCGCGCTGCTGGCCTTCGACCAGCACCTTCACGGTGCCGTCGGGCAATTTCAGCATCTGCAGGATGGTGGAGACGCAGCCGACCTCGAACATGTCGGTGACGGCGGGTTCGTCCTTGGCGGCGGCCTTCTGGGCCACCAGCATGATGCGGCGTTCCGCTTCCATGGCGGCCTCGAGCGCCTTGATGCTCTTGGGCCGGCCCACGAAAAGCGGAATGACCATATGCGGGAAGACCACCACGTCGCGCAGCGGCAACAGCGGCAGGTCGATCGGTTCAGCGGGCAATGCGATGTGTCCGGACATGGAAATCCTTTAGTTCGTCCAGTCGAATATGGACTGGAATGGGGGATTTTCAACCCGTCCGCATCGCAATGCGGCTTGCAGGGTTGGATTTGTGCGAAAGATCACTGGGATCGGAACGCCCGTCAGCCGGCTAGGCCTTTTTTGCAGCTTCGCGGTAGACCAGCAAAGGCGGCTTGTTCTCGTCGATGGTGGACTCATCCACGACCACCTTGTCTACGTTGGCCGTATTCGGCAACTCGAACATGGTGTCGATCAGCGACTGCTCCAGGATCGAGCGCAGGCCGCGGGCGCCGGTCTTGCGGGCCAGCGCCTTCTTGGCGATCGCGCGCAGTGCGTTGGGACGGATTTCGAGGTCCACCCCTTCCATGCCCAGCAGCTTGCCGTATTGCTTGACCAGCGCGTTCTTGGGCTCGGTGAGGATGCGCACCAGGGCCTCCTCGCTCAGCTCCGCCAGCGTCGCCACCACGGGCATGCGGCCGACCAGTTCGGGGATCAGGCCGAACTTGATCAGGTCCTCCGGCTCGACCTCGCGGAACACGTCCGTCAGGCTGCGCTGGGCCTTGCTCTTGACCGAGGCGCCGAAGCCGATGCCGGAGGCCTCGGTGCGCTGCTCGATCACCTTTTCCAGGCCGGAGAAGGCGCCGCCGCAGATGAACAGGATGTTGGTCGTGTCGATCTGCAGGAAATCCTGGTTCGGGTGCTTGCGCCCGCCTTGCGGCGGCACGCTGGCCATCGTGCCTTCGATCAGCTTGAGCAGCGCCTGCTGCACGCCCTCGCCCGACACGTCACGGGTGATCGAGGGGTTGTCGGACTTGCGCGAGATCTTGTCGATCTCGTCGATGTAGACGATGCCGCGCTGAGCCCGCTCGACCTCGTAGTTGCAGCTTTGCAGCAGCTTCTGGATGATGTTCTCGACGTCTTCGCCGACATAGCCGGCTTCAGTCAGCGTCGTGGCGTCGGCCATGACGAACGGCACATCGAGCATGCGCGCCAGCGTCTGGGCCAGCAGCGTCTTGCCCGAACCGGTCGGGCCGATCAGCAGGATGTTGCTCTTGGTGAGCTCGACTTCGTCCTTCTTGGCCTTTTCCTTGTGGCGCAACCGCTTGTAGTGGTTGTACACCGCCACCGACAGCGTGCGCTTGGCCGTTTCCTGGCCGATCACGTAGTTGTCGAGGTTGGCCTTGATCTCGCTGGGGGTGGGCAGGTCGCCGCGCGCCTCGCGCGTTTCATCGCCCGCGGGCAACTCGTCACGGATGATCTCGTTGCACAGGTCGATGCATTCGTCGCAAATGAAAACCGAAGGCCCGGCGATCAGTTTCTTCACCTCGTGCTGGCTCTTGCCGCAGAAGGAGCAGTAAAGCGTTTTCTCGCTGGAAGAGCCTTTTTTCTCGGCCATGGGTGCCTCGTGACTGGAGATTCAATGATAACCAAATAAGGGGGGCCGCCACGGCTGGGCCGGACCCGCTCATCCGACGACCGGAGAGACCTGTGAAAAAAACAACGGCGCTCCTGCGTAACAGGAAGCGCCGTTGCTGCGGTGCAACCGAAACTACGCTCGTTTGGCGATCACCTGGTCGACCAGGCCGTAAGCCTTGGCTTCGTCGGCGTCGAGGAAGTAGTCGCGCTCGGTGTCGCGCTCGATCTTCTCCAGCGGCTGGCCGGTGCGCTCGGCCAGGATGCGGTTCATCACCGCCTTGGTCTTCAAGATGTCGCGCGCGTGGATTTCGATGTCGGTGGCCTGGCCCTGGGCGCCACCGAGCACCTGGTGGATCATGACTTTCGAGTTGGGCAGCGAGAAGCGCTTGCCCTTCGCGCCGGCGGCCAGCAGGAAGGCCCCCATGCTCGCGGCCATGCCGGTGCACAGCGTGGAGACGTCGGGCTTGATGAAGTTCATCGTGTCATAGATCGCCATGCCGGCGCTCACGCTGCCGCCCGGTGAGTTGATGTAGAACGAGATGTCCTTGTCGGGGTTCTCGCTCTCGAGGAACAGCAATTGCGCCACGACGAGATTGGCGGTCTGGTCGTTCACCGGCCCGACCAGGAAAATCACGCGCTCGCGCAACAAGCGCGAGTAAATGTCGTACGACCGCTCGCCGCGGCCGGATTGTTCGATGACGATCGGCACCATGCCGAGGGCCTGGGTTTCAAGTGCGCTCATGGGGGAAAACTCCGGGTTGCTTGGGTCTACTTTATGCCAAAAGCAAATGGGGCCTGGCGCCCCGACTACAAGACCCTGCCTTACCCCTGCTGCGCCATCAGCTCGTCGAACGACACGGCTTTCTCGACCACCTTGGCCTGCGACAGCAGGTACTCGGTGACATTGTTCTCGATGACGATGGCTTCGACCTCCGCCAGGCGCCGGTTGTCGCTGAAGTACCAGCGCACCACGTCGGTCGGCTTTTCGTAGCTGGCCGCCAGTTCTTCCACATGGGCCTTGATCTGCTCGGGCTTGGCGTGCAAGTTGTTGTTGCGGACCAGCTCGGCCACCACCAGGCCCAGCCGGACGCGGCGCTCGGCCTGCGGCCGGAAGATGTCGTCGGGGATCGGCGCCTTGTCGGCGTCCTTGATGCCGCGCTGCTTCAAGTCGGCGCGGGCGCCTTCGATCATGCGGTCGACCTCGGCCTGCACGCTGGACTTGGGCAGGTCCAGCTTCGCCTTGGACACCAGGGCGTCCATCGCGGCCTGCTTGTTGCGCGCCATCAGGCGGAATTTCACTTCACGCTCGAGGTTCTTCTTGATGTCGGCGCGCAGGGCTTCGACCGTTCCGTCGGGAATGCCCAGCGACTTGGCGAGGGCCTCGTTCACTTCCGGCAGGTGGGCCGCCTCGATCTTCTTGACGGTGACCATGAAGTCGGCCTGCTTGCCCGCCACGTCCTTGCCGTGGTAATCCTCGGGGAAAGCCAGCGGGAACGTCCTGCTTTCGCCGGCCTTCATGCCGCGCACCGCATCCTCGAATTCCTTGAGCATCTGGCCTTCGCCGACCAGGAACTGGAAGTCCTCGGCCTTGCCGCCCTGGAACGTCTCGCCGTCGATCTTGCCTTCGAAATCGACCGTCACGCGGTCGTCGTCCTGGGCCGCGGCGTCCTGCGCGCGCTGCGCGAAGGTGCGGCGCTGCTTGCGCAAGATTTCCACGGTCTTGTCGATGGCGGCGTCGGTCACCTCGGCACTGAGCTTCTCGACCTCGGCCGTGCCCAGGTCGCCGATCGTGACTTCGGGATAGACCTCGAACACGGCGTCGAATGCCAGTTCACCTTCGGGCGACTGTTCCTTTTCCGTGATGCGCGGCTGGCCGGCCACGCGCAGGTTGGCCTCGTTGGCGGCTTGGGCGAACGCCTCGCCCACCTTGTCGTTCATCACCTCGTAGTGGACCGAGTAGCCGTAGCGCTGGGCGACGACGGTCATCGGCACCTTGCCCGG
>JAQGMS010000430.1 GCA_028292245.1 Ramlibacter sp.
AGCGTCGCCTCCAGCGTGTCGAGGATATTCTCCGTGGTAAAACGCTGGTCCCATAGCCGGTTGCTGCCCTTGCGCGTTTCCTGCGCCGCCTCGCGCGCCGACAGGATGGCGTTGGAATAGATCGACAGCAATGAGAGGCGTTGATCGACCAGGGCTGCCGGTAGCGGCAGCATCCGCTTCAGATGCGTGAAGCAGGCGACGTAGCCGGCATTCCACCGGTTGTTGAGTGCTTCCCGGAGCGTCCTGGGGTCGGATGCCTGCAAGTTCGAGATGAAACGGATATAGCCGCGCCAGCGGTCGTCGTCGCCGAGCTCGATCACCGGCATGACCAGAACCAGCAGCACTTCGCGGATCGTCTGCGGCCCACCGCCGGCCTCAAGGTCACGCAGCATGCCCTGCCGCCTCTCATCGAGCACCGCTGCGCCGTCGACCACCAACTGCCGGATCAGTTCCTCCTTGCTGCCGAAATGGTAGTGCAGCGCGGCGTTGTTGCGCTGACCCGCCGCGGCGACGATCTGCTGGATGGTGACCGCGTCGACGCCGTGACGGGCGAACAGCAACTGCGCCGCCGCCTTGATCTGGCTCTTGGTGTCGGCGGGTGCGGCGCGGACCCCCGACTGCAGGTTGATTGACATCTCTGGGCGCTCATGCGAATTAAGTGAAAAAGCTTAAACCTACCGGGCGGAGAACACCATGCGGATTCTGGTCGCGGGCGGCGGTATCGGTGGATTGACGACCGCAATCGCGTTGCGTCACCACGGGATCGACGCCGTTGTGCTCGAGCAAGCCGAGGTGATGGCCGAAATCGGCGCCGGCATCCAGATCGCCAGCAATGCGGCGATCGTGCTGCGCGAGATCGGTCTCGAATCGGCAATCCGCGCCGTCGGCGTCAAACCCCTTTCGTATGACTATCGCGACCTGCGCAGCGGTCGCATGCTGTACCAGGCCCCGCTCGGCGACGAAGCGGCGGCGCGTTATGGCGCTCCGATGTACAACATCCACCGCGCCGATCTGGTCCAGATCCTGTTCGATGCCGTTCCGCCGGAAGCCAAGCGGCTGGGCGCGCGTTGTGTCGGCGTGTCTCAGGACCGTGACGGCGTCGAGGTGCGCCTGCAGACGGGCGAGATCGTGCGCGGCGATGCGCTGGTCGGCTGCGACGGCATCCATTCGGCGGTGCGCCAGCATCTGCGCGGCACCGAGGAGAAGCACTTCGCCAACATCCTGATGTGGCGGTCGCTGATCCCGGCCGAGCGGCTCGAAGGCCTCGGCCTCGAAGAGCGCGGCAATTACTGGTTCGGCCCCGGCCGCACGCTGATCACTTACTGGGTGCGGCCGAAGAACCTTTACAGCGTTCTGGCGTCGGTGCCGGCGCAGGAAGTTCAGCGCGAATCCTGGACCGACAGCGGCGACATATCCGAAATGCTGCGCTCGTTCGACGATGCCGAGCCGCGCGCTCGCGCCATGCTGGAAGCCTGCCCCAGTGTCTTCATCACCGGCATGTACTACCGCGATCCGATCGACAACTGGACCTCCGGCCGGGTCACTCTGCTCGGCGATGCCGCGCATCCGATGGTGCCGTTTTTGGCCGCCGGGGCCGGCCAGAGCATCGAGGACGCCTGGACTTTCGCGCGCGTGCTGGCGCGAAGGCAGGATGACGTTCCCGGGGCGCTGCTGGAATACCAGCATCGCCGGCTTCCGCGGACAACGCGTATCCAGGCCGGTGCACGCGCCGCGGTCAAGCTGATGCATGAGTCCGAAACAGATCGCGTGCGCAACCGCAACGGGCGCTGGAAGGGCATGGCGCGGATCGATCCGCTCGCCGAAACCAGCTGGGGCCTCGCCTGGGATTACAACGTCGTCAAGGCGACGGAGGGACCGCCCGGTGAGGTGCTCAACGTCACCGGCCTGCGCGAGGGCAAGCGATTGCTGCGCCCGGAAGGGCAGCGCGCCTTCGAACTGTGGAAGTACGCGTTCCGGCCGGAGGATGTCGCGCGCGGCCATGACGGGTTGCGCGAGGCCTATGACCGGTTCCTGACCGAGAATTTTCCGCTGCCCGACCATTTCGAGGCGGTCGAGGAAGAACTTGGCGACGTCAAGGCGTTCCGTGTCGCCGCATCGGACGCACCGCGCGGCAATGTCGTGCTGCATTTCCATGGCGGCGGCTATCTGATCGGTTCGGCGAAGGGATCACTAGAATATGCGAGCCGGCTAGCGGCAGCGGTCGGCGGCAGCTGCTACACGGTCGATTATCGGCTGGCGCCCGAGCATCCCTATCCGGCGGCGATCGACGACGCGATCGCCGCCTATCGCGCGCTGCTGGCGCGCGGCATCGCGGCGAGTTCGATTCTGCTGTCCGGCGAATCCGCCGGCGGTGGCCTCGCCGTAGCGCTGGCGCTGGCCCTGCGCACCGCCGGCGATCCGCTTCCCGGAGCCATCCTGGCCGTCGCGCCTTTTGCCGACCTTACGCTGTCAGGGCCGAGCGTGCGCGCCTTCAATGGCGACGATCCGGCGGCCAATCGCGATCTCCTGACGTTCATGGGCGCGTCCTACTTCCAGGGCCACGAGCCGACCGATCCCCTGGTGTCGCCGCTGTTCGGCGATCTCACGGGGCTGCCGCCTCTGTTCGTCACGGCGACGCAGGGCGAATGCCTGCTCGACGACACCACGCGGCTGGCGGAACGCGCCGAAAAGGCCGGCGTCGATGTGACGCTGCGGCTGGTCGAGGATTCCGTCCACGTCTATACGATTTTTCCGTTCCTTCCGGAGACCCGCTCGACCATGGACGAAGTCGCCGACTGGGCGCAGCGCAAGCTGCGACGCAACGATACAAGGCCGCAGGCGGCCGAATAGCAAGCGCGCTCCGATAAGCGCGAGAACAAGAAGCGCCGCGCGATACCGCGGTCAGGGGAGATTGAGATGAAGACAGCATTTTCGCGCGCGGCCCTGGTGGCGGCGACGCTCGCCGCCGGATGTGCCGGGGTCGCCGCCCAGGCTCCGGGGATTTCCGACGGCGTGGTGCGGATCGGCGTGCTCACCGACATGAACGGCGTGTTCGCCGATCTGGCCGGCGCCGGCGCCGTTACCGCCGCGCAGATGGCGGTCGATGATTTCGTCGAAGCGGCGAAACCGCCGTTCAAGGTCGAACTGGTGTCCGCCGATCATCAGAACAAGCCGGACATCGCTACCGGCATCGCGCGGCAGTGGTACGATACCGGCGGCGTCGATCTCATCACCGACGTGATCAATTCCGGTGTCGCGCTCGCGGTCTCCAGCGTCGCGGAATCGAAGAACCGGATGCTGATCGTCACCGGATCCGGCTCGACGCGGCTGACCAACGAGCAATGCTCGCCCACCACCATCAGCTATACCTGGGACACCTATTCCTTCGCCAACGGTCAGTCGCGGATCGTCAAATCGCTCGGCCTCGACACCTGGTTTTTCGTCGCGGTCGACTATGCGCTCGGCAAGTCGCTGGTGGCCGAAGCCTCGGCGGCGATTGCCCGTTCGGGCGGCACCGTCGTCGGCACGGTCTATCACCCGATCAGCACCACCGACCTGTCCTCCTTCCTGCTGCAGGCGCAGAGTTCGAAGGCCAAGGTCATCGGCTTCGCCAATGCCGGCGCCGACCTGCTCAACTCCATCAAGGCGGCAAAGGATTTCAACATCACGCCGGGCCAGACCATCGTGCCGCTGGTGGGAACGATCACCGAGGTGAATGCGCTCGGCGCCGCGGCGACGCAGGGCATGCTGCTGGTCGAGCCGTTCTACTGGGATCTCGACGACACCTCCCGGCAGTGGAGCAAGCGGTTCTTTGCCAAGTTCGGCAAGATGCCGAATTTCGTGCAGGCCGGCGCCTATTCCGCGGTCATGAACTATCTCAAGGCGGTGCAAACGACGAAGACCGACGAGGCCGGTGCGGTGATGAAGCAGCTCAAGTCGACGCCGATCAACGACATGTTCGCGCGCAATGGCCATATTCGCGCCGACGGACGCATGGTCCACGACATGTATCTGGTCCAGGTCAAGGCGCCCGCCGACGTCAAGGACAAGTGGGACTATTACAATGTGAAGGAGACCGTGCCCGGCGACGAAGCCTTCCAGCCGCTGGCGACCTCGAAATGCCGGCTGGTGACGCCCTGATTGCCTGAAGCAATCCGCTATTTCTCGAGCTTGCCCGCCTCGATGGCGTCGATCTGCAGCGCGATGAAGCGACTGTAGATCCGGCACTGCGAAAATGCGCCGCCGGTGAACCACAGGCCGGGCTGGCGGGTGCGCGTCCACATGTTGCGAAGCTCCTGGGTGTTGCCGTCAAAACCCCAGATCGGCCCGACCCGCTCGGCGACGGCTTTGCCGAACAGCAAGCTCACGACGTGGTCGAGGCCCTTGTAGCCGGTCGCCAGCACGACGAGGTCAGCCTGCAGCGTCGAGCCGTCGCTCAGCGCGAGTCCCCGGGGGATAAAGTGTTCGATATCGCCGGCCTGGATCAGCCGGATTTTTCCATCCGCGATCAGTTCGGAACATCCGACATTGAAATAATAGCCGCCGCCGCGGGTGCGGAATTTCAAGGGCCAGCCGGTGCCGTCTTCGCCGAATTCCAGCCGGAAGCCGGCTTGCTGCAGGCGCTGCAACAAGGAGGCGTCGAGCCTCTTCACTTCATTTGTGATCAGCTTGTGGGCGGCCTTGATCAC
>JAQGMS010000347.1 GCA_028292245.1 Ramlibacter sp.
CGTCAAGCGACCACATCGTCTGGACCCAGCGGTTCATCCTGGAATCGCTGACGTCGCGGGACACTTTCGGACAGT
This sequence comes from Ramlibacter sp., assembly GCA_028292245.1. Classification (GTDB taxonomy): domain Bacteria; phylum Pseudomonadota; class Gammaproteobacteria; order Burkholderiales; family Burkholderiaceae_C; genus Ramlibacter. The sequence continues at coordinate 76 of JAQGMS010000347.1, forward strand.
TCGTCATCGAGCTGGTTGCGCATCTCGAGACCCGGATCGACCACGCCGAGCAGATTCGGACCCGCAGCAAGCGGCACGACAGCTTTTCGGTGAGCGACCTGATCTGGCGCGGACGCTGGCATCTCAACCGGCTCACCCGGGCCGATTCCGAAATGGCGCAAAAGCTGTTTGCCGAAGCCCTTGCGCTTGATCCGGATTCTCCGGAAGCCCTGATTCAGTCGACATTTGCACTCGGCTGGGCGATCTGGGCGGGCCGCCAGCCGAAAGAGCGCATTCTGGAAATGAGGAAGCTGGCGCAGAGTGCGATCTATGCCGATCGCGATGACGGCCGCGGCTACATGCTTGCCGGCGTCGCCGAAATATGGCTTCGGCATCCGATAGAGGCCAGAGAATTGCTGCAACAGGCCATTGTGCTCAATCCCAGCCTTGCACTGGCTCGCGCCCATCTGGGAGGAAGCTTCAATCTTTCCGGCGAGCCGGAACAGGCGATCCCCAATCTTCGGGCCGCGCTGCGACTGAACTCGAACGACCTTCATAATTTCTACACGCTCGCGGAACTGGCGCTTTCCTTCAGCCTGCTCGGCAGGTGGAACGATGCTATCGAACACGCCCAACATGCGATCGCCCGCCGTCCGGCATACTGGTACGCGCACGTCATCAAGATCAACGCCCTGGCGAGACGCGCCGAACTTTCCGCCGCGCGGGAAGCGCTGGACGAATTGCTGTCGGTAAAGCCGAATTTTTCAAGGCAATACATTGAATGGCTGCCGTTCGTGGACCGGGGATGGATCGACCATTTCGTCGACGGCCTGAAAATGGTGCCGGGCAGCGGGACCGACTGGCTCAAGGGCAGTCGTGACGGAGCGACTGTCGAATTGAGCTAGGTTCTCGTTATTGCAGCGGCCGGGTCATTGTTGGGGTGAGACATGCTTACACTGAAATATTACGCCGCGATCGAACAGGCACAGCGCAAGACCACGATTACCGAAACCATACAAGCGTTCGATCTCGACCAGCTCGGAGCCGACGGCTGGCGCCGACGCGCAAGCCTGTGGCTGCGGGACCGGCTTTTTGTGGCGGCGCTTGCATTGTTTCGCGCGATTTGGCCCAACCCGAAATTCTTCCGGCTGGTGATCGTAACCCGCGCCAGTGACGTCAAAGATGTCTTGAAAAACCCCGACGCCTTCGAAGTGCCTTACGGGCGCGAGATGACCGAACTCGCCGGCGGAGAGAATTTCGTCCTCGGCATGGAAGGCGACAAGCACGACCGGCAGAACGCAATCATCCGGGCCGTCATGAAGCAGGATGACGCCCAACTCGTCGCCGACCTCAGTCGTCATTTTGCGAACTCCCTGATTCGAATGTCGGGCGGGCGCATCGACGTCATGAAGGATTATATTACCCGGGTCGCCACCGAGACCTGCGCGCGCTATTTCGGACTGCAGCTGGACGACCCCGACGCATTTGCGGTGTGGGCGATGTCGATCTCGGCGCTGCTGTTTGCCGATCCGTTCGGCGACGCAGCCACACGCCAGCTGGCCATCAATGGATCGGCGCGGATTCGCGCCGTTATCGATCGGTCAGTGGCGAACAGATATCGCGCGCCCGACACCGTCCTGAGCCGGCTGATTGCGTTAAAAAATTCAAGAGGCGTCACCGACGGCGAAATCCGCGCCATCATGATCGGGCTGGTGACCGGCCTTATTCCCACCAACACGCTCGCAGCCGGCAAGATCCTGCAGGAATTGCTACGCCGGCCGGACGCATTGCAGGAGGCCAAGGAGCGGGCCCGCAACGCCCGGACGATCGACGAGGTCAACAGGGGTAGAACCGAAAAAACGGAGAACAAGGAGAAGCAGGAGCTGCAGGCGATCCTGTTCGAAGCGGCGCGGCTCAACCCGGCGCTCGCGCCCGGACAATGGCGCTACGCAAGGCAAGACGCCGTCATAGCGTCCGGCACGTCACGACAGCGAACCGTGCCCAAGGGCTCGGTGCTGATGGTGTCGACGATGTCGGCCCTGCGCGATGGCCGGGCGATTCAATTTCCCGGCCAGTTCAGGGCCGACCGGGCGCCCTCCTCCACCGACCTGATGTTCGGCGACTTCACCCATGAATGCCTCGGAAAGCATCTGGCGATGGCTCAGATCACCGAGATTTTCATGATCCTGTTGTCGCAGACCGATCTGCGCTTGCCCAAATGGAGCCCGTTCCGATGGCGTGGCATCAGGTGGGTCGGACCGTTCCCGCGCTGGCTCGACATGGAATTCGATCCGGCCGTGTCGCCAGCAACGCAAAACATGCTGACGATCTGTGCGCCTCTCAAGCAGGGCGTCGATTGCGGTGCTATCGAAAAGCAGATCGCCGCGCTCGGCAACCCGGCCGGGCGGACGATGCGCAGCATACTCGATGCGACCGGCATCGTTCACTTTGCGTCGCTTTCCCTGATCGAGGCCGGCGATGCCAATGAGCCTGCACCCCATCTGCTACTTGAACTGAATGTCGACGGAGCGACAGACGCGGCAATTCGCAAGGTTGCCTCCGCTGCCGGCAATGAACTTGGCCCGATCTTCCAAAATACTCCGCTTGGAGGATCCCCGCTCGCCGAAATCCTTGGCGGCCAGGTGCTCGATCTGAAAACCCAGCCGTGGGGCGCGATCGGTCTCAACTTCAACGGCACGGAGGAGTTTTCCGTACCCAATATCGAAATGCAGGCATCGCTGTCGGCATTCGCCAGCGACGTGCTCGACTACTTCCTGACCCTTCACCAGGGTATCGGAAGCCGCGCCATGGAGGCATTGAATTTTGTTCGGACGTTCATTCGCCAGCGCCAGCGATTTGAGGCTGCGGCGGCGCAGATGCCAGCGGGCGATGACCAGAAAAAACTACAGGACCTGCTCGATCGCGGCGCCAAATTTGCCCACTTCCTCATCGTCCCCAGCAGGCGGCAGCTCCAGATCTCCGAATGGACCCAATGCACCAAAGGACAGGCGCTAGCCAAGTTCCTCAAGACCCAGGCGTTCTGGTACCTGGCCATTCCGGTGATCGTCGTCACCCTTCTGTTAGGCGCAACGATCTACTGCGCGATCGATGCAGCCACGTGGATCGGCCTTGCCGGCCGGATACTTTTCACCGCGATCGGTGCGCTCGCTGCTTCGACGTTCTTGCTGGCGCTGGTCGCGGCTTCTTTTCTGTGGTTGCTTCGCCGCCATGAGAACCGCGACATCCCGGACGACCAGAATCCAAAGCTGTCGGACATCGAGAAAATTGCCAGATTCGAAGACTTCCCCGGGTTCGCGCAAAACCATTTCATGGCTGTGACGCCGCTGAAGCCTGGCTGGTTTCGTAAATTCGCGCTCGCGCTGTCGCTCTGGGGCATCAAGCAGCTGGCGCTGAATTTGTTTCGTCCCGGCTTTGTCCTCAACATGGGCACCATCCACTATGCCAAATGGTTCCGGCTGCCCGGCCGCGACAAGCTGATCTTCCAGGCCAATTACGATGGCAGTTGGGAAAGCTATCTGGAGGATTTCATCATGAAGGCCCACTGGGGCCAGAGCGCGGCATGGAGCAACGGTGTCGGCTTTCCGCGCACCAGATTCCTTGTTTTCGACGGCGCCCGGGATGGCGACCGATTCAAGCGCTGGGTGCGCCGTCAGCAGGTGGTCGCGCGGTTCTGGTACACCCGCTTTTGTCATCTCACCACCGATCAGATTCGCACCAACGCACTTATCCATGACGGGCTGGCGCGCGCGTCAACCGATTCGGAGGCCCGCGCCTGGCTCGATTGCTTCGGCTCGATCCCGCGTCCCGACTATGCCATTGAAGCCAATGAAGTGCAGTCGCTGGTATTCCGGGGCCTGCGCACGCTGCCCTATGTCGCCTGTGCCCTGGTGCGGCTTCCCAGTGAGGCAAGCGCCCGCGCGGCCTGGCTGCAAAAGTTGGTCAAGGGCGCCGAGAATCCGGCAGAGCACGGCAGCGTGCCCCTGTATGACCGCGACAACCCGTGCCTGATAACTTTCGGCGATCATCCATTCAGCACCGACCCGGAGATGCGCAAGGAAGCAACATTTGTCGGCTTCACCGCCGCCGGCCTGGCCAAACTTGGCGTGCCCGGCCCCGAAAATCAGGACGGGCTGGCCACGTTCCAGAATGCATTCAACATGGGAATGGCCAATCGAAGCCGGATCCTCGGCGACTTCGGAACGTCGGCGCCGCAACAGTGGCGGTGGTCGGGGCAGGGGTGCGTTGAAAATCCCGAAGCCGGCACAAGGGCCGAGACGCAAGCCGACGCCATTATCCTTATTTACGGCAAGTCCAGGGAGCGATGCATAAACATGCTGAACGCTCATGCCGAGAAGCTTGGGGGAGAAGAGCGGGCCTTTGTCCATGTAACGCTGACCGAACCCACGGACGAAGGTATCGACTATGAGCATTTCGGTTTCCGCGATGGCATCTCCCAGCCGGTCATCCGGGGGACCCAGCGCTTTTCCAAAGGCGCCCCGACCCGGGACATTGTCGAGCCAGGCGAATTCATTCTCGGCTATCGCAACAATCAGAACTACTACCCCCCGACCGCGGTCGTAAGAGCCGATACGGATCTGGCGACCCGCCTTCCTACCGTGCTGGCGAGCGTTCCATCCCGATTTCCATCCTTCGAGAATGGCGATTCGGCGCTGCGAGACTTTGGCCGCAACGGCAGCTTTCTCGTGGTCAGGCAACTCGCCCAGGATGTCAAAGGGTTCAGAGAGTTCACCGACACGAAGGCCCAGAGCTTATCTCAATACGACGGCAAGTGGGTTGCAGCGAAGTTGATGGGGAGATGGCAGGACGGAACGCCGCTCGTCGTGAGCCCCGGCGCCCAAAGGGACGACGATTCGGATCAGGACGACAGACCAGAGAACGATTTTTCGTATGCCACGGACGACCCGCAGGGCCTGCACTGCCCGTTCGGCGCCCATATCCGCCGCGCCAACCCGCGCGATAGCCTGCAACCGGAAGACCCGGACCAGCAATTAATTACCAGCCGCCACCGCCTGCTGCGACGTGGAAGGACGTACGAGTATGAATCGGCAAGGGATAGCGAGCCGCATCAGGGCCTGATGTTCACCAGCCTTTGCGCCGACCTGGAACGGCAATTCGAATTCGTTCAACAGACCTGGATCGGATCTCCTGCGTTCCATGGCCTGAAGGACGAGGCTGACCCGATTGCCGCCTCGCAGGATCCCAAGGCCGGCGTTTTCACCATTCCAACACCATTGGGGCCGCTGCGGCTGCATGACATGCAGAGCTTCGTTACGGTTCGCGGCGGCGGCTACTTTTTTCTGCCAAGCCTTTCGGCAATGTTATATCTTTTCGATCGAAATCAGGGCTGACCCGAAGCGGTCTGCGACTTCAGCTTTTGGCGCACGTCTCTTATTGCGCATCACTGACATTAGGGCTTCGGTCAATGACCGCTCCGCGCCAACAGGGGCCATTCGCAGTTGAGATGTTACGGAACAAATCGGCCATTGGCCGACTGCAGCGCAGTGGCGCGGGACTTCTAGTTTATCGCCCAGCGGCAGAATGACCGCCTTGCGCCAGAAGCGGTCTGTCGCTGGCCGACAGCTTGATCGCTCGAAGCTCAACCGGATAAACCCTCGACGCTGCGATATAATCGGGGGTGTTCAGACCGACAGCGATATCCTGAACAAACTGCTCGCATTACCGAACAGGAGCTTTTGCGCCAGCGACCTGCAGCAAACCACAAGCGAAGCATGCTCCATGGCAGCGTCCTTCCGACTCGCCGGCCCGCCGATCTTTCTCGGCCCCGCCGGCCTTACCGAACGTCTGCTGTCCTTTCCCGAAGTCGGCGTGTCGCCGGATTTTTTATCCAGTAGACCACCGCAAACGGAAGAGCTCATATGCTGTTCCGGCGTTGGGTACACCCAAGAGAACGTCCTGATCGGCACGTTTGGCGACTAACGGACACGCGGGCAACTTCGATGAGCACCTCCCAGAGGGCCACGAAGGCGCTGCCTCAAATTGCGCATCCACCACCCAATCATTTCACTTTGACGAGTGGGCATTGGCTTTCTTCGATTGGGCGGAACGCCTTCACACCTGGAACGGTGTCAAGCAATTTGTAATAAT
>JAQGMS010000480.1 GCA_028292245.1 Ramlibacter sp.
GTACGTTGCCACACCGCGTAGCGGCCGGCAGCCGTGCCTCGCGGCTATCTCAAGGGCTTTGTCGATGTCGTCGACTGAGAAGGCGACGCGGTGCATCCCGATCTCGTTCGGACGAGTGGGTCTCGACTCGATCGCTTCGGGGTGGATGTACTCGAACAGCTCCAGGCGACCGTGACCGTCTGGTGTTTGGAGCATCGCAATGTTGGCATGGTTGCCGTCGAGTCCGACGGCGGTGTCGGTCCACTCGCCGCTGACCGTGTCACGGCCGACGACTGTGAGGCCGAGGTCGGTGAAAAAGGCGATCGTCGCCTCCAGGTCGCGAACCGCAATGCCGACGTTCTCAAGTCTGATGGCCATGCGTTCCACGCTATCGAGCCGGACCGAACAGCACCAGAGTGCGGGACTCGATCGAACAAGCGCTGGGGCAATCAGGAGGACCGGCGGTCGGCCTCGGGCCGAGTCCAAGCGATGACGGCGCGAGAACCACAGCGGTGCGGTAGACGGTTCCGATTTCCGGGCCTCTGCCCGGGGGCGAACGCTGTTCATCAAGCAGACACTCGGGCGGGCGCCCCCTCAGGGATCGGCTTAAGGACACCAAAGGCCGCCATTTAGCGCTGTGAAAACGCCGCCACTTACCGCTGCGATTCACAGATTTGGAATCGCGCTGTCACTTAAACGAACGTATAAATAACAGAGGAGAATCCCGTGCTCGTCGGATACATGCGCGTCTCCAAGGCCGACGGCTCCCAGACATCCCCGTGCCGGGCGGACCCCAGGAGGCGGCCGTCGGACACGACGGAACCCTCTACGTGACCGGGGTGTGTTTTCCGGCGGGTGCTGCGATGGAGCGCAGGCATGTGCTGCCGAATGCCGGAAGCCCTGCCCGTGTCCGCATCACTCATTTCGACCGGCACCCGCGTACCGGTGCTCGGGCAGCGTTGGGTCCTTTCCTAGATGAATACGAACATCACTGGCAGCCGCTGAAGCTGGAAGACGATGGGTGCGTTGCCTATCGGGCGCCGTCTGGGCTCCGAGCACCGTACGGACGGCGATCGCGCCACTGCGGTCGTCCATCCATGCGCAGCGGGCGCGGAAGTCGGGCGCACAGAGCTGGCTCCGTGCCCTAACCACGATGGAGGCCACACGTGTCGCCACACGTGTCGATACCGTGGTACCATCCGTTCACGTCCTTCCGCCTCCGGAATCCGGACACTGGATTCCGGAACAGTCGGGCCAGTTCCGGGCTCAGCCGGAACGGGGAACAAAGGAATAGCCCATGTCCATGGATCCGTCGTCCTTGCCAGCATCCTCCGAAAGCCAAGATCCCGCAGACTCGGCACGCGGCGGCCCTTCCCGCAATCATACTTTGGGGATACGCCGCCAGGCCTCGGCCATTATCGACACAGTGCTCTCAGACCCCACGCCGGAGCAAGGCGATGTCAGGGATCAGCTTCGCAAACACGTTGCCGCCTATCCCGGGCACCCGGAAACAGCGCTGACCGAACACCTGATTTCCCTCAGGTCCCTGACCAGGATCCCCGCCGGCACCTCGAAGGTGGTACCCCCGGCCGTCGGGTCCGCCATCGAGCCGGAGCCCGGAACCCCGGCTCTGGCCGCGGCGGCGCGCGTCTCGCGGATCGAGGCGGTCCTGAAAGGCAGGATGCTGCTGACCGCTTTTCAGCCGATCTACGAACTCTCCACCGGCTCCGCTGTCGGCGTCGAAGCATTCACACGGTTCGTCACCGACGGGAGCAACACCGCGGGCTACTGGTTCGCGGAAGCCGCCGAAGCACGGCTCGGGAGCGAGCTCGAATTCGCGGCCGTGGAGTCCGCCCTCGCCGCCGCGCAGCACCTCCCGACCCACCTTTACGTGGCGTTGAAACTGTCCCCGGCCACCTGCCTGGACCCCCTGCTGCCGGGCTTGCTTGAGGAATCCATGCTGGCCCCTGACCGCATGGTCCTTGAACTCACAGAAGCCCTGACCGCGGAGCAGGCCGCCGCCCTGGTCGCCGCGCTGGCGCCCCTGCGACAGCGCGGAATCCGGCTCGCGATCGACCATGCCGGCTCGTACTTCGACTCGATCCGCCACATCAGGCAGCTCCAACCCGACATCATCAAACTGGACCGCAACCTCATCGCCGGAATCGATACGGACACTCTCCGCCACGCCTTCGGCGAGGTCATGGTCGGCTTCGCCGAGCAGCTCGGAGCAGCGCTCATCGCCGCAGGGATCGAAACCAATGACGAATTGGCAGCCGTCGCCGCTCTCGGCGTGACAGCTGTGCAGGGCTACTTCCTCGGCCGGCCCACCACCCGCCCCCAGGACTGGGCTCGCTGGAACCTCCCGGCTCCTTCAAAGACGGGATCGGACATTTCTCCCCCAATAGCATCGATTTGGTATTGACCACGGTCATACAGCAGGGCCGCACCACTCATATTGCGGGAACCGTTACACCCCGCGCAGATCAGCCTGGGCGGGGCGCCTTCAACTGGCAACCCGATCAAGCGGGCAGGAATCCCGGCAATTGAAGGCAGTACCTGAATCCACGCGGATTTTCGTGGGTCGCGCTGGGTGAGTGGCCTTGACGGATTAATGACCATGAACCCGGACCGTTGACTGGACAAGGCTGGAAGAGTGGAGGGCATGAATATCGTCCAATTTCTAGAGGCCCGTATCGCCGAAGAAGAAAAGAGGATCGAGTGCGGGAACTCTACGTGGGGCCAAAACTTACACAGATTGACAACGGACGAAATGGTGGTCCCCCCGTCCCTCACTGAAGCGCTGCTGGCTGAATGCGCTCAGAAACGGGCGATCCTGGCGGACTGGAAAGCAGCGGCCGATGAGGAAGGGACCACCGGCACCGGGCAGGCCGCAGGAACGATTGCCGTCGCCCGCCGGTCCATGCTGAATATCCTCGCCGCAGGCTACAAAAACCACCCCGATTACCAAGCGGAATGGGATGTGTGACCCGGAGCCACAAGCGCGGTGCGATTGATCAACCCAGTCCCCCGAGGCGTGCACCGTCACCGCGGCTATTGCCAGCCGATCAGGCGGCAGATAGTCCACCTCCGATTCACCGTGACATTTCACCCGGCATCCGGGCCGCCGCCGATGTTAAAACTCTGGGATGCCAGCCACGGGACATGCTCGGTGCGCGGGCCCCCGATCTCGAATCCGTCGAGCTTTTGGCGCTCACTTCGCATAGAGACCTCCCGGAAGGATCACGCAACCGGCTCCAACTGAACGGAGACCACGCCAACGCGCTGTTGCGTGGCGCCCCACGTCCGCTGACCGGGACACTGACCGACGCCCGGGCAAACAGGATCCGCGACGAAATACCTCGCCCTTCATAAAGGCCCGCTGATGGAACTCATCTCCGGATAAGACCGCTCACCATTCCCCGCAGACGGATCCGACACGGAGAACGCCGATAGCAGCGCATATGTCTCCAGAGAGCCGAACCCGACCCCGCCGCATGTAATTGTCGTCGGCGCGTTTCAGGTTGTCCAGGGCGACCGCGAGGCGGGACTCCGGTTCGGCGTCGAGGGCAGCCAGGGCCTGCGGCATGTATTCGGCAAGGTTCATGCCGACTCATGTGTGCGGCGCCGCCGGCTCCCCGGGCTGAGGTCCGGCCGGTGCGCGGCAGACGCCCAGTCTCGATTGCTGCTTCACTGGACTATTCGGAACATTCGTGCGTAGGCTGTTGCCCAGTACTGATTCATTGGTCTCGGTTTCAACGTCACACCTGGGGGTGTTGCACGTGAACGAACGACGTTCTGGGCGCGTGCTGCGCTTATTTCGCCCCGTTTTGCTGGGCGCGGCCGCCGCGACGGCCTGGCTGGCGCTGTCCATGACCGCGGCCAGTGCCGACACAGGCGAAGACCACAGATCCTTACTGAGCCTCAACTCAACGGTCGCTTCCGTTGTCGCACCGGCCCCCAAACCTGATCCCGGGGCCGAAGCACATGCGCCCTCGCAAGTGGTTCTCGACGTCGTGAGCGGCACCGCAGGTCGAGCCACTGCGACCCTCGACGTCGTGAGCGGCACCGCGTATCAAACCATCGCCGTCCTCCCCTCAGTGAGCGATGTCATCCCTCCCGACATCACGACTTCGCTTGTCTCGCCGGCCATGGCCTTGGAGGACAGCACCATCGCGGTCGTGGCGGCAACCGTCACTCGGCTCGATTCCAGCATTGCCTCCGTTACTCTGCCCGAGGCCCGCGCTGTCATCGTGGACGCACCTGTTGCCGTGGCGGTCCAGCCGGTGTCGACGCCGGCTGTAACCGCAATCGCACCGACTTTCGACCCTGCCGCAGATGTCCTGACCGACTCGCCGCGCCTGGAAGGCGAATCCCTGGTCGACCCCGCGCCGGGTGCAGGCTCCGGCGTCGGCGTCCCGGACGCACTCCCGAGATCATTCCCGCTGACGCACGGCAGCTTCGGGCCGTCCGCCAGCTCGGAAGCCCCAGTCCCGACGGACGCGGACGCGCCTGCCCACCCCCTCCGTGATCGAGACATGCTCTCAGTACCAGCAGGGTCGGGCGTAGGCAGCCAGACCCAGTCCGGCGGGTCCGGACCTGCAGCACTGGTGGCCAGGCCGTTCCAGCTCGACGCATTGACGGGTGCTGGCCCGATCAGCGGACCTCTCCAGCATGCCCCGAATCCGGTGTCTTTTGACCCCGGCTCCTCTCCTGACTAGTTGGGACCTGACTGCCCTCCCGCAGGCGCAGAACACGGCCAACCGGGCTGCCATGGGTAGCCCACACCAACTCGCTCAGGAGAAACCAACATGCACGCAAATCTACGCAGAGGCTTGCTCTGCAGCCTCTTCACCGGTGGCCTTTTGGTCCTCGGCACCACCGTCGCTTCGGCGGCTGACACCACTACAGGCACAGACGGGATCGCGTCAGGAACCCAGGTCGCGGCCCCGGTGACGACACCCGTCACCCTGGGCTCTACGTCGCTGGGCCTGCTCGGCGACTCGACACCCACCACCACCGGCAGCCCCGCCGGAACCGCCACAGCACCCGGAGCCGGAACCGGCAACACCACTACAGGCACCGACGGGATCGCGTCAGGAACCCAGGTCGCGGCCCCGGTGACGGCCCCCGTCACCCTGGGCTCTACGTCGCTGGGCCTGCTCGGCGACTCGACAGCTGCCACCGGCAGCCCCGCCGGAACCGCCACAGCACCCGGAGCCGGAACCGGCAACACCACTACAGGCACGGACGGGATCGCGTCAGGAACCCAGGTCGCGGCCCCGGTGACGGCCCCCGTCACCCTGGGCTCTACGTCGCTGGGCCTGCTCGGCGACTCGACACCCACCACCACCGG
>JAQGMS010000033.1 GCA_028292245.1 Ramlibacter sp.
GCTGGAGCAGGAACTTGGGGTCAATCCGTTCAAGTTCGGCATGATCGGTTCGACCGACTCACACACGTCGCTCGCCACTGCCGACCAGGACAATTTCTTCGGCAAGCACAGCGGCGCTGAGCCCAGCGCAACACGCGCCACCCACGCCTTCATGGCCTCAAGTGATGGCAGCGTGAAGATCATGGGCTGGGAGATGACCGCCTCCGGCTACGCCGCGGTGTGGGCGACCGACAATACGCGAGCAGCGATCTTCGATGCGTTGCAGCGCAAGGAAGTATACGGCACCACCGGTCCGCGGATGGTGGTGCGGTTCTTCGGCGGCTACGACTTCGCCCAAGCTGACGCCAGGACGCGCAGCCCCGCCACCATTGGCTACGCCCGCGGTGTGCCCATGGGCGGCGACCTTACGGCGGCGCCGGCGGGCAAGGCGCCAAACTTCCTGGTGGCCGCATTGAAGGATCCGATTGGTGCCAATCTCGACCGCATCCAGATCGTCAAGGGCTGGCAGGACGCCAACGGCGCGTTGCGCGAGAAGGTTTATGACGTTGCCTGGGGCGGCGCACAGACCCGCAAGCCGGATGCGAACGGCAAGCTGCCGCCGGTCGGCAATACGGTCGATGTGCCGAACGCCACCTGGACCAACACCATCGGCGATCCCGAGCTGATCACGGTATGGACCGATCCGGACTTCGATCCCGCTCTTCGCGCCTTCTACTACGCGCGCGTGCTTGAGATCCCGACACCGCGCTGGACCGCCTACGATGCCAAGCATTTCGGTGTGCAGCTGCCGAAGGAGGTGCCGATGGTGGCGCAGCAGCGCGCCTACACCTCGCCGATCTGGTACACGCCGAAGAGCTGAGGATGCGAGGCCGTGCTTATTCGACTGCTGCGCGAGCCGCTGCTGCATTTCCTGCTGCTTGGCGGCATGCTGTTCGCGATCTTTGGGCGCGGCGGGTCCGATGCCGGCGAGGCCGATCGTCAGATCGTGGTAAGCGACGCCGACATCGACCGCCTGGCCGCTGCGTTCTCGCGGACCTGGCATCGCCCGCCCGACGCGGAGGAACAGCAGGCGCAGATCCAGGACTATATTCGTGAGGAGGTGTTGTATCGCACCGCACTTGGCCTCGGCCTCGACAAGGACGACACCATCATCCGCCGCCGGTTGCGCCAGAAGATGGAGTTTCTGTTGGAGGACACGGTGCCGCCGCCGCGGGAGACGGAGCTACGCACTTACTTCCAGGCCCACCCGGAGAAGTTTCGCACCGAACCACGGATCTCGTTTCGCCAGGTCTTCATCAGCAAGCGTCGGGGCGGCACGGCGGAAGCCGATGCACAGCAAATTCTCGCGCGCCTCGTCGCCGGGTCAGCGGGGGCGGAGGCTGACGGAGATCCCATGGCACTGGGTGAGGGGTTCAACCTCATGCCACTCGATCAGATTGTCGCGCAGTTCGGCGAGGGCTTCGCGCGGGAGCTGACGCAGGTCGCGCCGGGGCACTGGGTTGGGCCATTGCAATCGGCCTACGGGCTGCATTTGGTGCTGGTGACAGCATCTCAACCAACGACGCTGGCGCCATTCGAGAAGGCTCGAGCGGCAGTCCAGCGCGAGTGGTTCGCCGAGCACCTCACCGCGGCGCAGGACGCCCAATATCAGGCATTGCTTGCCGGCTACAGGGTCACTGTGCAGGATCTGGCGGTGGCGACACCATGATCCGTATTGCCCTTCGGATTGGCCTGATCGCGGTGTTGCTGCTGGTGGCTCGGGCAACGAGCGCGCACGAGGTTCGGCCGGCATTCCTGGAATTGAGCGAGACGACGGCGAACCAATTCCTAATGACCTGGAAGGTGCCGGCGCTCGGCGAATTCCGACTCAGCATAGCACCGCGATTGCCGGCCTCGTGCCACATCGTCGGCGAGCTGACCTCAATGCAGGCTGGCGGCGCTTTCATTGAGCACGGGCGGGTAAAGTGCGACAGCGAACTGGCGGGGCAGACGATCGCTATCGACCGGCTCGACGCCACGATGACCGACGTTCTGGTCCGGATCCAGACCACCGACGGCACCGTACGCAATGCCCGGCTGACGCCGTCCAGCCCGAGCTTCACCGTACCGGCGCAAGCAGGCCCGCTGATGGTGTTGTCGGCCTACATTGGCCTCGGCATTGAGCACATCCTGTTCGGCGTTGACCATTTGCTGTTCGTGCTGTGCCTCCTGCTGCTGGTGCGCGGGATCCGTAATCTTCTGGCCACTGTGACCGCCTTCACGCTTGCACACAGCATCACGCTGGCCGCGGCGACGCTGGGCTTCATCCGAGTCCCGGCGGCGCCGGTGGAGGCGACGATCGCTTTGAGTATCGTGTTCCTTGCCAGCGAACTGGTTCGCGGCGGCGCTCGCCACACCGTGGCGCGGTCGTATCCGTGGCTGGTAGCGTTCACCTTCGGCCTGCTGCACGGGCTTGGCTTCGCCGGCGCGCTGGCCGAGGTTGGTCTACCGCAAGGTGAGATCCCGCTGGCGCTGTTTGCGTTCAATGTTGGCGTGGAACTCGGGCAACTTGCCTTCGTCACTGCTGTCCTATCGCTGGCGCGCCTTGTCCGCGTCGTGCCGCTACGCCTGCCGGCTTGGGCGCCACGCGCAGCCGGATATGCAATCGGGTCGATCGCAGCGTTCTGGGTGTTCGCCCGGCTTGCCGCTGCGGCTTGAGCTCCCTGCGCGATGTGTGTGTCGGCGTATAAGGTCCTCTTACGGTAAGTCGTGCTCGACCGGGACTGTTTTCCCATAGTTTTCT
>JAQGMS010000506.1 GCA_028292245.1 Ramlibacter sp.
TTCCGAGGCCCCACGGCTCCAGAGTCCTTAAGTCCCGTCGCACCCTTGAACCGAGGTGCCGTCACTCCGAAGAACCATTGCCCCATAGGACTGGTTCCCCGTGGCGCCGTGGAACCCCAGATCCGCCGCACCGTGGGACTATGGGGCAACGGGGCCGAGGGGCTCCAACGCCTTGGTTCCGTGGCGCTACCGTCCTGCGGTACTCGCGCCCCTCGGTGGCTTGGCCCCTGGGAGCCGGCGGTCCCGTGGTGCCATCGACCGATGGTGCTTAGGTTCGGTGGTACCTCCGCACTTATGGCCCGTGGTCCCGTTGCCCCGTGGTCCTATCGAACCATCGCCTCATCGAACCGTGGTTCCGTGGCACTCTGGGACCACTGAACCCAGGGGCCGGGGTTCCGACGGTCGTAGGGACCTTGGCGCTTGGGCGCTTCGGGTTTGTGGTACTGGCGCCCTTTGGTCCTCAAGGCCCCCGGCACCGGATGCCGATTCCCTGCAAAACAAGGGGGGATCGACAATGCGACGGATCGCGATGATTTCGGAGAAGGGCGGGACGGGCAAGACCACCACGGCGATCAACGTCGCGGTCGGCCTGGCCAAGGCTGGATCTCGCGTCCTGGTCTGTGATCTCGACCCGCAATCGAATGCATCACTCGTCTTCCTGGAGGGCAGGGGGGCGGAGTCGCCGACGATCGGGGCCGTCTTGCTCGACCAGGCGGACGCGCACGATGCGATCCGGCCGACGTCGACGCTCGGCCTGGATATCCTCCCCGCCGACGTCTCGCTCGCCGATGCCAATCTGGCGTTGGCTTCCGAGGTTGGGCGTGAGCGGCGGTTGCGGGTCGCCCTCGAGGAGGTCCGCGATCGCTACGACGTGGTGGTCCTGGACACGAGCCCCCAGCGCTCGCTCCTCACCGTCAACGCCCTGGTGTTCGCCGAGGAAGTGTACGTCCCGATCGATCCGGGCCTCTTCGCCGTCGCCGGCCTCGGCCAGCTCCAAGCCACCGTCGATGAGGTCCGCCGCTACCTGGACAACCGGGCGTTGCGGATCGCGGCGTTGATCCTCACGAGGTGCAGGAACGACAACGTCGGCCGGGACGTCGAGTCTCAGCTCCGCCAGATGTTCGGCGAGCTGGTGAGGCGGACGACGGTCCCGACGAATGCCAAGATCGAAGAGGCGCACTCGCGCTATCAGTCGGTGCTCGACTACGCGCCCCGGTCTGCGGGGGCGAAGGCATACGCCGAACTCGTGCTGGAGATCATCGCCGATGGCCGAACGACGAACGGGGCTCGCGGCACTCCCGACGGGCCTGCTGCGACCCACCATGCAGCCTGAGACGATCCCCGCCGAGGCTCCGGCCGACGACCAGGCCGAAGCCGCCGAGGCGTCGGAGGGCAGGGGGGATAGCCCCAAGCCGACCGCCACTAAGACACGCAAGAAGCGCGTGCCGGTCGGCGGTGAGACCCGGGGCCGCAAGCTCCATCTCCCGGACGACATCCACGATCGCCTGTGGTTGCTCGCCCGTCAGCGTCGGGTGTCCGTGTCGGCCGTCGCCGCGGACATCCTCGATAAGAACCTGCCCCGGTATCGGGTGGAACGCGAGACGTGAGGGCTGCGTCGAGATTGACGGCTAGGGTGATTTTGTTTACGTCGGGCGGTCCGACGCACTAGGATGGTGCGTAACGCAAGAAGGAGTCCGCAGCGATGGCTATTACATCACCCGAGGATATCAGGCAGCTCTTGGCGATCCTCGACCGCGACGTTGAGTCCTGGAAGGCGGACCATGAAGGGGCGATGCGATGCCGGAAGGCCGAGGCCAAGGCCGCCTTGGCGGTGGGGGTCTTCCTCGCCATCGACGTGATCGACATGAGCCGGCGGGCCGCCGTCTTCTCGGGACGTCAGGCTTTCGACCCGACCGAGGACGCGATCATCGAGAGTCTGTACCGCGAGTGGCTGGAGTCGGCGAATAAGGTTTCCGCCGTGATCGACGCAGCCGAATCGGACGGCTTCGAGGTCGACTATATCGAGTCGTTCCGCCGTGCCCATCGAGAGGCCCGAGCGATGTTCGTGCCTGACTCCCAATTCTTTGCGGGGCAGGCGTTGACCGACATCCGCGACCGGGCCGTCGACGACCACAGAGGGGGTCTCACGGCGGACTTTCATGAGTTTTCCAGAATAGGAACGTCCGCACTCGCGAGTTTCGCGAGCTATCCCTCAAGCTCCCTCGCCAGATTCGCGAATTGGCCGATGGGGCGTTTGCCTTATTCCTTCGCGACCCCGATCACCCCATGTTGGGTCGCCATAGCTTGGAAGACACGATCCGGGGTCGGCATCGAGCTGGGTCGTGGTCGGTGCGGATCACGCAGAAGTACCGGGCCATGTACGTGATCGATGGAGACACGAACGTCTGGTACTGGGTGGGAAGCCATAACGACTACGAGAATTTCACCGGGAAGAAGTGATAGCCCCGCTCTCGTATCTTCCTCTCTACCCGTATCCACTCGGCGGCCGGGGGGGTGCCGATCAACCGGGCGACGACTTCCGGCGGCGCATCCGCCGCCATTTCGAACCTCAGTCCGTCGTCACCGGCATAGGGCCGGCGGTGGTCGATGCGGCCAACCCAGATCACCCTGTGGATGCCGTGGGGGGAGGCGTCGCACTGCATGCGGCTCCCGCTGGAGGCCTGCAGGTACTGGCACACCGTACACAGCGACGCGCCGTCGATTAACAACTGGTGGTGTCCCCGGCAAAAATGTGCGGGTGTCGGACGGAGTAAGACAACAGCGGCGAGAGAACGGTCTCCGATTGATATAATAATTAGCAATGTTTAATATACAGAAATTGTCGATTATTCTCACTGCCTCACGCGTTGATTCAGCCGTCGCGACCCCCTCCGACCGGCCCCGGCCCGTCGAAGGACTGGTCAGGGGTTGCACGGGTTGGGATGGGAGCGGTCGAAGGGGATGCGAGGCCACGTATGGGACGGACCCGGGCGAGTTGGCGTCGCCGGACCCGTCCCAACAGGTGTGGAGGGCTCCGCCCTGGACGAGCCTCTCCGCCGGTCCGTCAAACGGACCGCGCCTCCGGCCCCTATTCGTATTGATCCTCGTCGTCCGCTCTCTGTTTTGCTCGGCCGCCCTTGCGGCCGGCCGCAGCGTGCTGCTCGGAGCTGCCGCCATTCCGCCCGCCGCGCGATTGCTCGCCACCGCGACGGCCCTCCCCTCCTTCCCTCCCTTCGTCCTCTTCATACCCTTCCAGGCCTCGTCCTCCGTGCGATGCCTGACCTCCCTTGCGGGCGATCTCACGCCGTTCTTCCGGATTCATCGCCGCGAATCCGCGACGGCTATGCTCGTGGGCCGTCTGGCTGTGGCCGTGGGCCGTCCGGGTGTGGCGATCGGCCTCCTCGACATCGCCTTCATCATGGAGCCTGGACGCTTGGCGGTGGTGGTAGGCTGCCGATTCATGGTAGAAGGCGGCGTTGCGGTGGTGAGCCGCCCGGCCCCCCTTGCGGCCGATCTCGGCCATGTGCTCGCGGTCCTCGCTCACCGCCTCCCCGCCCCGGCGTCCCGCCTCGGCGGCTTCTTCCGAATCGAACTCATGGGCTGTCCCCCGACGGTGGGCGGCCCTCCCGCCTTCGCTGGCGATCTCGCGCTGCTCCTCCGGGTCCATCGCCGCGAATCCGCGTTTGCTTCGCTCGACCATGGCAGGATCCTCCATCGATTGATGTGCATCATTCAAGTATTTTCCGGGCCACCGGTGCGAAATGGGGCGGTTTGGCCCCTCGCTCGTGCCTGCCTCGCAGCCCAGCCTTCTCTGTTCCAAGGAATGTTGCGGCAGCGACGCGGCCCACACCGGGGTCCGCGCACGGGCTATGGCGTTGCGGAGTCTCGCCTCGCCCGGCACGGATTCCCGGCGCCCCGGCGCGTTCCAATGCAACGGGTGCGCCGGCTGACGAGAGCCCCAGAACGGCCGTCGGGCGAACGGTTTCATTGCCCGCCAGGTAAAGCAGTTAAGTGAGGCGGGGGCCGACGAGGCCCAGGAGGAAGATGTCCCCGGCAGACCATCATCTCCGCGACGCGTTGTCTGGACCGCCCCGAGCAAGGGACAATTTGTCGCACCCTTGACAAATTGTGCATTTTGTATCGGTCGAAGAGCCGGCGATTCAGCCCCGGCGGGATAGTGCATCATCCGTTCTGTAAATTCGCCCGGTCTTGAAGCGGCGGGTCACCGCCGGTTCCCTTGGAAGGTGCCAACCTGACCAAGGAGACCCCGACGA